>NZ_JBNILN010000057.1:0-204 GCF_050107715.1 Metabacillus sp. 84 | reverse complement strand
AAGAGCTTAACTTCCGTGTTCGGTATGGGAACGGGTGTGACCTCTTTGCCATAATCACCAGATATAAGGTTGAAAGATTGCTCTTTCAAAACTAGATAACGATTGGTTCACGAGTCAAACGCCTTACGTAATTTGGTTAAGTCCTCGACCGATTAGTATCCGTCAGCTGCACATGTCGCCACGCTTCCACCTCGGACCTATCAA
>NZ_JBNILN010000056.1:0-206 GCF_050107715.1 Metabacillus sp. 84 | reverse complement strand
CAAGGTTTGTTTCTTTGGAAACGGCAGACAAAACAAATACATGAAGCGTACATTCCGTTCCAAACGCAGAACATTGGGCAGGAAGAAAAAACTCAATGCCATCCGTAAATTGGATGATAAAGAACAGAGATGGATGAAAGACCAAGACCACAAGGTGAGCCGTGCAATCGTCAATTTTGCAAAAGACAATCACATTTCTGTCATTC
>NZ_JBNILN010000055.1:0-206 GCF_050107715.1 Metabacillus sp. 84 | reverse complement strand
CAAGGTTTGTTTCTTTGGAAACGGTAGACAAAACAAATACATGAAGCGTACATTCCGTTCCAAACGCAAAACATTGGGTAGGAAGAAAAAACTCAATGCCATCCGTAAATTGGATGATAAAGAACAGAGATGGATGAAAGACCAAGACCACAAGGTGAGCCGTGCAATCGTCAATTTTGCAAAAGACAATCACATTTCTGTCATTC
>NZ_JBNILN010000054.1:0-206 GCF_050107715.1 Metabacillus sp. 84 | reverse complement strand
CAAGGTTTGTTTCTTTGGAAACGGTAGACAAAACAAATACATGAAGCGTACATTCCGTTCCAAACGCAAAACATTGGGTAGGAAGAAAAAACTCAATGCCATCCGTAAATTGGATGATAAAGAACAGCGATGGATGAAAGACCAAGACCACAAGGTGAGCCGTGCAATCGTCAATTTTGCAAAAGACAATCACATTTCTGTCATTC
>NZ_JBNILN010000053.1:0-215 GCF_050107715.1 Metabacillus sp. 84 | reverse complement strand
TGAGCCGTGCAATCGTCAATTTTGCAAAAGACAATCACATTTCTGTCATTCGCTTGGAACAACTGGCGAACATTAGACAGACGGCAAAAACGAGCCGTAAAAACGAAAAGAATTTGCACACTTGGTCCTTTTATCGCCTGTCTCATTTCATCGAATATAAAGCAAACCTAGTGGGTATTAAAGTTGAATATGTGAATCCCGCCTACTCGAGTCAA
>NZ_JBNILN010000052.1:0-215 GCF_050107715.1 Metabacillus sp. 84 | reverse complement strand
TGAGCCGTGCAATCATCAATTTTGCAAAAGACAATCACATTTCTGTCATTCGCTTGGAACAACTGGCGAACATTAGACAGACGGCAAAAACGAGCCGTAAAAACGAAAAGAATTTGCACACTTGGTCATTTTATCGCCTGTCTCATTTCATCGAATATAAAGCAAACCTAGTGGGTATTAAAGTTGAATATGTGAATCCCGCCTACTCGAGTCAA
>NZ_JBNILN010000051.1:0-215 GCF_050107715.1 Metabacillus sp. 84 | reverse complement strand
TTGACTCGAGTAGGCGGGATTCACATATTCAACTTTAATACCCACTAGGTTTGCTTTATATTCGATGAAATGAGACAGGCGATAAAAGGACCAAGTGTGCAAATTCTTTTCGTTTTTACGGCTCGTTCTTGCCGTCTGTCTAATGTTCGCCAGTTGTTCCAAGCGAATGACAGAAATGTGATTGTCTTTTGCAAAATTGACGATTGCACGGCTCA
>NZ_JBNILN010000050.1:0-220 GCF_050107715.1 Metabacillus sp. 84 | reverse complement strand
CACCCGGACACTACCGCAAAATCCGAACAGAAGTCCTAGGGAATCTGGCTCCTTTTATACATACCACCGAGCGAATATGCTCGAATCATGCCGAAAAGTCTTTATATCAAAAGTACGGACAATATATCAAAAGTTGGGACAATAAACCAGTGAGTACGGACAATAAAACCAAAGTACGGACAATATATATGTTTCACCCGGACACTACCGCAAAATCCGA
>NZ_JBNILN010000049.1:0-221 GCF_050107715.1 Metabacillus sp. 84 | reverse complement strand
ATAGGTCCGAGGTGGAAGCGTGGCGACATGTGCAGCTGACGGATACTAATCGGTCGAGGACTTAACCAAATTACGTAAGGCGTTTGACTCGTGCACCAATATCGTTATCTAGTTTTGAAAGAGCAATCTTTCAACCTTATATCTGGTGATTATGGCAAAGAGGTCACACCCGTTCCCATACCGAACACGGAAGTTAAGCTCTTCAGCGCCGATGGTAGTTG
>NZ_JBNILN010000048.1:0-236 GCF_050107715.1 Metabacillus sp. 84 | reverse complement strand
GTTATGTCGAACAACAAAAAACAAGGGGGTGAATGATCTGTCACAAACCATCACAGTCAAAATCAAATTGCTTCCTACAAAAGAACAGGCTTCTATCTTATGCAATATGAGCAAAGAGTATATTGATGTAGTGAATCGTCTTATCGCTGAAATGGTGAAAGAACAGAAAAGCACCAAGAAAACAACAAAAGATGTTCCTGCCAACCTTCCAAGTGCAGTCAAGAACCAAGCAATTA
>NZ_JBNILN010000047.1:0-245 GCF_050107715.1 Metabacillus sp. 84 | reverse complement strand
AAGAACCGCTTCAGAACCTGTTAAAAGCGATAGAAGGGCCAGAAATGAATCCAAAAGATTCAATGGGGACCATTATAGAGAACCATAGCCCTGCAGACATGCCGGGAATCTCCTCGCATCCTTCCGGGGAAGAACCGCTTCAGAACCTGTTAAAAGCGATAGAAGGGCCAGAAATGAATCCAAAAGATTCAATGGGGACCATTATAGAGAACCATAGCCCTGCAGACATGCCGGGAATCTCCTCG
>NZ_JBNILN010000046.1:0-245 GCF_050107715.1 Metabacillus sp. 84 | reverse complement strand
GTGTAGATTTAGGTTTGAAAGTTCCTGCGGTAGCCATCACAGATGATGACAAGGTTTGTTTCTTTGGAAACGGTAGACAAAACAAATACATGAAGCGTACATTCCGTTCCAAACGCAAAACATTGGGCAGGAAGAAAAAACTCAATGCCATCCGTAAATTGGATGATAAAGAACAGCGATGGATGAAAGACCAAGACCACAAGGTGAGCCGTGCAATCGTCAATTTTGCAAAAGACAATCACATT
>NZ_JBNILN010000045.1:0-253 GCF_050107715.1 Metabacillus sp. 84 | reverse complement strand
AGGCTTGTGTTCATTTCTTCAACCGGTAAACGGACGAAGAAAATCATAAGGTCGTTTCTTACTCGTGTGAATGTTTGACATTCATATCGTTATCTAGTTTTCAAAGAACAAGTGAATCAAGAGAGAAATGATCTCTCAAAACTAAACAAATTCGAAGTGCGTCCGTTAATGGTTTGCATCGCTTGGATGCTCATATCTTCCTTAGAAAGGAGGTGATCCAGCCGCACCTTCCGATACGGCTACCTTGTTACGA
>NZ_JBNILN010000044.1:0-254 GCF_050107715.1 Metabacillus sp. 84 | reverse complement strand
TCAATATACTCTTTGCTCATATTGCATAAGATAGAAGCCTGTTCTTTTGTAGGAAGCAATTTGATTTTGACTGTGATGGTTTGTGACAGATCATTCACCCCCTTGTTTTTTGTTGTTCGACATAACGTTTTATCGTTTCACTCGACACATTTCCTGCGGTAGAAACAAAATAGGAACGTGTCCATAGACTCGGCAAGTGTTGAAGGTGAGGAAATTCCTCTCTCAACTTTTTAGAAGTCACTCCTTTGATTTTT
>NZ_JBNILN010000043.1:0-255 GCF_050107715.1 Metabacillus sp. 84 | reverse complement strand
TGGTCTTAAGGCTTGTGTTCATTTCTTCAACCGGTAAACGGACGAAGAAAATCATAAGGTCGTTTCTTACTCGTGTGAATGTTTGACATTCATATCGTTATCTAGTTTTCAAAGAACAAGTGAATCATGAGAGAATGATCTCTCAAAACTAAACAAATTCGAAGTGCGTCCGTTAATGGTTTGCATCGCTTGGATGCTCATATCTTCCTTAGAAAGGAGGTGATCCAGCCGCACCTTCCGATACGGCTACCTTGT
>NZ_JBNILN010000042.1:0-255 GCF_050107715.1 Metabacillus sp. 84 | reverse complement strand
AAAAATCAAAGGAGTGACTTCTAAAAAGTTGAGAGAGGAATTTCCTCACCTTCAACACTTGCCGAGTCTATGGACACGTTCCTATTTTGTTTCTACCGCAGGAAATGTGTCGAGTGAAACGATAAAAGGTTATGTCGAACAACAAAAAACAAGGGGGTGAATGATCTGTCACAAACCATCACAGTCAAAATCAAATTGCTTCCTACAAAAGAACAGGCTTCTATCTTATGCAATATGAGCAAAGAGTATATTGAT
>NZ_JBNILN010000041.1:0-255 GCF_050107715.1 Metabacillus sp. 84 | reverse complement strand
CAAAAATCAAAGGAGTGACTTCTAAAAAGTTGAGAGAGGAATTTCCTCACCTTCAACACTTGCCGAGTCTATGGACACGTTCCTATTTTGTTTCTACCGCAGGAAATGTGTCGAGTGAAACGATAAATCGTTATGTCGAACAACAAAAAACAAGGGGGTGAATGATCTGTCACAAACCATCACAGTCAAAATCAAATTGCTTCCTACAAAAGAACAGGCTTCTATCTTATGCAATATGAGCAAAGAGTATATTGA
>NZ_JBNILN010000040.1:0-255 GCF_050107715.1 Metabacillus sp. 84 | reverse complement strand
GAGGCAGCAGTAGGGAATCTTCCGCAATGGACGAAAGTCTGACGGAGCAACGCCGCGTGAGTGATGAAGGTTTTCGGATCGTAAAGCTCTGTTGTCAGGGAAGAACAAGTGCGGGAGTCACTGCCCGTGCCTTGACGGTACCTGACCAGAAAGCCACGGCTAACTACGTGCCAGCAGCCGCGGTAATACGTAGGTGGCAAGCGTTGTCCGGAATTATTGGGCGTAAAGCGCGCGCAGGCGGTCTTTTAAGTCTGA
>NZ_JBNILN010000039.1:0-255 GCF_050107715.1 Metabacillus sp. 84 | reverse complement strand
AGCGGACCTCTTCGGAGGTCAGCGGCGGACGGGTGAGTAACACGTGGGCAACCTGCCTGTAAGACTGGGATAACTCCGGGAAACCGGAGCTAATACCGGATAACCTTTTGAACCGCATGGTTCAAAATTGAAAGACGGTTATGCTGTCACTTACAGATGGGCCCGCGGCGCATTAGCTAGTTGGTGAGGTAATGGCTCACCAAGGCGACGATGCGTAGCCGACCTGAGAGGGTGATCGGCCACACTGGGACTGAG
>NZ_JBNILN010000038.1:0-255 GCF_050107715.1 Metabacillus sp. 84 | reverse complement strand
GAGGCAGCAGTAGGGAATCTTCCGCAATGGACGAAAGTCTGACGGAGCAACGCCGCGTGAGTGATGAAGGTTTTCGGATCGTAAAGCTCTGTTGTCAGGGAAGAACAAGTGCGGGAGTCACTGCCCGCGCCTTGACGGTACCTGACCAGAAAGCCACGGCTAACTACGTGCCAGCAGCCGCGGTAATACGTAGGTGGCAAGCGTTGTCCGGAATTATTGGGCGTAAAGCGCGCGCAGGCGGTCTTTTAAGTCTGA
>NZ_JBNILN010000037.1:0-275 GCF_050107715.1 Metabacillus sp. 84 | reverse complement strand
CTTTGTTGGGTGGTGGTTTCGGCTTGCGATGAGCGGCGCATTGCGTTGTCGCTTTCAGTCGTTCGCATCCTCACGCACTCATGTGCGCTCCGGGGCTCTCTCCTTCGGCTCCTAGCACTGCTTGCTCCTCCCAACCCTCTTACTTTCACTTTGTTGGGTGGTGGTTTCGGCTTGCGATGAGCGGCGCATTGCGTTGTCGCTTTCAGTCGTTCGCATCCTCACGCACTCATGTGCGCTCCGGGGCTCTCTCCTTCGGCTCCTAGCACTGCTTGCTC
>NZ_JBNILN010000036.1:0-276 GCF_050107715.1 Metabacillus sp. 84 | reverse complement strand
CAACTACCATCGGCGCTGAAGAGCTTAACTTCCGTGTTCGGTATGGGAACGGGTGTGACCTCTTTGCCATAATCACCAGATATAAGGTTGAAAGATTGCTCTTTCAAAACTAGATAACGATATTGGTTCACGAGTCAAACGCCTTACGTAATATGGTTAAGTCCTCGACCGATTAGTATCCGTCAGCTGCACATGTCGCCACGCTTCCACCTCGGACCTATCAACCTGGTCATCTTCCAGGGGTCTTACTTCAAAGAATGGGAAATCTCATCTTGA
>NZ_JBNILN010000035.1:0-294 GCF_050107715.1 Metabacillus sp. 84 | reverse complement strand
AAACCGGGTTGTCGAATCTATTGCAGAAGCGGGGCAAGTTGCAGGAAACGGTGAAAAAGAGCGGAGTTATGGGGCTCGATTTGCTGCTGTGCGGGCAAATCCCTTCGAATCCGGCAGAACTTCTGGAATCGGAAGTTATGGATTCTCTTATAAAAGAAATGACAGCAAAATATGATGTTGTCATTTTTGATTCCCCGCCCATCCTTACTGTGACAGACGCGAAAATACTGGCCAGCAAATGTGATGGCACCATTTTGGTGGCAGATACCGGCAGAACGGAAAAAGCTTCGCTGA
>NZ_JBNILN010000034.1:0-315 GCF_050107715.1 Metabacillus sp. 84 | reverse complement strand
TTAACGAGAGTTCTCTCGATCACCTTAGGATTCTCTCCTCGCCTACCTGTGTCGGTTTGCGGTACGGGCACCATTTTCCTCGCTAGAAGCTTTTCTAGGCAGTGTGGAATCAGGAACTTCGGTACTTTATTTCCCTCGCCATCACAGCTCAGCCTTATGACAAGCGGATTTGCCTGCTTGCCGGCCTAACTGCTTGGACGCGCATATCCAACAGCGCGCTTGCCCTATCCTCCTGCGTCCCTCCATTGCTCAAACGGAAAAGAGGTGGTACAGGAATCTCAACCTGTTGTCCATCGCCTACGCCTTTCGGCCTCG
>NZ_JBNILN010000033.1:0-338 GCF_050107715.1 Metabacillus sp. 84 | reverse complement strand
CAACCTTATATCTGGTGATTATGGCAAAGAGGTCACACCCGTTCCCATACCGAACACGGAAGTTAAGCTCTTCAGCGCCGATGGTAGTTGGGGGTTTCCCCCTGCGAGAGTAGGATGTTGCCAGGTAGAACGGATTGTTTGAGGACAGCAGTGCTGTCCTCGAAATAATCTCTTCTTGATTTTGCTTCCTGAGGCGAGGACAGTCTACAGGCAATGAGCATAGCTAAACTTAATACTTTTTATTATCGCGGGGTGGAGCAGTCTGGTAGCTCGTCGGGCTCATAACCCGAAGGTCGCAGGTTCAAATCCTGTCCCCGCAACCAAAATGGTCCGGTAGT
>NZ_JBNILN010000032.1:0-360 GCF_050107715.1 Metabacillus sp. 84 | reverse complement strand
AGCAAAGAGTATATTGATGTAGTGAATCGTCTTATCGCTGAAATGGTGAAAGAACAGAAAAGCACCAAGAAAACAACAAAAGATGTTCCTGCCAACCTTCCAAGTGCAGTCAAGAACCAAGCAATTAAAGATGCCAAAAGTGTATTCTCTACAAAAATTAAGAAAAGCAAATACACAATCATCCCTATTTTGGTGAAGCCTGTCTGCATTTGGAATAACCAAAACTACTCGTTTGACTTCACTCACATACATTTGCCTTTGTTGATTAACGGTAAAGTAAAGAAAACACCTATTCGTGCGATATTAGTCGATAAGCATAACCGCAATTTTGATTTGCTAAAGCATAAACTAGGAACTCTT
>NZ_JBNILN010000031.1:0-478 GCF_050107715.1 Metabacillus sp. 84 | reverse complement strand
TGAAGTCGTAACAAGGTAGCCGTATCGGAAGGTGCGGCTGGATCACCTCCTTTCTAAGGAAGATATGAGCATCCAAGCGATGCAAACCATTAACGGACGCACTTCGAATTTGTTTAGTTTTGAGAGAACTTTGTTCTCTTTATGATGGGCCTATAGCTCAGCTGGTTAGAGCGCACGCCTGATAAGCGTGAGGTCGATGGTTCGAGTCCATTTAGGCCCACCATCTTCATACTGAAAAAATCATTTCGCCCGGGGCCTTAGCTCAGCTGGGAGAGCGCCTGCCTTGCACGCAGGAGGTCAGCGGTTCGATCCCGCTAGGCTCCACCATCGAGACTTTTTTTGTGTCTCCAATTGTTCTTTGAAAACTAGATAACGATATGAATGTCAAACATTCACACGAGTAAGAAACGACCTTATGATTTTCTTCGTCCGTTTACCGGTTGAAGAAATGAACACAAGCCTTAAGACCATCCGGTCT
>NZ_JBNILN010000030.1:0-538 GCF_050107715.1 Metabacillus sp. 84 | reverse complement strand
TCTTTGAAAACTAAACAAATCGAAGTGCCAACGTTAATTCTAAAGTTTTAAACAAGAGCTAGTCAAACTACTTTTTGGAGAGTTTGATCCTGGCTCAGGACGAACGCTGGCGGCGTGCCTAATACATGCAAGTCGAGCGGACCTCTTCGGAGGTCAGCGGCGGACGGGTGAGTAACACGTGGGCAACCTGCCTGTAAGACTGGGATAACTCCGGGAAACCGGAGCTAATACCGGATAACCTTTTGAACCGCATGGTTCAAAACTGAAAGACGGTTATGCTGTCACTTACAGATGGGCCCGCGGCGCATTAGCTAGTTGGTGAGGTAATGGCTCACCAAGGCGACGATGCGTAGCCGACCTGAGAGGGTGATCGGCCACACTGGGACTGAGACACGGCCCAGACTCCTACGGGAGGCAGCAGTAGGGAATCTTCCGCAATGGACGAAAGTCTGACGGAGCAACGCCGCGTGAGTGATGAAGGTTTTCGGATCGTAAAGCTCTGTTGTCAGGGAAGAACAAGTGCGGGAGTCACTGCCCG
>NZ_JBNILN010000029.1:0-1056 GCF_050107715.1 Metabacillus sp. 84 | reverse complement strand
ATTAGGCACGCCGCCAGCGTTCGTCCTGAGCCAGGATCAAACTCTCCAAAAAGTAGTTTGACTAGCTCTTGTTTAAAACTTTAGAATTAACGTTGGCACTTCGATTTGTTTAGTTTTCAAAGATCATAATTGGTGGAGCCTAGCGGGATCGAACCGCTGACCTCCTGCGTGCAAGGCAGGCGCTCTCCCAGCTGAGCTAAGGCCCCGTTTTGTATAGATGGTCGGGAAGACAGGATTCGAACCTGCGACCCCTTGGTCCCAAACCAAGTGCTCTACCAAGCTGAGCTACTTCCCGAGCCTTAATTGAGTATAATGAAATTATGGCGCGCCCGAGAGGACTCGAACCTCTAACCTTTTGATTCGTAGTCAAATGCTCTATCCAATTGAGCTACGGGCGCAATATGTGCTTCTCAAGTGCCGAGGACCGGGATCGAACCGGTACGGTAGTCACCTACCGCAGGATTTTAAGTCCTGTGCGTCTGCCAATTCCGCCACCCCGGCATAGTGGGATATTGGAGCGGAAGACGGGATTCGAACCCGCGACCCCCACCTTGGCAAGGTGGTGTTCTACCACTGAACTACTTCCGCGAAATATATAAAGATGCGGGTGAAGGGAGTCGAACCCCCACGCCATAAGGCGCTAGATCCTAAGTCTAGTGCGTCTGCCAATTCCGCCACACCCGCATATAAAAAATGGTGAGCCATGAAGGACTCGAACCTTCGACCCTCTGATTAAAAGTCAGATGCTCTACCGACTGAGCTAATGGCTCTCTGTCATTTATACTCTTTAAGAGTATACAATAACCTAGGAATGGTGCCGGCAAGAGGACTTGAACCCCCAACCTACTGATTACAAGTCAGTTGCTCTACCAATTGAGCTACACCGGCGTAACCTATCTATTAATTTAGTTGCCAACTTATAGATATGTAATGGTGGAGGATGACGGGATCGAACCGCCGACCCTCTGCTTGTAAGGCAGATGCTCTCCCAGCTGAGCTAATCCTCCATATAGTTTCGGCTTGTGATGAGCGGCGCATTGCGTTGTCGCTTTCAGT
>NZ_JBNILN010000028.1:0-1291 GCF_050107715.1 Metabacillus sp. 84 | reverse complement strand
AGACCGGATGGTCTTAAGGCTTGTGTTCATTTCTTCAACCGGTAAACGGACGAAGAAAATCATAAGGTCGTTTCTTACTCGTGTGAATGTTTGACATTCATATCGTTATCTAGTTTTCAAAGAACAAGTGAATCAAGAGAGAATGATCTCTCAAAACTAAACAAATTCGAAGTGCGTCCGTTAATGGTTTGCATCGCTTGGATGCTCATATCTTCCTTAGAAAGGAGGTGATCCAGCCGCACCTTCCGATACGGCTACCTTGTTACGACTTCACCCCAATCATCTGCCCCACCTTAGGCGGCTGGCTCCCTTGCGGGTTACCCCACCGACTTCGGGTGTTGCAAACTCTCGTGGTGTGACGGGCGGTGTGTACAAGGCCCGGGAACGTATTCACCGCGGCATGCTGATCCGCGATTACTAGCGATTCCGGCTTCATGCAGGCGAGTTGCAGCCTGCAATCCGAACTGAGAATGGTTTTATGGGATTCGCTGAACCTCGCGGTTTCGCTGCCCTTTGTACCATCCATTGTAGCACGTGTGTAGCCCAGGTCATAAGGGGCATGATGATTTGACGTCATCCCCACCTTCCTCCGGTTTGTCACCGGCAGTCACCTTAGAGTGCCCAACTGAATGCTGGCAACTAAGATCAAGGGTTGCGCTCGTTGCGGGACTTAACCCAACATCTCACGACACGAGCTGACGACAACCATGCACCACCTGTCACTCTGTCCCCCGAAGGGGAACCTTCCATCTCTGGAAGTGGCAGAGGATGTCAAGACCTGGTAAGGTTCTTCGCGTTGCTTCGAATTAAACCACATGCTCCACCGCTTGTGCGGGCCCCCGTCAATTCCTTTGAGTTTCAGTCTTGCGACCGTACTCCCCAGGCGGAGTGCTTAATGCGTTAGCTGCAGCACTAAAGGGCGGAAACCCTCTAACACTTAGCACTCATCGTTTACGGCGTGGACTACCAGGGTATCTAATCCTGTTCGCTCCCCACGCTTTCGCGCCTCAGCGTCAGTTACAGACCAGAGAGTCGCCTTCGCCACTGGTGTTCCTCCACATCTCTACGCATTTCACCGCTACACGTGGAATTCCACTCTCCTCTTCTGCACTCAAGTCCTCCAGTTTCCAATGACCCTCCCCGGTTGAGCCGGGGGCTTTCACATCAGACTTAAAAGACCGCCTGCGCGCGCTTTACGCCCAATAATTCCGGACAACGCTTGCCACCTACGTATTACCGCGGCTGCTGGCACGTAGTTAGCCGTGGCTTTCTGGTCAGGTACCGTCAAGGC
>NZ_JBNILN010000027.1:0-1341 GCF_050107715.1 Metabacillus sp. 84 | reverse complement strand
TGGTTAAGTCCTCGACCGATTAGTATCCGTCAGCTGCACATGTCGCCACGCTTCCACCTCGGACCTATCAACCTGGTCATCTTCCAGGGGTCTTACTTCAAAGAATGGGAAATCTCATCTTGAGGGGGGCTTCATGCTTAGATGCTTTCAGCACTTATCCCGTCCGCACATAGCTACCCAGCGATGCCTTTGGCAAGACAACTGGTACACCAGCGGTGCGTCCATCCCGGTCCTCTCGTACTAAGGACAGCTCCTCTCAAATTTCCTGCGCCCGCGACGGATAGGGACCGAACTGTCTCACGACGTTCTGAACCCAGCTCGCGTACCGCTTTAATGGGCGAACAGCCCAACCCTTGGGACCGACTACAGCCCCAGGATGCGATGAGCCGACATCGAGGTGCCAAACCTCCCCGTCGATGTGGACTCTTGGGGGAGATAAGCCTGTTATCCCCGGGGTAGCTTTTATCCGTTGAGCGATGGCCCTTCCATGCGGAACCACCGGATCACTAAGCCCGACTTTCGTCCCTGCTCGACTTGTAGGTCTCGCAGTCAAGCTCCCTTGTGCCTTTACACTCTGCGAATGATTTCCAACCATTCTGAGGGAACCTTTGGGCGCCTCCGTTACATTTTAGGAGGCGACCGCCCCAGTCAAACTGCCCGCCTGACACTGTCTCCCGGCCCGATCAGGGCCGCGGGTTAGAAGTTCAACACAGCCAGGGTAGTATCCCACCGATGCCTCCACCGAAGCTGGCGCTCCGGTTTCCAAGGCTCCTACCTATCCTGTACAAGCTGTGCCAAAATTCAATATCAGGCTGCAGTAAAGCTCCACGGGGTCTTTCCGTCCTGTCGCGGGTAACCTGCATCTTCACAGGTACTATAATTTCACCGAGTCTCTCGTTGAGACAGTGCCCAGATCGTTACGCCTTTCGTGCGGGTCGGAACTTACCCGACAAGGAATTTCGCTACCTTAGGACCGTTATAGTTACGGCCGCCGTTTACTGGGGCTTCGGTTCAAAGCTTCGCTTGCGCTAACCTCTCCCCTTAACCTTCCAGCACCGGGCAGGCGTCAGCCCCTATACTTCGCCTTGCGGCTTCGCAGAGACCTGTGTTTTTGCTAAACAGTCGCCTGGGCCTATTCACTGCGGCTCTTCAAGGCTATTCACCCTAAAGAGCACCCCTTCTCCCGAAGTTACGGGGTCATTTTGCCGAGTTCCTTAACGAGAGTTCTCTCGATCACCTTAGGATTCTCTCCTCGCCTACCTGTGTCGGTTTGCGGTACGGGCACCATTTTCCTCGCTAGAAGCTTTTCTAGGCAGTGTGGAATCAGGAACTTCGGTACTT
>NZ_JBNILN010000026.1:0-1662 GCF_050107715.1 Metabacillus sp. 84 | reverse complement strand
ACTGCTTGGACGCGCATATCCAACAGCGCGCTTGCCCTATCCTCCTGCGTCCCTCCATTGCTCAAACGGAAAAGAGGTGGTACAGGAATCTCAACCTGTTGTCCATCGCCTACGCCTTTCGGCCTCGGCTTAGGTCCCGACTAACCCTGAGCGGACGAGCCTTCCTCAGGAAACCTTAGGCATTCGGTGGAGGGGATTCTCACCCCTCTTTCGCTACTCATACCGGCATTCTCACTTCTAAGCGCTCCACCAGTCCTTCCGGTCTGGCTTCTCAGCCCTTAGAACGCTCTCCTACCACTGTCCGAAGGACAGTCCACAGCTTCGGTGATCCGTTTAGCCCCGGTACATTTTCGGCGCAGGGTCACTCGACCAGTGAGCTATTACGCACTCTTTAAATGGTGGCTGCTTCTAAGCCAACATCCTGGTTGTCTAAGCAACCCCACATCCTTTTCCACTTAACGGATACTTGGGGACCTTAGCTGGTGGTCTGGGCTGTTTCCCTTTCGACTACGGATCTTATCACTCGCAGTCTGACTCCCATGGATAAGTCTTTGGCATTCGGAGTTTGACTGAATTCGGTAACCCGATGGGGGCCCCTAGTCCAATCAGTGCTCTACCTCCAAGACTCTTGCCATGAGGCTAGCCCTAAAGCTATTTCGGAGAGAACCAGCTATCTCCAGGTTCGATTGGAATTTCTCCGCTACCCACACCTCATCCCCGCACTTTTCAACGTGCGTGGGTTCGGGCCTCCATTCAGTGTTACCTGAACTTCACCCTGGACATGGGTAGATCACCTGGTTTCGGGTCTACGACGACGAACTGATGCGCCCTATTCAGACTCGCTTTCGCTGCGGCTCCGTCTCTTCAACTTAACCTTGCACGTCATCGTAACTCGCCGGTTCATTCTACAAAAGGCACGCCATCACCCGTTAACGGGCTCTGACTACTTGTAGGCACACGGTTTCAGGATCTCTTTCACTCCCCTTCCGGGGTGCTTTTCACCTTTCCCTCACGGTACTGGTTCACTATCGGTCACTAGGGAGTATTTAGCCTTGGGAGATGGTCCTCCCGGATTCCGACGGGATTTCTCGTGTCCCGCCGTACTCAGGATCCACTCAGGAGGGAACGAAGTTTCGACTACAGGGCTGTTACCTTCTCTGGCGGGCCTTTCCAGGCCGCTTCCTCTACCCCGTTCCTTTGTAACTCCGTGTTGAGTGTCCTACAACCCCAGAAGGCAAGCCTTCTGGTTTGGGCTGATCCCGTTTCGCTCGCCGCTACTCAGGGAATCGCATTTGCTTTCTCTTCCTCCGGGTACTTAGATGTTTCAGTTCCCCGGGTCTGCCTTCGCTGACTCTATGTATTCAAGTCAGGATGCTGCTCCATTACGAGCAGCGGGTTTCCCCATTCGGAAATCTCCGGATCAACGCTTACTTACAGCTCCCCGAAGCATATCGGTGTTCGTACCGTCCTTCATCGGCTCCTAGTGCCAAGGCATCCACCGTGCGCCCTTTCTAACTTAACCGTTAGATCGCTTAAGACCGGATGGTCTTAAGGCTTGTGTTCATTTCTTCAACCGGTAAACGGACGAAGAAAATCATAAGGTCGTTTCTTACTCGTGTGAATGTTTGACATTCATATCGTTATCTAGTTTTCAAAGAACAA
>NZ_JBNILN010000025.1:0-1872 GCF_050107715.1 Metabacillus sp. 84 | reverse complement strand
GGTGGCGCTAGTGGTGGCGTTGGGGGTGGCGCTAGTGGTGGCGTTGGGGGTGGCGCTAGGGGTGGCGTTGGGGGTGGCGCTAGTGGTGGCGTTGGGGGTGGCGCTAGTGGTGGCGTTGGGGGTGGCGCTAGTGGTGGCGTTGGGGGTGGCGCTAGGGGTGGCGTTGGGGGTGGCGCTAGTGGTGGCGTTGGGGGTGGCGCTAGGGGTGGCGTTGGGGGTGGCATTGGGCGTGGATGCGGGGGATTGCGGCCGGGCACGGGTGGTGTGTTGGGGCGGATAGGCACTGGTTGGGCGTGCTCTTCGTATTGGGATGGGGGCAAGTTGTTGCTATGGGACATCCTGCGGCGGGAAGTTGGCTTTGAGCCACATATTGCGATGGGCATGGGCGGGACAGCGGGGTTGGTATTGAGGAAGCAGGCTGGATGTGGGAGATGCGATTGATTTTTTGAGAATTTGAATCAAAACTGGATAGCCATTGACTGCTGAATAGGGATATTGGCAGTTTGAACGTTTGTATGAGGGAGATTTCAGCTCATTTAGGGAGTTTCTAGTCCGGCTGGGAGTTTTATTGGGTTATTCCAAGAAAGAATTCGGGTTACGGCGCTTTGTAAGCCGGAAGTTTTGGAGGATATCGGCGGTATTCTCATTTTATCGGCTATTATTGAAAGATATCGGCTATTTTTCCAATATATCGGCTATTATTTCATTTTATCGACCGAAACAGGGCGGATATCGACTTTTCGGGAGGATTCGACAAAGATGGCATCCCTGGCACCCCGGCAGCCAGGCTCCAGGTGGCGTTCCCACCATCATCGGGCAAGGCGGTTTCGGGTATCCGCCTCGCCCTTTTCCCTCCCGCCAATCCAGGCGTATGATGGAGGAAGTTGCGAAGTCATTGATCATACTGCGTTATTCTGTCTAAATTAAATCAAATAACAGATTTAACAAAGGTTTTACGGAGATTTTCTTTTATTGGATAGGAGGAGAATGGCAGATGCCTAGAATTTTAAGAGGCTGAACCATAGGATTCTTCAAGTGAGAAGGGTTATCGACGGTATTCTCATTATATCGGCTATTATTGAAATATATCGGCTATTTTTCCAATATATCGGCTATTATTTCATTTTATCGACCGAAACGGGGCGGATATCGACTTTTCGGGAGGATTCGACAAAGTTGGCATCCCCCGCACCCCGCACCCGGCAGCCAGGCTCGAGGAGCCGTTCCCACCATCATCGGCCAAGGCGGTTTCGGGTATGCGGCTCGCTTCCCTCTTGTGATTTCAGGGGTATGGTGGAGGAAGTTGCGAAGTCACCGATAATGCTGCGTTATTCTGTCTAAATTAAATCAAATAACAGATTTAACAAAGGTTTTACGGAGATTTTCTTTTATTGGATAGGAGGAGAATGGCAGATGCCTAGAATTTTAAGAGGCTGAACCATAGGATTCTTCAAGTGAGAAGGGTTATCGACGGTATTCTCATTATATCGGCTATTATTGAAATATATCGGCTGTTTTTCCAATATATCGGCTATTTTTTACTTTTATCGACCGAAACGGGGCGGATATCGACTTTTCGGGAGGATTCGACAAAGTTGGCATCTCCGGCAGCCGGCAGCCGAACTCGAGGAGGCGTTCCCACCATCATCGGCCAAGGCGGTTTCGGGTATCCGCCTCGCCCTCTTTCCCTCCCGCCATTCCAGGCGTATCCGTCCCCTTACACGCAAACCCAAACAAAAAAAGGACCCCCCGTTCAAAACGGGCGGATCCTTTTCACTTGTACCTGGCAACATCCTACTCTCGCAGGGGGAAACCCCCAACTACCATCGGCGCTGAAGAGCTTAACTTCCGTGTTCGGTATGGGAACGGGTG
>NZ_JBNILN010000024.1:0-16724 GCF_050107715.1 Metabacillus sp. 84 | reverse complement strand
GATAGGTCCGAGGTGGAAGCGTGGCGACATGTGCAGCTGACGGATACTAATCGGTCGAGGACTTAACCAAATTACGTAAGGCGTTTGACTCGTGCACCAATATCGTTATCTAGTTTTGAAAGAGCAAAAAAAAGATCCAAAAAGGTCTTGTTTTCTTCTCTTCAAATTGTATATAATTAATCTTGTCACTTTAATTTGTCTGGTGATTATGGCAAAGAGGTCACACCCGTTCCCATACCGAACACGGAAGTTAAGCTCTTTAGCGCCGATGGTAGTTGGGGGTTTCCCCCTGTGAGAGTAGGACATCGCCAGGCAGGTATTCCGCAGTAGCTCAGTGGTAGAGCTATCGGCTGTTAACCGATCGGTCGCAGGTTCGAGTCCTGCCTGCGGAGCCATATTATGGAGAGCTGTCCGAGTGGCCGAAGGAGCACGATTGGAAATCGTGTATACGTCATAAGCGTATCGGGGGTTCGAATCCCCCGCTCTCCGCCATAATAACTGGCCCGTTGGTCAAGCGGTTAAGACACCGCCCTTTCACGGCGGTAACACGGGTTCGAATCCCGTACGGGTCACCAACCGATTTCAAACAAATAGGCAGCACTTAAAGTGAACGGCTAGAATAGAAGCGCAATCCGCCGCTCATCGCAAGCCCAAAAAGAGGGTTGGGAGAAGCAAGCAGTGCTAGGAGCCGAAGGAGAGAGCCCCGGAGCGCACATAAGTGCGTGAGGATGCGGACGACTGAAAGCGACAACGCAATGCGCCGCTCATCGCAAGCCGAAAGCATCACCCAACAAAGTGAAAGTAAGAGGGTTGGGAGGAGCAAGCAGTGCTAGGAGCCGAAGAAGAGAGCCCCGGAGCGCACATAAGTGCGTGAGGATGCGAACGACTGAAAGCGACAACGCAATGCGCCGCTCATCGCAAGCCGAAACTATATGGAGGATTAGCTCAGCTGGGAGAGCATCTGCCTTACAAGCAGAGGGTCGGCGGTTCGATCCCGTCATCCTCCACCATAAATATTTATTTTATTATCGCGGGGTGGAGCAGTCTGGTAGCTCGTCGGGCTCATAACCCGAAGGTCGCAGGTTCAAATCCTGTCCCCGCAACCAAAATGGTCCGGTAGTTCAGTTGGTTAGAATGCCTGCCTGTCACGCAGGAGGTCGCGGGTTCGAGTCCCGTCCGGACCGCCATTTGATTTTTTAATCAAACCTAAGTAAAATGTAAGAGGGTTTCAATAAGCGAGAAGCTTAGTGGAAGGCCAAAAATGGCTTGGTAGCTCAGTCGGTAGAGCAATGGACTGAAAATCCATGTGTCGGCGGTTCGATTCCGTCCCAAGCCACCATTTATAACTAATATAAATATGCCGGTGTAGCTCAATTGGTAGAGCAACTGACTTGTAATCAGTAGGTTGGGGGTTCAAGTCCTCTTGCCGGCACTGTCTTCACTGTAGTGGAGGGGTAGCGAAGTGGCTAAACGCGGCGGACTGTAAATCCGCTCCTTAGGGTTCGGCAGTTCGAATCTGCCCCCCTCCACCATTTATAGGGGCATAGTTTAACGGTAGAACAGAGGTCTCCAAAACCTCCGGTGTGGGTTCGATTCCTACTGCCCCTGCCAATATAATTTGATAATGTGGCGGTTGTGGCGAAGTGGTTAACGCATCGGATTGTGGTTCCGACATTCGTGGGTTCGATTCCCATCAGTCGCCCCATATTTTTGTATTTGAATATTGGCTGCTGTATAATAAATCTGCATCGTGAGTACATACATAGGTGGGCTATAGCCAAGCGGTAAGGCAACGGACTTTGACTCCGTCATGCGTTGGTTCGAATCCAGCTAGCCCAGCCATTTTTTCTTTTCAGGAAAGTTTTAAATCCTTTTGCATAGAATGACATACAGGAAACAATAAGGCGGAAGTAGTTCAGTGGTAGAACACCACCTTGCCAAGGTGGGGGTCGCGGGTTCGAATCCCGTCTTCCGCTCCATTATGTTTGGCGGCATAGCCAAGAGGAAAGGCAGAGGACTGCAACTCCTTTACCCCCGGTTCGAATCCGGGTGCCGCCTCCAAACAATATGCCGGTGTGGCGGAATTGGCAGACGCGCACGACTCAAAATCGTGTTCCTCTGGAGTGCCGGTTCGACCCCGGCCACCGGTATCATTTTCAGGTTATTAATCTGTAAACAAACGTGAATATTACCGAAATATCAACCGTTTCTCACAGTGTGGGGAACGGTTTTTTCGTGTGGTCCGGACTATACTGAATATTTTCAAAATGGGTGCATCCATAATACATGCTGGTTATTCATTAAAGTACGCAGATTCTTCAATTTCACTGTCATCTTCAGATAAAAGGTTTAATAAATCTCCTGTAGGATGAATAAAATTTCTTAAATCCCTTTAAAATTTTTTGAATCTGTCTTATGTCTTTGTTTTTTAAGTAATTCACATTAAATGGATTTTCCCCAAACCCCCCCCTAAGTGATTGCCATTTCATATTGGATCTCCCAACTATAGTAAATCTCTAAAAGGGTATCTGGGTAATGCATTGAATACTATAATTGTTCCAATATGATGGAATGCTATAATGAGGTTAATCATTTTATTCGTTTCTATGCTTCATTACCATACCAATTACATTGAATACTACTATGGGAGATGGGTGCCTCAAATGAAAAAAAGTCAGGTTATATGGGTTGGATCTATTGCTATTGCTGGAAGCGTTGCACTTATTATTTATTACATGATAGGTCAAGATGGGAGTCGGGAGACTTTAAAGGTGAAAGAATCAAAAACACCGAATAATGAAATCATAGAAATAGAGGAGGCTAATGCAGTCCCGTCAGATAAAGAATTTCCTATAAACATGAATGAATCTGACATGCAAAATGCGATTCATGGGATGAGCCACCAAAAAGTTGAAGCTGAAGACAAATGGGGGTTCATTCCGTTAACTTCGGAGAGAATAAAACGATTAATAGCTGTTCTTCAGCATAACCAAGAAAATTATGAACATTACCGTACATACAAGGAAATATTGGATCGTTGGAACGACAATGATTTCTCGAAAGTTGATCACGATCATAATCGGATTTGGGAACTTCAAAATGGAAATGTAGGCAAGGCTACAGGCATTTTATCTGCTGAGGAAGAAAAAGAATTTATCGAAGAACATTACAACATTGAGAGAAAATAAAAACTTTCCTAATCCCCAATTATTAAGCTGCGAAGGATGTTTTTCAGTATTTCTTCTCATATTTGTTGTTAAACTTCAGCTTTAGCACTTATTGATTATCAGACTGAACGAATGACTTTATACACAAAGAAGTACAAAGGAAAATATAAAGGATGGTCAGCTAGGAGAACAAACAGATGATAAAAAAGATTGAAGGCGGCATAAGATGATTGAAAAGTTAATTGAACGGATGATGGATGAAACAGACGCAGGAAGCCGGAACAGTATTTCCTGGAAAGCATATAGAGAAGCTGAAAAAATCACGGACCCAAATTAAATTCCTTATTTAATGGAATTCATTGAGAAACTAAAAAAGAAGAAGACTAGACAGGATCGGGAAAAGAGAGATGCTATTTACTATATTCTAAAGAAGATCGGAGTCCATACATCCGATCAAAGTATTCCAGTGTTTTTTTTTGAAGTGCTTACAATTTGAAACCAATATGCATACAGTGGGAAATCTTTTGGATTACATAGCAGATCAGGGTAACTTTGTTCCTGATCACAGGGGAATCCTTCCTTTCCTGGAAGATCGACGCTGGCAAATCCGTTTTTTTGCTATAGACTTACTGGGCAAATGCAAAGAACCTGCTGTTGAGGATGCTCTTATAAAAATACTGGAAGCATGCAATGACCACCATGAGTTTTTAAGCATTTGCGGGGCGCTTCAAAAGATTGGAACTGCTCAATCGATCCCTCTTCTAATCGAGAAAACCAAGCACAAAGACCAATGGATCAGAATTGGTGCCTATGAAGCATTGCATGTACTGGGAAACCAGGAGCTGTTGCCAATATTTATTGAAGGACTGAAAGACCGTTTTTATTGCTCAAAACATCATGCCGTAATAGGTGTCTGTAAATTTGATGATGGAAACTATACAGACTTAGTTTATAAATTTGTTAGTAAGCTAACATCCTATTCCCGCATTTTAGAAGCTGATGAAACGAAGCCCACGGACTTAATAGCGGGGCTTTCCTATCTTGATCGGTATATAGGGGATAAGGGAAAAATGGTGAAGTTGCTGGAAAGAATCACACGGGTTGAAAGGGATGTTTTTTCAGAAACAGAAAAGAAATTTATTGAAAAATATATTGAAAACGGCCATAGGGTTGATCAGAATAAGAATCCCTTTAATAGAAATAGCCAGGGTACTTTACTCCGGTAAAGCTCCATCACCTTAATCATGAGGAGGAACCCCGGTACATATACCGCACAGCAGTTATCTAAAATGTGATAAGATGAGCGTTAGAACAACAATTGTAAATCTGGCCTTTAAAGGAGCCGTGTAATTTTGAATCATTCCTTAATGGATATAAAAAAAGACATTGATCAATATAAATCCGGGCATATCTTATTTCTGTTTGATGATGCTGACATATATATAAAGGCAGCCTCTGCTTATATTCTTTCTGGAGTTGAACAGGGGGATCAGATCATTGTTATTGAGAATGAGAGAATGGCAGTTTTGCTGGAAAAACAGCTGAAGGGTATTCTGACAAAAAAGCAGCTTGCTAACGTTCATTTCCTTAACAATTTTGATTTTTATTATTCAAATGGAAATTTTCATACTCCCACAATCGTCGCTTATTTTTTGAAAGTAGTGCAGCCTCTTATAGATGCCAATCAGCGTTTTCGAACATGGGCCCATATTGAATGGGGAGAAATTGGAGACATAAAGTACGAAATTGATGATTATGAGAAAAATTCCGAAGTGACGGTGAACGCTATGAAACTGCTCTCTGTATGTGCCTACAACAAGGAAAGACTGCCCGCTAAAATTAAGACATCCTTATTAAATTCTCACCGCTATCTCATGACAGGGAACGGAATCATCCAGCATGAAAAGACGGACGCAGCTAACGAATAATAAATTTCTGTGAGCTTGCATGCAGCAAGTTCTATTTTTGTGTTTGTGAACCTTTTATTACAATGAACCATTTTGTTTGCCCTTAAGCCAAGTTCCCTATACAATGAACCTATAACCATCACGTTATGGTCGGGGGTGATTCCGTTGGGGCTGAGAAATTAAAAATAGGTGAACTTGCTGACAGATGCGGGGTTACAAAGAGAACGGTTGATCATTATACAAATCTTGGACTGCTTAAAGCGGAACGTTCGCCTTCTAATTATCGTTATTATGATTTGTCTTCGCTCGAACGGATTCATTTTATTGAAACGTGCAAGGCAGAGGGAATGCACTTGGCAGATATCGGGAAACGGCTTCTTGAAAAGGATGCAGAAGAGATAGATTTACTAGAATTAAGATTGAAAATCAGCGGTTTAGATAAGGATGTTTCCGAAATTTTGTCTCAAATTGACCGAAATGATCCTGACAGCATAGAAAAGATAAAAAAGAATATCTCACATGAGAGCTTTTCTTTAATCCAAACGCTTCTATTGCTATTAAGTTAAGCCTGTGATGCAGGTTTTACATGTAAGAAACTTTTTCCAATCCAAGGAGGTGTAGATCTTACGTTAAGTAAGATCACTAATTGACAGCTATTAACTTAACTATATTTGTACTATTAATTGCAGCAACAGCCTTTTTTGTCGCAACAGAGTTTGCGATTGTCAAGGTGCGAACATCAAGAATTGATCAGCTGATCGAGGAAGGAAAAAAAGGCGCGGTCTCAGCCAAAAAGGTGGTATCCCATCTTGATGAATACTTGTCAGCCTGCCAGCTCGGTATAACCGTAACGGCTCTCGGGCTTGGCTGGATTGGAGAGCCGACCTTTGAGGTTCTGCTGCATCCATTATTTGAATACTTCAGCATTGATGAATCGATGTCTCATATTTTCACTATTGCTATTGCTTTTACACTTGTTACCTTCCTGCACGTAGTAGTGGGTGAGCTTGCCCCTAAAACGGTAGCCATTCAAAAGGCAGAGGCTGTTGCATTGGTTTTTGCCAAGCCGATTATCTGGTTCTACCGGATCATGTACCCGTTTATTTGGTTCCTGAATGGTTCTGCCCGATTCCTCGTTGGTCTTTTCGGACTGAAGCCAGCTTCCGAGCATGAGCTGGCCCATTCAGAGGAGGAGCTGCGTCTTTTGCTTTCTGAGAGCTATAAGAGCGGTGAAATTAATAAGAACGAGCTTAAATATATGAACAATATTTTTGAATTTGATGAGAGGATCGCCAAGGAAATTATGGTGCCCCGAACAGAAATTGTAAGCATTGCGGCAGATGATCATTTTGATCACATTATGGAAACGATGATTGAAGAGAATTACACACGCTATCCTGTAACAGATGGGGATAAAGATAATATCCTTGGTTTTGTGAATGTGAAAGAATTGCTGTCAGCCAAGGTCATGAATCGTGACCAGGATCTGAAGCTCGATCCCTTCATCAATCCGGTCATCCGCGTGATAGAAAGTATCCCGATTCACGACCTGCTGGTGAAGATGCAGAAGGAACGGACTCATGTGGCTATTTTGATGGACGAATACGGCGGTACCTCCGGATTGGTTACTGCGGAAGATATTCTTGAGGAAATCGTCGGGGAGATCCGTGATGAATTCGATGAGGATGAAGTAGCCGAAATTCGGAAGGTGGGAGCCGATCACTATATTCTGGATGCTAAACTGCTTCTTGAGGATGTAAATGATCTTCTTGGAACAGAGATAGAGGAAGAAGACATTGATACGATAGGCGGCTGGTTCTTAAGCCGTAATATTGATGCTCAGTCCGGTTCTGAGATTGAACAAGAAGACTACATGTTCCGCGTTCACGAGATTGAAGGCCATCAGATCTATTACCTGGAAGTGAAAAAAATATAGGAAATGGGAGAGAGAGTCATTACTTAATGGCTTTTTCTCTTTTTTAGCCTTTTCTAATTGTTGCATTTGTAGGATAATGGAAAAATACTGCAGTGTCTGCAGACTATAGAAACCAGGCTGGATTAAGGAGTCAATTATGGAATTTGATTTAATTATTTTACTAAAGTACTTATTTTTAGGCGCCCTCCAAGGCATAACTGAACCCATCCCGATCTCTTCCAGTGGGCATTTGGTGCTCGCCCAGCATTTCATGGGAATTGGAACGGATAATTTATCATTTGAGCTTCTCGTAAATGCAGGGTCGCTCATAGCCGTCCTTCTTATTTATAAGGAAGACATATTAAGGCTTGCTAAAAATGGGATTTCATTTGCTTTTACCCGTCAGGAGGAACACAAAAAGGATTTCAGATTTATAATGTATTTGATCCTTGCCACCATTCCCGCTGGGGTGATCGGGGTCCTTCTGGCAGATAAAATATCGGTGAAGAATGTGTATGTAACCGGGGCTACGCTAATCATCACAGGCATCGCGCTATTCCTAATCCGGAACCTGAGAGGCAGGAAAAGAGATGGGGACATTGGGATCAAGGATGCACTGATCGTTGGTTTCGCACAGGCCGTCGCGCTTGTACCCGGGATTAGCCGATCAGGTGCAACGATCGTCGCGGCGATGGGGATTGGAATGAGGCCTGCTACCGCTTTGCGTTTCTCGTTTCTAATGTTTATCCCGGTTAGTGTTGGCGGCACGCTGTTAAGTCTAACCGATTTAATCAACGATGAAAATCTGGGAGAGCTTCTTCTTCCCTATATGGCCGCATTCTTCATTTCAATCGTTACCTCCTATATATCATTGAAGTGGTTCATGAACATTATGGCAAAAGGCAATCTAATCTATTTTAGTATTTATTGCTTTATTGTTGGGACGGCCGTTCTGATTTTTGCATAGTAACACTCCTCCCTTTGAAAGGACGGACTCTCCTAATCGCAAAAAAAAGTGCTCAGTGGCTCTGAGCACTTTTTTTATCATTGAAGGGGAAGGAGACAGCGCTGCTTTCATCAAGTTCTCAGGGCTTCGTTCAATCTCCCTTATTTCCCGCCATTCCCCATGTGCTCGTATCGGCCGCGGATGATTCCATATACGCCGTAAAGAATCAAACCGAGAGCTACAGCTCCCAGAATCCATTGGCCATAGGGCTGGCTTGCGAGCTGGGAGAGAGCTCCATCCAAGCCTTTATTTTGATTAGGATCTGAAGTGATGGCTGTTTGGATAAAAAAGAAGCCAATCATAGCCAGAACAATCCCGCGTGCTATTAAACCAAGTTTACCGGATCTTCGTGCAATTTTACGTTCGTGCATGCTCATTTCGGCTGATTTGAATTTAGACATAAATTTTTCTTTGTATCCTGAAATAAATTCGTATATTCCATAGCCGATAATGGTGGCCCCGATTGCCCCAATAACCCATTGTCCATATGGCTGCGAAAGCAATTGTGCAGACAGGCTCTGCTCAGATCCGCTGCTGGAGCTTCCCGCATTCACTGCGGTCTTCAGCGCATTAAAGGAAATGCTTCCGTAAATGGCGGCACTGATTAAATAGCCGATTCGGATAATGACTCCTTTCGCATTTGAACCGCGCCGTTCAGGATCTGCTGCACATTTAACGATTCCCCATATGCTATAGCCGATTAAACCGATGCCTATTGCCCAAAGGAGAACTTTTCCAAAAGGCATTCCGGCAAGCGATTGGAGCATGCCGTTTGTATCAGTCGTTTTGCCCCCTGCGCCAATAGCGGCCATGAAAGCCAGAATCCCAATCATTCCATAAACTGCTCCCTGTGCCATATAACCGAACCGTCCGAGACGTCTAATCCAGGGCTTTGTATCCTGTTTTGTCTTTTCAGCAGACTGCCTGGCCCCTGTCTTTGATCTTGATAGCTCCATTGTATGTTCCTCCATTTTTTCTAGTCATATAGTATTGAATAAATTCCCTCTGCCCGAATAATAGAAACCTTTTCTCATGAAAATGCAGTATTTTCTAATAGCCTCGTCTAGGGGAGAAGCAGAGAGAAGCAGAGGGGCAAGACTTTAAGGCGGGCCTCTGATAAATTAAGTTTCTATTAGTTTATTCCTGTTTTTTGAAACGTTTCCTCTTCTTTTATCGTAGTATGGATGAGGTGAATAGGAGTGTATTTAAACATTGAAGAACCAACCAGAGAAATATCTGCAAAAGCAATACGGGTCTGGAGGATCACCAATACGATTGGACACAGTACTGTGATCCTGATTCTTGCTGTATGCGTTTATTTCGACAGTTTGTACCAATGGCCTGAATGGGCAGGCTATTTGATTTACGGGCTAATGGCTTTAATGGCAATATCGGCAGTGTTTTCCATTGCGGTTGAGCCGGTTTATCTGCAAAGAACGTGGAGGTACGAAATTGATGAGGAATTTATTCAACTGAAGCATGGGCGGATCACTCAAAAGCATATCCTGATCCCCATGACGAAAGTGGAAGTGGTATCCACAAGCCAGGGTCCGTTTTTAAGAAAATACGGTCTGTATGATGTTAATATCGGAGCAGTAAATTCCAGCCATACCATTCCTTCAATTGAAAAAGAGGAAGCCCTTAAGCTGAGAAATCAGATTGCCATCTATGCGAAAGTAGGAGAGCAGGACGAGCTGGAGGATGAAAGGTGATGACAGGGGAGCAAAGAAGATTTCATCCAGCCTGGATTCTCATTGAAGCTGTGTCTTTTCTAAAGAATACGTGGTTCATTATTTTCTTTTTATTTGTATTCCGCGCCGGCGAAGACACCGGCTGGATCGTTTGGGCGAAGTACCTTTTTATTGCAGCAGCGGTTTTGACGATGATTCACATGGTATTAAAATGGGGCTTCCATACATATGAAATGAACGGGCACGCCTTTATATTTAGAGAAGGAATTTTGGTTAAAAATCAGAGAAATATTCCATTTGAAAGAATACAAAACACTTTTTCTGAAACGAATTTTGTTCATCGTGTGCTTGGTATGACTTCGCTGACGCTCGAGACAGGGGCGAACGACGATGAAGCTTCTGTAAAGTTTCCAATAATAACGAAGAAAGAATCCGCCAGAATCACAAATTTTGTCCAAAATAACAATCGGACGGAAGAAGCTGTGCAAACGGTTTCCAATAATAAAAGCATTTATTTCCAATCGACAAAAAAGGATAATATCAAAGCAGCCTTTACGTCCCTTAGTTTTTTTGCGCTTTTTCCGATTTTATTTGCTTTGTATTCGCAGGCGGACGATTTTTTTAACCTTGAAGACGCATCCAAAAGTGCAGTGGAATACCTTCAGCAGCACGTGTGGATACTGCTCCCTCTTTTTGTTGCCGCTTTGGCGATATCGGTCCTTGTCGGCTATATTCAAACTGTTATTAAATATGGCCGGTATGAAATTTCAGCAGATGAAGAGCGTATTTACATTTCCAAAGGGACGATCAATACAAGTGCTTTTTCCATTCAGAAAAATAAGGTTCAGGCGATTCATATAAAGCAATCGCTGATTAAAAGGATCTTCGGGATGGCTGAAATTAAGCTGATCAGTGCTGGGAGCACGAATATTGGTGAGCAGGAGACCAATTCCCTGTATCCTTTTATGGCCAAGCATGAAGCCTATGAGCTCACAAATCAGCTATTGCCTGGCTATCGAATTGAAGCAAGAATGAATCGGCTTCCCAAAAAAGTTCTGCTTCTAAAGCTAATCCGTCCTTATTATGCAACAGTGATTGCAGGGGCTGCTCTGTTCTTCTTTAAGCCGGAATGGCTCTGGGCAGCAGGTGCAGTATTTTTGCTTTCGATTGTCTCCCGCCTTTTGGATTATTGTTTCACAAGCTATCTCAGAAATGGGGACTGCGTTCAAATTCGCAGAGGCGGCTTAACAACCGAAACCTTCCTTACCAAGCGAAAACGGATTCAGCAAATCGAAATTTCACATTCCTGGCTGCAGCGGAAGTTCCAAACGGGAACTCTTCAGTTTTCGAACCGGGCAAAGCCGGTGCATGTCAGTACGATACAGGATGTTCCGAGGGAAGATGTGAGCAGTTTCTATAGATGGATTAAAGGAGTTTCGCAACATAAAGAAAATGAAACACATAGCAAAATGAATAATTTTTAAAGCGACGATTCTGTTAGTTCCTTTAAAAGGCCCTTAGCGGATGCTAGGGCCTTTACAGATTTCATTATACTCAGAGTATCCATAAAGCCCTCTCAATCTTTATTAAAAGCAGCGGCAACTTCAAGCATCGTCATTGCCCCATCGGCTTCCACTATTTCATACACGATGTTTCCTTCCTGCCAGGCCGTGTAATGGTTCCGGCTGCCAGCATCATTGCCGTCCAGCAGAACCGTTCCTTGATCAGGCGGAGGAAGCATTTCTTTTTCTAAATAGTCAACGACCTTCCTGCCAAGTTCCTTGTTGGCGTCTTCTCCTGATTCATTCCGTGCCTTAGACATGAACGACCATCTTCCTTCATTCCAGTGTAGAAAAGCACTTCCTGCTCCTGCATCCGTGTAGCCAGTAATTCCATGTCCTAAGTCTACAGGCGGATTGCCTGCTGGCTCCGCTTTCTGGTAGCCGATTTGTTCGGCGGCTTTCTCTTCGCTTTCATATTCTGCTGCCTTAATGACGGCTATTTTACTCTCGTTCCCAAGATTTCTTAGTTTGCTGCTGTTGATTGAAATGGGCTTAGAAGTTTGGTAGAACGCAATTTCATAAGTTTTGGCGTCTGATGTGGCCAGAGATGTCAGGTGCTTATCTTTATCCAGTGGAATCGCTGCCGGGAGAGAAAATGGAACACGAGTATCGAGCTGCAGGGACGTTTCACTGATTACTTCCTCAGGAGTCAAAGCTTCGTTCTTTTTTGATGATGGATTGGTTCCGGGAGCGGGTTCACCTTCTGCGATACCTTTTTCAGAGGAGGCAGGAGGCTTTGTGCGCTCTGCCGTTTCAGCAGCAGAACTGCTCTCCGTCTTCTCGTCAGCCGCGTTGCTTTGGCTGCAGACGGCAGCGAGGGAGAGAACGAGAAACCAACCCAGCACAAGGGATATTTTCATAAATTCCCCTCCTATAGTTGATATTTTTCCCTGTATAGGGCGGGATAAACAGAGATTTTATAAAAGTCATTATTTTCAATTTATTTCGTGGTAAGATATAGGGAAAAATTTGAGGTATACATAAATGAAGGGGTCAGCCGTTTCTAAAAGAGTCCTAATCCTGTTTGGACAAGTCGTATATTCATTTATCCTTATCCTCTTGATCAGCGGAATTCCGGTTCTTTTTCAAGGCTTGAAACTGAATATCGGAGCTTACGCAGCGTTTGTGCAAGAAATGGGAATGAAAGTCCTTTTTTTAATAACGAAACGTTCTAGGAGAGGAGTCCAATCTTTCCGCAAATATTAGAAAGAAGCGGGGACACGTTTACTCTGCTGATTCTTGCCCTGGTGATCTCCTTTGCAGTGTCGATTCTTTTTGCTTCGGCAGCAGTTCTGTTTTTAAAAAAGAGGATGAACTGGATTAAAAGAATGATTTTGGCTGCTGAAGCGATCCCGGATATTTTTATCATTACGGTCCTGCAGGCACTTGTCATTTATATATATAAGCAGACCGATGTCCTGATTGTGAAGGTGGCTTCACTCGGCGATGAGAAAAGCTACGTTTTGCCTCTAATTTGTTTAGGAATACCGGCTTCCGTCTATCTTGTAAAGATTTTAATTAAAACAATCGAGGAGGAGGGGCAAAAGGCGTATGTGGAGCTTGCTAAAGCGATTGGCACTTCTCCTGTGCGCATCCTAATCTTCCATATCAGCCGGAATGCGTTTCATAAAATCATGATTAATTCGAAGACGCTCGTATGGTCGCTGCTTGCCTCGATGCTCATCATCGAATATGTATTCAATTATCCGGGAATGCTCAGCTTCCTGCTCACGTATCGATCGCCAGAAGTCTTTTTGATGGCCGTCACCATTTTGTTCCTGCCGTTTTTTGTGATCTATCAATCCTATTTTTTATTTGCTCCGGATTTAATTAAAGGAGAGAAAGGATAATGGCCAGGCTTCTAAAAGATAAGATGTTTCTGACAGGTTTTTTATTTTTATCCGTTATGGTTCTTTTAAGCGCCGGAAATTCTTTTTTCAATGACGGAAAAATAAGTCAAACGGTTCTTACCTATGATGCTGAAGGAGAGCTTGCAGGTGTACCGCCCTATCCACCCTCTCTTAAGCACCCGCTTGGTACAGATAAAGATGGATATGACATGCTTCACATCATCGTGCAAGGATCCCAGTATACAATCGGCATTGCTCTTTTCATCGCTTTTATTAGAGTAGGATAAGCTATTGCTTAAGAAGCTTTATTTCAGCTTATCTGCCAAAGGGCTTTTTCAGGGGGGTGTCAGAGCCCTTTGCATTTATCCCTCAGACTGTGTTTGCTGTATTTCTTTTGAGCCCGGTATTGATCATGCCGTTTGAAGGATTTCAGGAGCCGTTCTGGCAGCGTGCTTTATATGAGGTCATCGTGCTGAGCGTCCTTGGGTGGCCGACCTTATCCCAGCACATTGCAGAGGTGATGAAAGGGTATTGGGGCCAGGATTTTGTAGCCTGTTCCAAAACACTGGGAGGAAGCCGGTTTTACATTTTCCGCAAACATATAAGCAGATGGTTCCGCAAGGAGGGCTTTTTATTATTTATCCAGCAGTTTATTCAGGTTCTGACGATCTTAGCGCATCTCGGTCTGCTTGAACTCTTCTTTGGTGGTACCCATATCGATTACGGAGGCGATAGTCCGCCTAAAACCATTTCCTATGAGTGGTCCGGGCTGATAGGAGATTACTATCCGCTCCGTGGCCAATACCCTTGGATATCCTTATCCGTCATCCTCTTTTTCGCCTTGGCGATCCTGGCTTTGAATATTATGCTTTCCGCTGCTGAAAGAGTGTTACAGAGGAAAATAATAGCCCAGCTGTCTTGAAGAGAGTGCGTTCTGATAAAAAAATAAAAAAGACTATTGACGAACCAATGTAATATGAATATAATGAAATACATCGTCATCATGAGAGACACCATGATTTGCGGGTGTAGTTTAATGGTAAAACCTCAGCCTTCCAAGCTGATGTCGTGGGTTCGATTCCCATCACCCGCTCCATACATACGTTACTAACGCAGTGCTTCGTTCCGATCAGCGAAGTATTGCGTTTTTTACTGTATAAAGAAGCCCGCTGCCTGGAGCAGCAGGCATTTATAAAATAAAGTGTTCTTCCGTCCCGCCGTGAATCTGAACGAACATGGATGTTAATGCTGATAACAGTTTTTCAGATTCTTCGCTGCTCATAGATGGTGCGAGATAAACGATTTGGAGGGCATTGACGGTTTCCCGTGAAGCTGCGGAACGTTTGGAATCGACGTAAGGGCTTCCGAATGGTCCAGATTCGTCAGCAGATAAAATTTTCTTCTCCATCGCCACTTCCCGTCCATTGATCGCTTCATATGCCTCATCTGAATTACCGATCCGTATCTCAATATTCCCCTTTAGACGGTCTAGATCGTAAATTCCGATCGGAACCTGATATTGCATGGAGAAGAAGTTATTTAAATCCGCTGCTGAATGAATGGTGTCCAGATACTGCTGTTTTTTGATTCTGCGGAATATCGCTTCCTGTGAGGGGCGGTACCGGTTCGGGTCCGTACCTGCTTTTTTGAAAAGATTCCGCCATTCCTTTACAGCTGGAAGGTCTTTCATTTCCTTCGTCTCAAAATCAAAATACAGCGATTCCTGAAAAAGCCTCATTCTCCCTTGCAGCATTTGCGGAGCATCCCCGACTTGAATGCCTCTGTAGATGGCAATCCCGGTTTTAAACGAGGGCTCCAGATCTTTTATTTGCTGATTCACTTTAATTTCCATTTTATCCGGCCTCCATGGTTTGGTACCATAATTTTAACATAGCGTTGAAGAAATACAGAAGAAAGGAGGGTGACTATGAACATCGAAGCTTTGAAACAAGAAGTGATCGCCTACAGCCGTGAGATTGGAATTGATAAAATCGGATTTGCCAGTGCCGATTCGTTTGAGACTCTTAAAGGCCGTTTGCAGGCCCAGCAGGCCCTCGGATATCAATCCGGTTTTGAAGAACCGGATATTGAAAAGCGGACGACCCCTGGCTTGCTTGTACCGAAAGCAAAATCGATTGTTGCCATCGCCCTTGCGTACCCTTCGAAAATGAAGAATGCTCCTAAAAGCACAAGGGAGGACCGCAGGGGGATCTTTTGCCGGGCTTCCTGGGGCAAGGATTATCATCATGTGCTCCGCGAAAAGCTTGCGAAGCTTGAAGCATTTTTAAAAGAAAGATCCCCTGACATCCGGGTGAAATCGATGGTGGATACAGGAGAGCTGGCCGACCGGGCTGTTGCCGAACGGGCAGGCATCGGCTGGAGCGGGAAGAACTGTGCGATTATTACGCCCGAATTCGGTTCTTACGTTTACCTCGGTGAAATCGTAACGAATGTGCCATTCGAACCGGATCAGCCGATCGAAGACCAATGCGGAACATGCAATAAATGTGTAGAGGTCTGTCCTACGGGGGCGCTTGTTCAAGGCGGCCAGCTGAACGCCCAGCGCTGCATCGCCTATTTAACCCAGACTAAGGATTTTCTGCCGGAAGAATTTCGGACAAAAATCGGAAACCGGCTTTACGGCTGCGATACATGCCAAACCGTGTGTCCCGAGAACAAAGGCAAGGACTTTCATTTGCACGCGGAAATGGAGCCGGATCCGGAGCTTGCTAAACCCAGTCTAAAGCCGCTGCTTTCTATGTCAAACCGTGAATTTAAAGAAAAGTTCGGCCATGTCTCGGGCTCTTGGAGGGGAAAAAAACCAATCCAGCGGAACGCCATCATTGCTCTTGCCCATTACAAGGACGACACCGCTCTTCCGGAGCTTTACAAGCTAATGAAGGAAGATCCGAGACCTGTAATCCGGGGAACCGCTGCCTGGGCAGCAGGAAAAATCGGACAAGCAGAATCTAAGGATTTTCTGTTGGACAGGCTTGAAAAAGAAGAAGATGAAGATGTATTGAGAGAAATAAGAGCAGGGTTGAATCTGCTGCGTTAAGTATCAGGCCTGAACGGGATCCCGTTCAGGCTTATTCTTTTTTTACATATCCTTCAAGAGTATAATGAAGGCAGGGAGATTGCCCGCAGCGGTTTAAGGCTATTATTAAGAAGAGAGGCGAGAAACATGCTGAATTTGCCAAAAGAATTAGAGGAGTATAGGAAACAATTAGAAACGTACGAAATCCCTTTCGTAAAAATCAGATCTAAACGAGGCAGAACGGAGCTTACAGATTTTCCGAACGGGAAAGCCCATTCCTTCAGGTGTGGGATGAAAGTGAGGTCGGATACGGAGTACCACTGAAAACCGTAAGGTTTGTGGTGCTTCAAGTATCTGAAATGTTTTGTTCTTTTTTTATTGTCGCATTGAATTAGTTTTTAAATAAAACTTATACAATAAACCTATGAATGAATATAGAAGAACAAGTACAACCGTACCATGGCTCAACTATCATTTTGTCTTTTGTCCTCGGTATCGAAGAAAAATATTCCTTCGTACTGATGTAGAGGAACGATTTAAACAGTTGGTACAAGAAGTATGTGAAGAATTGGAAATTGTCATTGTTGCT
>NZ_JBNILN010000023.1:0-18987 GCF_050107715.1 Metabacillus sp. 84 | reverse complement strand
GGCACGCCGCCAGCGTTCGTCCTGAGCCAGGATCAAACTCTCCAAAAAGTAGTTTGACTAGCTCTTGTTTAAAACTTTAGAATTAACGTTGGCACTTCGATTTGTTTAGTTTTCAAAGAACTTTTTTGCCACTTCTTTTCTGAGGCGACTTTATTATCTTACCACTTAATTCGATGTCGGTCAATAGTTATTTTCTTTTTTTATTTTCTCGAAACAACTTATGTAACAGCGACGTATAATACTATACCATCTTTCAAACTGAGGTGTCAACTAAAAATAAAAACAAATGGAGGACCATTTGTTTTTAAACAAGAATATACGTTTTGATTACGAACATAGCCGCAATACCGGGAAGTCCGAGCAGTCCGGATACAGCTGATGTACCGGCATTGATCGGGATGTGAAACCCAATTCCTGAACCGAGGGCATTTAAAGCAAACAGGAGCAGGGCACCAGCTACAATTTTCACAGCCAGTTTTCCAATCCATTTAAAAGGTTTGGATATCGAGCCATTCATAAGCAGGAGGAGAATCGCTCCGCCTGCAGCGGATAAAACAATAATCGGGTTCATGTTACCACTCTCTTTCGCACTGCCTGTTTTGTACAAGCATATGCAAAAGGGTTTTAAGTAGAACCCATGCTAAAGATTCATCCGGATTTTTCTGTTTTTTGCTTCTCTTAATAGAAAGAAGTATTTGGATTCTGCAACCTTTAATTCAAAAAGAACTTCCTCAGACGGTTCTACGCTTTTCTCCACTAGCTGCTTTTGACGATTCCATTCAGATTTATTTTTCATAAGAAGTTCGATAAGCTGTTGGTTAAAATCTTGTCTTAACCGCCCTTTTCTTTTGAAAAGCAACGAAAACCCTCCAATTATAATTCTCTTCTTCCTTCAAGTGCTTTGGAAAGAGTAACTTCGTCAGCATACTCCAGGTCCCCTCCTACAGGCAGACCGTGGGCAATTCTTGTTAATTTAATGCCAGAAGGCTTTAAGAGCCGGGATATGTACATGGCTGTCGCTTCGCCTTCAATATTCGGATTCGTAGCGAGAATGACTTCCTGAATCTGATCATCCTGAAGTCTTTTCAGCAGTTCAGGTACTTTAATATCCTCCGGTCCGATCCCTTCTATTGGGGAGATCGCTCCGTGAAGGACGTGATACAGACCGCTGAACTCTTTCATTTTTTCCATTGCAATCACGTCTTTCGGGTCCTGTACAACACATAAAACGGTCCGGTCTCTTTTTTTATCCTCGCAGATGTAGCAGGGATCCTGATCGGTAATATGTCCGCATGTGGAGCAATACGTCAGGTTTCTTTTCGCGTTTACAAGGGCTTTCGCGAAGTCAAGAACGGTGTCTTCCTTCATGCCGAGGACAAAAAAGGCCAGACGGACGGCCGTTTTAGGTCCTATGCCTGGCAGTTTGGTAAAACTATCAATTAATTTGGATATAGGTTCCGGATAATGCATTAAGCTTCCTCCTAGAACAAACCTGGCATGTTCATTCCTTTAGTGAATTGACCCATTGTTTGGGAAGTCATTTCTTCTACTTTTTTCAGTGCGTCATTTGTTGCAGCAAGAACTAAGTCCTGAAGCATTTCGATATCTTCCGGATCGACCACTTCTTCTTTGATTTTCACTTCAACGATTTCACGGTTCCCATTGGCTATAACCGTAACCATTCCGCCGCCTGCAGATCCTTCAATCAGTTTTTCGCCTAGCTCTTCCTGGGCTTTTTCCATATCTTTTTGCATTTTTTGCATTTGCTTCATCATTTTTTGCATGTTTCCCATTCCGCCGCGCATAGTAACATCTCCTTAAGTATCAGTCTTTTATTTCAATAAAATCCGGGCCTGCTAATTTTTTGGCTTCTGCAATGAAAGGGTCTTCTTCCTCTTCATTGGCATCTGAATCTTCATCCTTTTGATCCCGGATGAATTCTTCTCTTATTTTAACCCAATCCCTCTCGGGGACGCCAACCATTTCGACGCGTTTGCCGAGTAAATTTGCGAGAATGGCTTCAATATTGGTTCTGACGTCATTATTGTTCTCGGCGACCATTTTGCAGTGGATCTCATATTTAAATTTTAGCACAAATGACTTGGAGGAGGCTGCTACCGGTTCACTTTCCCCTACAAGGGCTGCATGGGAGGCTTTATTCTGGGTGCGAAGCTGGTCAAGCATGCCGCTCCAGCTCTTTTTAAGTGCGTCCAGATCACCGCGGGTGGCTTCTTTCAGAATCTCATGGATTCTTCCTGCCGGCACCTTGAAATTGCTCCGGACCATTTTGGCCGCTTTTGGATCACTTTGGCCCTGGGCTTGCTGATTTGAAGCTGCCACACCACTTTTCTTCAGTTCCTTCAGCTCCGCTTCAAGCAGGGAGATTCTCTCTAAAAGAACCGGATCCGTCCCTCCAGTCTGCACGGTCTTCACTTCGGATTCACAGAGCTTCACAATGGCCACCTCAAGGAAGATCCGCGGATGGTTCGTCCATTTCATTTCCTGCTGGCTTTTATTCAGAACATCGATGATTTCGTAAATGGCCCCCGCTCCGGTTTCCCGGGCAAGGTCCTTAAAAGTCTGATCGACAGATACCCGCTCCAAAACGTCTTCAAGACTGGGGGCTGTTTTATAAAGAAGCATGTCCCGGTAATAATAAATCAAATCTTCTATAAAACGTGCTGCATCCTTCCCCTGGTCCATCAGCTGATTCAAAATTTGCAGCGCTGCTGAAATTTCTTTTCTATGAATGGATTGAACCAGCTCAGTCAGCAGATTCTGCGAGACCGAACCAGTTATGAGGAGCGAATCCTGGAGCGTTACTTTTTCATCACTGAATGAAAGAGCCTGATCAAGGAGACTTAGGGCATCACGCATCCCTCCGTCTGCTGCTCTGGCAATCACATGCAGTGCTTCTTCCTCCGCCTCTGCATCCTGGTCTTCCATGACCGTCTTCATCCGGTCTACAATGGCATGGGAAGTAATACGCTTAAAGTCGAATCGCTGACAGCGAGAGATAATCGTTAAGGGGATTTTATGAGGCTCTGTTGTAGCCAGGATGAAAATGACATGCTTAGGCGGTTCTTCAAGGGTTTTCAGCAAGGCATTAAAGGCGCCCATCGAGAGCATATGAACCTCATCTACAATATAAACTTTGTACTGTACAGCAGATGGAGCATATTTCACTTTATCCCGGATATCGCGAATCTCGTCCACTCCATTATTCGAAGCGGCATCAATCTCAAGCACATCGGATATCGATCCGTCCGAAATCCCCCTGCAGGATGAACATTCTCCGCACGGTTCCGCGACCGGAGCCTGTTCGCAGTTAACGGCTTTGGCAAAAATTTTGGCAGCACTTGTTTTCCCTGTCCCCCGGGGGCCGGAAAATAAATAAGCATGGGAGAATTTGTTGTGAAGCAGGGCATTTTGCAATGTCCGGGTAATATGATCCTGGCCGGCTACATCCTGAAAAAGCTGCGGTCTGAATACACGGTATAATGCTTGGTAACCCACAAAAGCCCCCTCCTTTTTCATAGTCAAAATCCATTATGTATTATACCTTACAGTCGGCGCTCAGAAAAGCAGCACCCTTTTCTTTCATTATACAGAAAAACTCACCCCATGAGGGTGAGTGTTCTTATATGCATAATATAACTGCCGTGCACCTTTCGTCGATTAGCGGCCACAAGCGTTACTTAAGCAGTTAGCTCGGCCCAGGCTATCCCGCGGCACATGAAAGCTTCCACTTAATGCTGCTTCCTTCCGGACCTGACATGGTTCATGGATTTCCATTGCGCAGGACCCAGACGTCAACACCACTTACTTAAGGGCAGACCCTGCAGTCAACTAACCTCGGAAAGGGATTCGGCCTCGCTGGAGCGGATTGCGAGTACAGGGCACCGCTACCTCCCCGCTTAGCACGGCAAAATTGATACCTATTGGAAGTGCGTCTTTATCGGACGCATAATTTAGTATACTCTGATTCAGTGAAAAAATCAATTCACGGCAGCTGTAAATTTTTTGAAGTGTTCCGCTCCGCTTTTTTTCGTTCTCTTATCCCTCTGAAAAAATCCGACAAAAGATTCCCGCACTCTTCCCTGAGCACCCCTTCTGCCACTTCCGCCTGATGATTAAAACGTTCTTCCTGAAGAAGGTTCATCAGTGTTCCGGCACAGCCGCCTTTCGGATCAGGTGCACCGAATACCACCCGGCTGAACCTCGAAAGAACAATCGCACCGGCGCACATTGGACACGGCTCAAGTGTTACATAGAGAGTGGCCCCTTCAAGCCTCCACGTTCCAAGCTTCCGGCAGGCCTCGTCAATTGCCAGTATTTCAGCATGGGCGATGGCTCTTTGCTCTGTTTCCCTTAAATTGTGGGCTGCGGAAATAATCTCTCCATTGAGAACAACCACAGCGCCGATCGGCACTTCCTCAATGGCTTCAGCTTTCCTTGCTTCTTCAATCGCTGCCTTCATAAACCATTCGTCTGTTTTCATTTGCCGCTCCTTACTTATAGAACAAATTCATCCTGCATACCCTAACTTTAAAGGAGAGGACAAGATGAGTCAAAACCGCCACGCTGCATTACTCATTATTGACATGATTAATGATTTTCAATTTGAATACGGATCTGAGCTTGCTAAAAAGGCTGCTAAAATCACAGGTCCGCTGGCTGAGCTTAAAATAAAGGCGTCTGAAAGCAGCATCCCCGTTATTTATATCAATGACCATTATGAACTATGGCAGGCCAATCTGGAGAAAATCACTGAAAAATGCAGGAATCACTTAAGTGCGCCCGTAATTGACGCAATCGCTCCCAAGGATGAAGATTATTTTTTAATAAAGCCGAAGCATTCAGCCTTCTATGGAACGGCCCTGAACACCCTGCTATATCAGCTGAAGATTGATACGCTTATTTTAACCGGTCTTGCAGGAAACATCTGCGTTCTTTTTACGGCCAATGATGCGTATATGCGGGGATACAGCCTCATTGTGCCTCCTGATACGATGGCTTCGGTCAATGATGACGATGAGCAATATGCCCTCCGCATGATGGAAAACGTTTTGAAAGCACATGTGCAGCCAAGCTCGAGAATCATGCTCTAGCATAGTCCCTTTCTCCTCCTCATATTCTTCTGTATAGACCCATGAGGAGGAAGCCGGCATGCAAATTTATACAGTCAAGCAAGGCGATACCGTTTATCAGATTGCCTTTCGGTATGGGACCGCCGCGGAGGATATCATTCAAGCGAACCAGCTGCCGAACCCGGAACAGCTCGTGGTCGGGCAGGCTCTCGTCATCCCGATTAAAGGACGGTTTTATACCATTAAACGCGGGGATACATTATGGTCCATAGGGCGCCTGTTTTCCATTAATCCAAACGAGCTCGCCCGGGTTAACCGCATCAATCCTGCAAGCCCCCTTCAAGCCGGATTCCGTCTGTATATCCCTGAGCCCCCAAAAAGAAAGGCTGAATTTAACGCCTATATAGAGCCAGCTCAGGATGAGGTGACCGAAGAGCAAGAACAAAGTGCCCGGGAAGCCGTTCCTTATCTGACTTACTTAGGACCTTTCAGCTTTCGCATCCAAAAGGACGGGACGCTCAAAGAGCCCCCGTTAAACAAGCTTCCGGCTATAGCATCCGCAAATAATGTGACCCTGATGATGATAATCACCAACTTAACCGATGAAGGCTTCAGCGATGAAATTGGAAAAGTCGTGCTGAACAATCCCGAAATTCAAAATAAGCTGCTTGATTCCATCACGGCCGCCGCGAAAAAATACGGATTTCAGGATATCCATTTCGATATGGAATACTTAAGGCCAGAGGATAAAAATGCCTACAATGCCTTCTTAAGAAAAGCGAAGCAGCGGTTTCAGAAGGAAGGCTGGCTTCTTTCGACCGCCCTTGCTCCAAAAATCAAAGCCGATCAAAAAGGCAAATGGTATGAAGCACATGATTACAAAGCACATGGCGAAATTGCCGATTTTGTTGTACTGATGACGTACGAATGGGGCTATAGCGGCGGACCTCCCCTTCCCGTTTCACCCATCGGTTCAGTAGAGGAAGTAATCAATTACGCCCTGACAGAGATGCCTGCCTCAAAAATCATGATGGGGCAAAATCTGTACGGCTATGACTGGACCCTCCCCTTTAAACCTGGAGGGGAGTTCGCAAAAGCCATCAGTCCCCAGCAAGCCATAAAACTCGCAGCAGCGTACAATGCTGCCATTGAATACAGCAGCGAGGATCAGGCCCCTCATTTCAGCTACCGCGACGAGAAAGGCAAAGAGCATAAAGTCTGGTTTGAGGATGCCAGGTCCATTCAAGCTAAATTCAACTTAGTCAAACGCCTGAAGCTAAGGGGTGTAAGCTATTGGAAGCTTGGATTGTCTTTTCCTCAAAACTGGCTATTGATTGCAGACAATTTTGAGGTTGTAAAACGCCAGGGGGCGGACGCTCAATAAATCAGCAAGCCCCTGACACCTTTGTGCAAGCCATGATTGCAGATGAGGCCGTCTTGAATGAAGGATACCGAAATCCTTTAGTACCTTTGGCATACATGCTGCCCGATGAAAGTCCTGGTTATTGGCTGGACGTAGAACAGCTAGGAAATGGCTAATATACAATTGGAATGCAAGTCAACAAATGATCCTTGGGGCGGCTTCTGAATAGCAGAAGTCGCTTTTTTCTATATACCCCTATCCGCCTTAGGGTTACGAGACGAGCGAATATGGGAATGGAACGATTGATGAACATAGTAAAGGAGGGAAACAATATGTACAAAATTATTGATGCCACTTTAGCGGTTTTGATAATTCCGCTAACCGTCCTGACTGTCATGAACGGCGCAAGCATTTATTTGATCCTCTTACTGATCGCGCTTTTGTTGCTTAGTGCAGCCCAGGGCTTCCGCAGTTTAAGGGAAAAAGGGGAAATATTCCGCCCCGTTGTACTATTCCTTGCTGCAATTGTTTTTGGAATAGGCGCGTATGCAATCTACGATCTAATCTATCTTCTCTAAATTAATTTACAGAAAAGGAATAATTATAATTATTAATAAATTCATACCTGGCATCCGCAGGGCTCGTTCGAAACGCCATCGTTTCACGCTAAGGAACGTCGTAATCCTCGCCTGTGAGCGGGTTCCGTCCAATGCGGGAAGACCGTTTGGATCATTAAAACCGGCCTTTTGTGTAAAGGTTGACTTCGCCTCCGTCTTCCAATACCTCCCATATCGCGTCCCACACTGCATTAAACACCGTCTTTACCCGTGCCTTATGAACACCGGTCCGCTTGGCCACCGTCGCTTTGATATAGTTTTAATATTTCCTTCTGCCGGCCAAAAGAATTCCCCAAAAAGGAAACCGCTGTGATAAAATAAAGTTTGTCTTTTTTTACTTGGCTGCGTTCCCCGCATTTATCTGATTTAAGACAGCCGCTGGGCGTAATGCTTGGGCTGTACCGTACATCACCATCTATGCGCAGCACAGCCTAAATTGATGGTTCATTGCACTGACTCTGCCTTTTAATGCCTGCCCGCGCAGGTTTACTATACCAGTTGATTGATTGCAGCAAAGGAGGAAACGGCATGAAAGGAGTACCCTTCATCACCGTAGAAGGTCCCATCGGCGTGGGGAAAACTTCTCTCGCTAAAGCGATTTCTGACCATTATCGCTATCAGCTATTAAAAGAAATTGTAGACGAAAACCCTTTTCTGGGTAAATTTTATGAAAACATTGATGAGTGGAGCTTCCAGACAGAAATGTTTTTCTTATGCAACCGCTATAAACAGCTTGAAGAGATCCAATCGGATTACCTGCTTCAGGATAAAGCCGTTGTTGCCGATTATCATATATATAAGAACCTGATTTTTGCAAAACGGACCCTGAAGGATGAACAGTATAAAAAGTACATCCAAATTTACGATATTCTGACAAGCGATATGCCGAAACCGAATATAATCCTGTACTTAAGCGCCAGCCTTGAAACGCTTCTTCAAAGAATCTCTTTGCGGGGCAGAGAAATAGAAAAGAACATCGACCCGGGATATCTTAAACAGCTGTCTGCAGATTATGAAACAGCGATGGCTCAATGGGAGCAGATTAACCCGGAAATACCGATTCTCCGCTTTAATGGGGACGAGCTTGATTTTGTCCGACGCCCGGAGGATTTAACGTACATCCTGAAACGCCTTGATGATCATTTGTTAAAAGGAGTCAGCCATACATGAACCTGCGAGATCAATACCATATACCGAAAGATGCCGTGATTACCATCGCCGGTACAGTCGGCGTCGGAAAGTCAACGATGACCAATGCACTTGCCGAAGCCCTTCGATTCCGGACCTCTTTTGAAAAAGTCGAAACCAATCCATACCTGGATAAATTTTATGCGGATTTTGAACGCTGGAGCTTTCATCTGCAGATTTATTTTCTTGCTGAACGGTTTAAAGAGCAGAAGAGAATTTTCGAATACGGTGGCGGCTTTATCCAGGATCGGTCCATTTATGAAGACACGGGCATTTTCGCCAAAATGCATTATGAAAAAGGTACCATGACGGAAGTGGATTACGAAACGTATACAAATCTATTTGATGCAATGGTGATGACCCCATACTTCCCTCATCCCGATCTTCTCATTTACCTTGAAGGAAGCCTTGAAGACATTTTATCCAGAATCGAACGGCGCGGCCGCCCGATGGAGCAGCAGACCCCGGTTTCTTACTGGGAGGAAATGCATGAACGCTATGAAAACTGGATTAATAACTTCAATACGTGTCCAGTTATGCGATTAAATATCAACGATTATGACATAATGGCCGATGGCGGTTCGGTTGAGCCGATTCTTGAAAAAATCAGCTACTTTATGAAACAGTCCAGACAGCTTAAAAGATAAATCTGAGTATGTACCTGACGAGTTTAACTATTCGTCAGGTTTTTTTTGGAACTTTTTCCAATACCAAACGTATAGTAGCTATCCTGGACAAATAAGGAGGAAATGACTTGTCATATGTACTGGAAGTCCAAGGGCTCAAAAAGAAGATTGGAAAGCGATACATAGTCAATGATGTGAATTTCAGAGTGGAAGAAGGAGAAATTTTCGGCTTGCTCGGTCCGAACGGCGCCGGAAAAACGACGATTATCCGGATGATTACCGGGTTAATCAATCGGACGGACGGCAAGGTATTCATAAAAGGCAACAGTGTGGATACCGACTATAAGGGGTCAATGAACGAACTGGGAGCGATCGTTGAAAACCCTGAGTTTTATAAATACATGTCCGGCTATGCCAATTTGAAGCACTATGCCCGAATGTCATTAAAGCCGATTTCTGAGGAAAGAATCAAGGAAGTGGTTCAGCTTGTAAAGCTGGATGGAGCCATTCATCAAAAGGTCAAAACTTATTCCCTTGGCATGAGACAGCGGCTTGGCGTCGCCCAGGCCCTCTTGCACGGACCTTCTCTCCTTATCCTTGATGAACCGACCAATGGACTGGATCCGCAGGGAATGAAGGAATTCAGAGATTATTTGAAGGTACTCGCCGAAAACGGAACGTCTATCCTTGTTTCTTCGCATATGCTCGGTGAAATGCAGCTTATGTGCGACCGCTTTGCCATTATCGAAAAGGGCGTCCTGACCCATGTGTCTTCCATGGAGGATGAAAACAATGCATTTGCTGAAGAAATGAGGGAAGTACTCCTCGTTGTCAATGAAGCAGGCGCAGCAGCTTCCCTGCCAGGCTTTCTTTCATTAACGGAAAATCTTGACGTATCAGGTGAGCAAATTCTGAAATTCTCTGCCAAATATGATTCCCTCCCTATGATTGTAAAGGAATTGACTGATCACGGCGTGCAAATCTATGAAATGACGCCGGTGAAAAAATCGCTCGAAGACCGATTCCTGGAACTGACAAGAGAGAAGGAGGAAGCCCTCTTATGATGAATTTACTCAAAAATGAATGGATTAAAATATTTGCGAAAAAGTCATCCTGGATCTATTTTATCCTAATCGCCTTATTCATTACGATTGCCGCCGTCGGGACTGCCTATTTTGAGAGCCTGGACGATGGAACAAATACGAATGCGGACTGGAAGCAGACACTTGAGCAGGAAAATGCTTCTCTCGCTAAAGATCTCGAAGATCCCAACATCCCTGATGAGGAAAAGGAAAGCATTTCAGGATCCATTGCCCAAAACCAGTATTATTTAGATAATGATGTCAACCCGAATCAAAGAAGCAACTGGCAGTTTGCGAACTCAGCCGGCATCGGCCTCACTTCCTTTGTCGCGCTCTTCAGCGTCATTATTGCCAGTGCAAATGTTGCCTCCGAATTTTCAGACGGGACGATCAAACAGCTGCTCATTCGCCCCCACCGGAGATGGAAAATACTTTTATCCAAATACATTGCCGCCGTCGTATACTCACTCCTGCTCCTGCTGTTTTTGACCGGAGCAAGCATCCTGGCCGGCACCTTCCTGTATGGTGCGGGGGACTTCGGAGCTAAAATAGCCGAAATCCCGATGACATTTGACGCAGCCGCGGAACCGGTTATCGGATCGGCGGGAGGCATCTTTTTCAAAAAAATCCTTCTCTATATCCCGAATCTGATTGTCGTCACAACGATCGCCTTTATGCTGTCCACCCTTTTCAAAAGCCAGGCCATGGCTGTAGGGATTGGAATTTTTGTTCTGTTTATGAATGATGTATTAAGTTCAGCCGTACAGCTGCTGATTACTTTGGAGCAGGAGTGGGCAAAGCTCTTGCTGTTCCCTCACCTGAACTTGATGCAGTATGCCGCTGCGGATGAAATTCTCCCAGGCGTAACGCTCACGTACTCGTCCATTGTTATGCTTGTGTACTATCTGATTTTCATGGCTATCACCTTTTTCTTTTTCCAGAGAAAAGATGTAAGCATTTAACAGCGGACAGGCTGCCTTAAACGCTTGCTGAGAGAAAAGATTAGACTAGGAAACCCCCGGTATGCATATGCCGGGGGTTTCCTCGTAAAAATCGTTTCTAAAGAATAGGTAAAGGGGCTGAGAGCAGCGCGACGAAACGGGTTCGCCTGGACGGTGCGGAATGTAAACAGACTTACTGGACATCCGTGAAGGAACGCACCTTTGCCTACTGTCCCAGGCGCTTGAACCGGACTCTGCCCCACAGATTTTTTTAAGCACAAAAAATCCGCTGCATGAACCATGCAGCGGACCAATCTCCAATTTATGCGCGTTACATAATAATTAAATGGAGGAGGAAGGGGGATTCGAACCCCCGCGGGGTTTGACCCCCCTGTCGGTTTTCAAGACCGATCCCTTCAGCCGGACTTGGGTATTCCTCCGTGTCGACAAGAATAAATATAGCACAATATAAAAATGCTTGTCAACACAATTTTTGAAATGAATTATGAATGAGCAGCTGGCTTAATGACCTCTTTATTTCCCATGTACGGACGGAGAACTGCAGGAATGATCACACTTCCGTCCTCCTGCTGGTAATTCTCCAGGATCGCCGCTACCGTTCTTCCGAGCGCTAAACCAGATCCATTTAATGTATGAACCGGCTCCGGTTTCGCTTTTGGCTCTGGACGGAAACGGATATTGGCACGGCGGGCCTGAAACGCTTCGAAATTTGAACAGGAAGAAATTTCACGGTAAGATCCGTTGCTTGGGATCCATACCTCCAAGTCATATTTCTTTGCTGCGGTGAATCCTAAATCAGCTGTACACATGCTCATAACACGATAAGGTAGGTTAAGAAGCTGCAGGACCTTCTCGGCATGTCCTGTCAGGTTCTCGAGCTCTTCATAGGAGTTTTCAGGCTTCACAAATCTCACAAGCTCCACTTTATTAAACTGATGCTGGCGAATCAGTCCCCTTGTATCTCTCCCGGCAGAACCGGCTTCGGAGCGGAAGCAGGCACTGAATGCCGTATAGCTGATCGGCAGCTGGGAAGCATCCAGAATTTCATCCCGGTGCATATTGGTTACTGGTACTTCTGCTGTCGGCACGAGGAAATAGTCCTCCTCACGGATTTTAAAAGCATCTTCCTCAAATTTCGGAAGCTGGCCGGTCCCTGTCATACTTGCCCGGTTGACCATGTATGGAGGCAGCACTTCCGTATAGCCGTGCTCATCATTATGAAGATCCATCATGAAGTTCAAAAGCGCGCGCTCGAGGCGGGCGCCAAGCCCTTTATAAAAAACGAAGCGGCTCCCGGTTACTTTTGCGGCTCTCTCAAAGTCTAAAATGTCCAGATGACTTGCCAGATCCCAATGCGCCTTTGCTTCAAACCCAAAATCGCGAATCTCACCCCATGTGCGGACCTCGATGTTATCATCCTCAGAATCCCCTTGAGGAACACTTTCATGCGGAATGTTCGGGATGGATAAAAGGAGCCTCTCAAGCGTCTCTTCCACTCCGCGCAGCTCTTCGTCAATCTCTTTAATGCGGTCTCCGACCTGACGCATTTCCTTAATGAGATCCTCCGCATCCTTTTTCTCTTTCTTTAAAGCAGCAATCTGGCCGGATACTTCATTCCGCTTGCTCTTTAGCTCCTCGGTTGCAGCAATCAACTGTCGTCTTTTCGTATCCAGCTCTTCGAATTTTTCAAAGTCCGTCAGATCTTCTCCCCGATAAGAAAGCTTTTGTTTTACTTCTTCGAAATTTTGACGCAAATACTTAATGTCCAGCACAGCAATCTCTCCCTTGTCAAAGTTGATTTTGTTAGAACCCGGTATTGAGTTTGAATAACCTTTAAAAATGGCTTTGTCAAAGCATCGTGTTGATTTCACACTTGCTGATAGGAGCGGAAGACGTTAGACCCGAGCTAAGAACAACGGGACAGGTGAGATCCCGCAGCGGCGAAGCCAGGAGGAGGCTCACCGCCCTTGAATAATAATCAGCAGCCAAATTTTGCAGAGCTAAAAAAACAAAAAACTCCCGTCCCTTATATAAAGGGACGGGAGTTAACCCGCGATGCCACCCTAATTGAAGACCGAAGTCTTCCAGCTCTGCATGATAACGGCCATGACCGGAAGCATTTCAATGCTTCACTCAAGGATGGATTCACAAACTTCCAGCACCGGTTCACACCAACCACCGGCTCTCTTTAAGAAGGAAAATTTGCTACTGCTTCCTGTCAATGCTTTAACGTTTCTTTTGATAGTACATAATTTACTACAAGTCTGAACCAGTTTCAACCTTTTTATGCAGATGCTTTTTCTTTTGATTCCTTCACCATCGATAAAAAGAGACCGGTCATCCTATGATCATCAGTTAATTCAGGATGGAAGGAGCAGCCAAGCAGGTGATCCTGTCTTGCTGCTACAATCCGTCCATTGTGTTTAGAAAGGACTTCGACATCCTCCCCTACTTCTACAATATGAGGGGCGCGGATAAATACACCGGTAAAATTTTCGCCAACACCCGTAATGTTCAGATCCGCTTCAAAGCTTTCACGCTGGCGTCCAAAGGAATTGCGTTCGACTTTAATGTCCATGACGCCAAGATGCCCTTCCTCATACCCGACGATATCGGATGCGAGGATGATCAGTCCCGCACATGTACCAAAAACCGGTTTATGGGCCGCGAATTCACGCAGCGGTTCCATGAAGCCGTATTTATCAATCAGACGGCGTATAGCCGTACTTTCTCCGCCCGGGATGATTAAGCCATCCATTTCTTTCAGCTGTTCAGGACGCTTTACCGTAACGGCAGCGGCTCCGCTTGCTTCAATCGAGCGGATATGCTCTCGGAAAGCCCCCTGAAGAGCTAAAACTCCAATTGTATACATTGTCCAAAACTCCTTTTTACCAGCCGCGCTCCTGCATACGGTTTTCAGGAAGAAGAGTTGAAATTTCAATCCCCTTCATGGCTGTACCAAGACCTTTTGAGAGGCTGGCGATTAATTCGTAGTCCTCATAGTGAGTGGTTGCTTCAACAATAGCACGCGCGAATTTGGCCGGGTTGTCGGATTTGAAAATACCAGATCCAACGAATACGCCATCCGAGCCAAGCTGCATCATTAGAGCTGCATCGGCAGGTGTCGCGATACCGCCTGCTGCAAAGTTAACAACCGGAAGGCGGCCTTCTTTTTTAATTTGAAGAAGAAGCTCGTACGGTGCACCTAGCAGCTTCGCCTCAGTCATCAGCTCGTCCTCGTTCATGCCGGCAACCTTGCGGATCTGGGCATTCACTTTACGGATATGGCGAACAGCCTCTACGATGTTTCCGGTTCCAGGCTCACCCTTCGTACGAAGCATGGAAGCTCCTTCGCCGATGCGGCGTGCTGCTTCGCCAAGATCACGGCAGCCGCAAACGAACGGAACCGTATAATCACGTTTATTTAAATGGAATTCCTCATCAGCCGGAGTCAGAACTTCACTTTCATCAATGTAGTCTACACCCATCGCTTCAAGTACACGTGCCTCAACGATATGTCCGATTCGGGCTTTCGCCATAACCGGAACTGATACAGCCTTCATGACTTCCTCTACAATCGTAGGATCCGCCATTCTTGCCACTCCGCCTGCTGCACGGATATCCGCCGGTACCCGCTCAAGAGCCATAACAGCTACGGCGCCGGCTTCCTCCGCGATTTTTGCTTGCTCTGCATTTACAACATCCATAATAACGCCGCCTTTTTGCATTTCTGCCATGCCGCGCTTTACTCGATCTGTGCCTGTATTCATTGTAAATCCCCCTCTATACTCAACATTATAGTTTTTGAATTCATATCCTCTATTTTATATCATAACCCCAAATAATCCTATACTATTATACAGTTCTATATTCAATATTCTAAAAGTTCAAGGTAAGGATAGGAAAAGGCACCTGGTAAGGTGCCTTCGTTTTATGAGAACCAGCCGCCGACGGTTTGTACTACACTATTCCAAAGTCCGGCGAAAAATCCGCCTATGCCTCTCATTGTAAGGACAAACCAGTTGGCTTTCTCTACGCCTTCTTTTGTGATCACGTTTACTTCTCCCCCAATTTCACCTGAAAGGAATCCGTAATCTTTTTCCTCGCCGCTGTAATCAACGACCATTTTTCCGACCGCTTCTTTTTCCTTAAAAGGAGCAGTCAGCTCGCCGTTTTCGTTCAGCTTCTTTTTATCAATTACATATTTCGCTTTATAGTTTTCTTTTTCCCCATTTTTAACAGCCACTTTTAGAGGCTTGTCTGTCTGGATCTGAACTTCTTTTTCCTTCCCGCTTACAACCGGAACAGAAGATTGATCCTTAAGCTGATGACCGGCAGGATACAGCTCTTCAACTGAGTAGTTATTGAAGGCAAAATCAAGCAATTTCTTTGTTTCCTTGAAACGAGGTGATTTTAAGTCTCCAGAACCATCCGAAGCATCCATCACGACCGTTATCACACGCATGCCGTTTTTTTCGGCAGTAGCCGTAAAGGATGAACCGGCAGAGTTTGTAGACCCTGTTTTTAATCCGTCTACTCCCTCATACTCATAAATCAGTCCTTTGAGCATCCAGTTGTAGTTCGGCATCTCTGTGCCTTCTTTGAATGTTTTCCTTGGAATGCTTGCTGTTTCTAATATCTCCGGGTAATCCTGAATCAAACGGGAAGCGAGCTTTGCCATGTCACGTGCTGACACTTTGTTCTCATCATCCTCTGTCGTGCCCTCCGGATGATTGCCATTTAAATCTTTATTTTCAAGACCTGTTGCATTTACAAAATCGTATTCCTTCAGTCCCAGTTCTTTTGCTTTATCGTTCATCTTTTTAACAAAGTTGGCTTCAGATCCTGCAACGACCTCTGCAAGAGCAATCGCAGCGCCATTGGCAGAATAGATTGCCATCGCTTCATAAAGCTCTTTAACTGTATAGCTTCCATCCCTTCGGAGCGGGACGTTGGAAAGTTCGCGGATTTGAGAGATGCTGTATGTATAGTCGTTAGGCGTATACGTTTGCTCCCATGTAATTTTTCCTTCGTCAATCGCCTCAAGAACAAGATACTCTGTCATTATTTTTGCCATGCTGGCAATTGGGAGCGACTCATCTATGTTATTTCCGTAGAGGATTTTTCCAGAGGATGCTTCAACCAAAATGGATGCCTTTGCATTGATGCTGATCGGGTCGGACGCAGCGGCTGCCTGTTTCATCGGAGCAAGGGCGCTCACAAACAGGATGGCCGCCATAAACACTGCCAAAATACGTTTTTGATTCATGCTGTTTACTTACCTCCAAGTTAAGTTCATTTGCTAATCTATTTAATAGGTTTGACTATGGGAAAAAAAGCTGTAAAGGGGATAGTATAGTATACGAAATTTCCGTTCCCGGTAAGGCGGACCTTCGCAAAATTTTTGCAAGAATAGAAACACAAATTTAATTCTATCACAGCAAATATAAAAAAAATAGACAGAGAACGAGACTCTGTCTAAATGTTTGGATTTTGTCCATTTTTGCAGTTACCGGGAGTAATTTGGAGATTCCTTCGTAATGTTCACATCGTGCGGATGGCTCTCAATCAGCCCTGCTCCGGTCATGCGGATAAACTTCGAATTTTCGCGAAGTTCATGCAGGTTTTTCGTTCCGCAATACCCCATTCCGGACCGTAGACCGCCTGTCAGCTGATAAATCGTTTCCGCCAAAGGACCCTTATAAGCGATGCGCCCTTCAATTCCTTCAGGAACGAATTTTTTGTTGTCCTCCTGGAAATAACGGTCCTTGCTTCCTTTTTCCATCGCTCCGACAGAACCCATCCCTCGGTATACCTTGAACCGTCTTCCCTGGAAGATTTCCGTTTCCCCTGGGCTTTCCGACGTGCCGGCAAGCAAGCTTCCAAGCATAACCGCATGGCCGCCGGCAGCAAGTGCCTTCACAATATCTCCGGAGTATTTAATGCCGCCGTCTGCGATGATGGTTGCGCCGTGATTGCGGGCCTCAGTAGCACAATCATAGACAGCCGTGATTTGCGGAACGCCTACCCCTGCCACAACCCGCGTCGTACAGATAGATCCCGGACCAATTCCGACTTTCACAACGTTTGCTCCCGCTTCAATCAAATCCTTCGTCGCTTCAGGGGTTGCTACGTTTCCGGCGATGATATTAAGTTCCGGATAGGTTTCTCTGATTTTTCTTACCGCATCAAGCACACCTTTTGAATGGCCATGCGCGGTATCGAGCACAATAACGTCAACACCTGCTTCCACAAGCTTTTCGACTCTGAGCATGGTATCAGCTGTCACGCCGACCGCTCCCCCGACGAGCAGCCGTCCATGAACATCCTTTGCAGAATTCGGAAATTCAATAACTTTTTCAATATCCTTGATCGTAATTAAGCCCTTCAGCACGCCTTCATTATCCACTAAAGGAAGCTTTTCAATCTTGTATTTCTGCAAAATGCTTTCAGCTTCCTGAAGGGTCGTTCCGACGGATGCAGTTACAAGCTTATCTTTTGTCATCACATCTGAGATTTTAATGGAATAGTCCTGGATAAAGCGCAAATCGCGATTCGTAATAATTCCGACCAGCTTTTGCTCTTCCAGAGTATTCACAATCGGCACCCCTGAAATACGGTACTTGCCCATTAAATGCTCGGCATCGAACACCTGATGCTCAGGAGTTAAAAAGAATGGATCGGTAATGACACCGCGCTCAGAGCGCTTTACCTTATCCACGTGCTCTGCCTGCTGCTCGATGGACATGTTTTTATGGATCACTCCAAGTCCGCCCTGTCTGGCCATTGCAATTGCCATTTCCGCTTCCGTTACCGTATCCATCCCGGCACTGATAATAGGGAGATTTAATTTAAGGGTGGAGGTCAATTCAACCTTAAGGTCCACATCTCTTGGCAGTATTTCCGATTTAGCCGGCACCAGCAGAACATCATCAAACGTCAAACCTTCTTTAGCAAATTTATCATTCCACATTATATAAATCCCCTCGATTCCGCAAAATATTATTAGTAGAGTATCAATACGTCCTAGATACTGTCAAGACAACATTGAAGAGTTTAAATATTAAGAAAACTGGAGACGCATACTTATGACACCCTGGAAACCATACATCCTCTTTTATTCAACAGAAAGCACCCAAAAGTTTCTGGAAAAAATTTATAAAAAACACGGAGCTGAAGCAGCCTTGCTTTCCTACCGCAATTCCTGCCCCTTTACCTATTACCTGATGCATGCAGAGAGCTTTTACCGCCAAGCCGAAGCAGCTCCCTTTTCAATCCGGCCGATTTTGCTCTTCTACGGACTGTCTCAGCTCATCAAGGCATGCCTCCTGACAGAGGATCCTCATTATCCGGAAACAACCTCCGTCCTTGCCCATGGCGTTACTGCCCGCAAAAAGAAAAAGCAGGACTACTCCTTTTTAAAGGATGAAGTCCGTGTACAGAAAAATGGCCTGTTTCATCATACTGCCCGCACCCTCTTCCATCTCCGTGAAATGGATCGCGACCGCTACACCATGGAGATGCTGCTTCGCCGAATACCGGAAATGGAGTCCTGCTTTACGTTTCTCCGGAATGGAAAAGCCCCCATCCCGCTAAAGCAGGATCTCCATGCCATCATTGTGCCACCTGAAGCAGCAACCGCCTACCATATAACCGATCGAAGGCTGGCAGAAATCATTGAACATCACACAGGTTTGTCTGCAGAAGAAAAAAACGGGGAGTTCAGGATTGACACGCAAGACACGCTTACCCCCTTTGCCTCCTCCCTCTTCTCGTACCACTGCGGAAAAAAGGAATACTCGCTGCCGGCAGAAAAACAGCAGCTGTTCATCCTGCCTGAGCTTCTGACTCATTATTTAGTATCCTACAACCTCAGTATGATCTCCCGGTATGAAACGGAATGGTGGTATGACCTGATCCAAAACCGCGCTTCCAGTGATTACATTTATATCAGCTCGTTTATGGAGATTACAGGTGAAAAGATTCCGAGACTGGTTTGGGATTATTTGAGCGGGAGAGCTTTGGGTTAGGGGTGTGAGGTTGGGGGTGGCGCTAGTGG
>NZ_JBNILN010000022.1:0-19194 GCF_050107715.1 Metabacillus sp. 84 | reverse complement strand
ACAAAACTGGGTGGGATTTCTGCACTTAGAACGGCGCGAACATGCTCGAATTATGCCGAAAAGTCTTTATATGAAAAGTACGGACAATAAAATCAGAGTACGGACAATAAAATCAGAATACGGACAATAAAACCCGAATACGGACAATAAAATCAAAGCACCGACCCAATATCGTCAAGTTCAGAAAGCTATTGCAAGCGTCCCCCTGCGATTTAATCGCCGTACACCCTATACTCCTGATTTTTGCGACTTGGCCACAACTATAAGGCCATAAAGGAAGGCAAAAACCATAAAACTGAATTGATTGATCCTTTTCAGCTGGCACTGCCGCTTTATAACGGAAAAGAAAACCAGGCAGCCGGGCCTTAAATGAAAAAGCTGAAAGAGGCAGCGGAAAATGCAGAGGGCGTCCCCGGAATACCAAGGAGGAATGCCCGGTGCTATAAAAAATGCTCCTGACTTTCTAGACAGCAGTTATTTTGCCCGAAAACCGGTTGCTTTAGTATCCGCAGCTGGCGGAGGAAGAGGCGGGATCCATACATTACATCAGATGAGAACCATCATGCAGGCGCTCTGCACCTCCACGATTGCCTGGCAGCTCCCATTGCTTTAATATAAATGAAAAACTTGCCTTAGTGAAAGAGCTAATGGACAAACTTGCTCTTTATGTGGAAATTTCAAAACAAATTTTGAAGCCATACATAAGCAAAAGAAGGAAGGCAGCCGCTCGAGCGGACTGCCTTCCTTTTTTCATTCATCTATGTGAAAGGAACAGCTTGTTCCTGAATTTCAGAATGGGATGCATGGTCAATGTAACGAAGCAGCCCGTAAAGATTTTGTTCAATCATGGTGTAATCATGTTCGAAATTATAAGCATGAAGAAAGTGTTCGATTTTTTTTGAAAGAAAATCATCATGGGTGCGCACCATTAAAATCAGTAAATTATCCCATTGGGATCGATGCGTATAATACAAAGCCTTGTCATAGTCCACCATATCCAACATGATTTCCTCCCTCTTATAGGAGTCCTTCTTAATGTGTGCTGAAAAACCATTCACTTGCAGGGGAAATGTTGCCTTCCCCGCTCCATTCGGCTGGGAGTTACTGTTCAGTATAAGATTATTCGGCTTCAATAAGGGCACAATAAGAACACAAACGAAGCGGAGGAAATGGCATGAAATCATCATTTTTACTAAAGGCGTTTGCCTTCTTCTTATTTGCGGTCTTTTGTGTAGATTCGGCAGGACTTTATTGGCACAAAGAGGAGATGCTGATTGAAGAAGGAGAATATGCGCTTCAAGCTGTGCAGGGAAGCTTTCCAGAGGCGGCCATTCATCATTTTTCCTATGAAGGAAGAAAAACGCATGGAAGGGATGCGATGGATTTCTATCGGGTAGAAGCCGCAGGAAAAAACCGGACCCCTATTACCCTTATAGTAGAAGTGACGGTAAATCGTGAAACAAGCAAACCTAAACGGGCACATGTAAAAAAGATTTGAACGTTTCTTCTTTTCATTCCAGTGGTAAAGGTAGGCATAAGCGGGAAGGAGCGGATCGAACATGTTTCATGAGGTGGAAAAGAAGCTGATTTCCTTATTTCTGAAAAAGGATTGGGATGAGGCTTATGCTTTGCTTGTTCAAGAGGAGCCAAACTACCCTGAAAAGCTTCACAAGTTCAGCTTTTGGAAAGCGTGTCTGCAATGTATACTCAATCAGCAGGAGGATGCAATGAAGACGCTGCAGAACGCCTTTGACCGGGGGTTTTGGTGGAATCCTGATCTGCTAAAAAATGATCCGGACCTGTCTCCTCTTCAGGATAGAAAGTCATTTAACGCTTTAGTTCGGGACTGTGAAAAGCGTAAAGAAGAAGCTTTAAAAGAAGCGAAACCATTGGTGGAATTTCATGGAAGCCAGGATCCATCCGCAGCCATTGTCGTATTGCACGGAAGGGGAGGGAGTATGGAGGACACGATTCCGTATTGGATGAACGAAATGTCTGTTCGGGATTATTTGTTTGCCTTCCCTCAATCCTCTCAGACAGTTGGCTATAATGCGTACAGCTGGGATGATGGGGAGCGGGCGCAAGTTGAGATCAAAGAAGTTATCAGCAAAATACTTAAAGACTACCCGGATGTAAAACGGATTTTGATCGCTGGTTTTTCCCAAGGGGGTAAAACAGCGATTCAATTGGCTTTGTCGGGAGAGCTGGACAGAACAAATGAGTTTTATGCTGTAGTGCCGGCTATTCGGGAAGATGATCTGCATATGAAAGCAGCACCTGGAGTGAGCGGCTGGATCATTGCAGGTACAGAAGATCCATTCTGGGAGGATACCATGGAATTGAAGGAGAGGCTTGAAAAACAGAGGGTTGTTTGCAGATTTATGGAATTCAAAGAAATGGCTCATACGTATCCAGAGCAGTTTTCTGAACTTCTTCAAGAGTCACTGCAATAAGGCTTTAACGTCTTATTGCTTTTTTATGTAAAGGAAGGCAGAACCTTTCCCTTTAATTTGGATAAAATTTTACTGAATCCAAAACGCTTTTATCCGGACGCGGCGGTTTGTTTCCTGATTGGAAAGCCTTCAGCTTTTTGATCCCTTCGTCAAACTGCTGCTTTGACATTTGATTGGACGCGTACATATTATACATAAGCGCAAAAGCGATTGGCATCGTATCTACGTTTACACTTACATCAACGTCAGAATTTCCACTATGGCTTACGGAAGCAAGCTGCACAAGCTCCGTTTGGGAAGGATACTTTTTTCCGTTTCGAAAATCTCTTGGGGTTTCCATACACATTCTCCTTTTCAGGCAGGCAGACAAGAAAATGCCCGCCTGTTTGTCCTTTTTTAATGACGGCCTTTCCCGTCTTCCTCGAAGTTTGCTTTAGCATACTGTTTGTTTTTTTGATAGGTGTGCTGATCCTGGTCGTTATCCTGGTCCTGTCTGGCTTTCGTGTGGGCATCGCTTTCGGAACTGACATAAACTTTTACATAAGAGTTTCCGCTGTCATACACCTTGGCTTCACTTTTTACTGCTGTATCATTATCGGATTCAGAAGCAGATTTATTATAGGCTTTGCTGTTGCTGTCAGAGTAGGCTTTGCTTTTGCTGTCATTGTAAGCTTTGCTGTAGCTGTCTGCATCGCTGTCTGAATAGCTTTTGCTTTTAGAGTGGTTATCCACATTTACATGCTTAGAAAGGTAAGGTTTTTTGTAGCTCATTTAAACACCTCCTTCGTTCTTATTGCTATAGGGTATTCTGATAAGCAGAAGCCTGTCTGTGTGTTTATATGAGCTTTCTATCATTTTTTTTAGAAACTAGCAAAAGCGGTAAAAAAAGAAGCTGTCCCTTATGAATCCGGGACAGCTTTCTGTGATTTGTGTCTTTACATCCTGCTGAGCTGAGCTGTATAGGCGCTGATATCCATTCCAAGGGAATCGGCAAGGCGCTGTCCGTATTCGGCATCTGCCCGGTAAAAGTTGCAGATTACAAGCAGCTTTGTTCGCTCGTGAACATTTTGAAGGTCATCGGTTAAGTTTTTAATTAAATTGTCCTGCTCTTCTTTCGTATAGCTGCGGTATTTTTCACCGGCTTGTTTAAAGTCATTTGGTTTTTCAATTTTTTCCCTCGTAATATAGCCGGACGGCAGCGGCTGAACACTGTCGCGGAAGGCTGGTGCTTCCTGAGGGGCATCGGCATGCCTGGTCGGTTCATAGTTAACAGGTGACGTCTGCTGGTTTGTCTGCATAAATCCATCGCGCTGGTTGTTGCGGACAGGCGCATACGGGCAGTTCACCGGAATCTGCATATAGTTTGGCCCGAGACGGTGGCGCTGAGTATCCGGGTAGGAGAACAAACGGCCTTGAAGAAGTTTGTCTTCAGAGGCTTCAATCCCTGGAACCAATGCGCTGGGGGAGAATGCAGACTGCTCCACATCTGCAAAAAAGTTTTCAGGATTGCGGTTTAACGTCATTGTCCCGGCTTTTTGAAGCGGGTACTCATCCTCAGGCCAGGTTTTCGTTGGATCGCAGGGATCAAAATCAAGGCTGTCGTATTCATCAATAGGCATAATTTGAACGTGAAGCTCCCATTCCGGGAATTCGCCGCGCTCGATTGCGTCATGCAGATCGCGGGTTGCATGGTTAAAATCTGTTTTTTGAATTTCGGCTGCTTCTTCAGCAGTGAGGTTTTTAACACCCTGAACCGGTTTCCAGTGGTATTTCACGTAGACAACATTCCCTTGTGCATTTACCCATTTAAAGGTATGTACGCCGAAGCCCTCCATATGACGGTATCCCGCTGGAGTTCCATAGTCAGAGAACAGGAACGTCATCATATTAGTGGATTCCGGTGTAAGAGACATGAAATCCCAGTAGCGGTCCGGATCCTGAATGTTCGTATCAGGAGCTGGTTTTAAAGCATGGACCATATCCGGAAACTTCATCGCATCCCGGATAAAGAAAACGGGCAAGTGGTTTCCGACAAGGTCATAGTTTCCTTCGTTTGTATAAAATTTAACGGCAAATCCGCGCGGATCGCGAAGAGTTTCAGGCGAACCCTTTGAATGGATAACCGTGGAGAAACGTACGAATACCGGAGTTTCTCTTCCTTCTTCACTTAAGAAATCTGCACGGGTGAACGGGAACATGCTCGTTTCCGTCTTAAACACACCGTAAGCACCGGATCCCCGGGCATGAACGACACGCTCCGGAATCCGCTCCCTGTCAAAGTGCGCAATTTTTTCGAGCAAATGGTAGTCTTCTAAAAGTGTGGGCCCGCGCTGCCCGGCTGTTCTTGAATTTTGGTTATCGCCTACCGGCACACCTTGATTTGTCGTTAAATTTGAACGATTATTTTCTGTCATAGCAAGTCCACCCTTTCTATCAAACAATAATTAATATTATATAGTTTATATTTTAGTAGTCAATATCTAATTATAATTATTTTAATGTAAGAGTGATTTAAAAAAGTTTAGTCTATTTCGGATTACTTGGTAAGCAAGTATAAAAAATACGCTTTGTTATAGCATCGTAATGATGCAGCAGCAGAAGGAGTGAAGCGCAGCGGGACAGGTTAAACACCGCTGGCGCCAAACGGCAAGCAGGCTTACCGCCAGCCCGAGCATAAGGGAACGACTGCCAGCAGCAGCCAACAGACAAATTAAAAATCAGGAGTTGGATGGAAGGGGAGTTAATTGAGAAAAAGCGAAGTATGCTGAAAATAAATGCCTCAAATGCGGGACAGAAAAATTATTCATATAAAAAACCGCCCTTGTGTCACTGTGGTGAGTAACGGGCGGCCATTTTCAGCTGGTGAACAGTACATTTTGCAGCTGTCGCTGATTTTTTACTAAATCAGCAAGCGTGTAGCTGTCTAAAATTTGCATGTAGGACTGAAGCGCTTTATTCAGTACATGTTTCAATCCGCACGCAGGGGATATGACACAATGGTTATTTTCCTGATCAAAGCATTCAACCAGATTAAAATCATCTTCCGTTTTCCGCACAACCGCACCTATATTAATATCGGAAGGATCAAGAGCAAGCTGGATTCCGCCATTTCGACCGCGGGTGGTGTTCAGCAGTCCCATTTTACCGAGATCATACGTCACTTTCATCAAATGGTTCTTGGAGATGCCGTAAACGTCTGCAATTTCTTTGATGTTGGACAGCTTTTCTTTATCCTTCGCTGCAAGATAGATGAGGACCCGCAGCGAATAGTCGGTATAATTAGTCAATCTCATATCTACAACTCCGCTTTAGAATCTTACTTTAATAGTATCACACTGTCGAATTAAATCGAGAAAGAATACTCTAATTCAAGTCTAATTATGAATTTTATGTGAAATGTTTCCTGGAAAGTGATCCAAAACCGTTTTGGAAGGATAAGGAATACAGCTCTCCGTTTCATTTTTTCCTAACCGGGCTCATACATTTAGGTAAGAAAGTGATAAGGGGGAAGAACGTTTGAGCGGATCAGGGCATGAATCCCTTCAGTATGCAATTGAACAGATTACGGAAGTTGCCAACGGGTTTGGACTGGATTACTATCCGATGCGCTACGAAATTTGTCCGGCGGACATTATTTATACTTTTGGTGCCTACGGAATGCCAACCAGATTTTCCCATTGGAGCCATGGTAAGCAGTTTCATAAAATGAAAATTCATTACGATCTGGGTTTAAGCAAAATTTACGAACTGGTTATCAACTCAGATCCGTGCTATGCCTTTTTACTGGATACGAACTCACTTATACAAAACAAATTGATTGTTGCCCATGTACTCGCTCATTGTGACTTCTTTAAAAACAATTGCCGCTTCGGCAACACAAAAAGGGATATGGTTGAAAGCATGGCCGCTACTGCAGAGAGAGTTAAACACTATGAAGTGCTTTATGGAAGAAAAGAGGTTGAGGACTTTCTTGATGCGGTTCTTGCCATTCAGGAACATATTGATCCTTCCCTGATGAGACCAAAGCTCTCCTGGAGCATGGATGATGATGATGAAGAGGATGAGCCGAAAAGCAGTCCATATGACGATTTATGGAAACTCGACAGCAAAAACGAAAAAAATGAGAAGAAAAAGAAACGGAAAAAACATTTTCCCCCTTCTCCTGAGAAGGATCTGCTGCTATTTATAGAAGAATACAGCCGTGAGCTGGAAGATTGGCAGCGTGATATTCTAACGATGATGCGGGAAGAAATGCTGTATTTCTGGCCTCAGCTTGAAACGAAAATCATGAATGAAGGCTGGGCTTCCTACTGGCATCAGCGCATCATGAGAGAGCTTGATCTGACCTCAAGCGAAGCAATCGAATACGCAAAGCTGAACGCTGGTGTGGTTGTTCCATCTAAAACAAGCATCAATCCATATTACCTGGGACTGAAAATCTTTGAGGATATTGAAGAGCGCTATGACAAACCGACCGATGAGATGAAAAGGAACGGCATTAAACCAAACTCAGGCCGCGAGAAAATGTTTGAGGTGCGGGAAATCGAATCAGATATTTCCTTCATCCGGAACTATTTGACAAAAGACCTCGTCCTGCGCGAGGACATGTACCTGTTTCAAAAGCAGGGGAGGGACTACAAAGTCGTCGACAAAGATTGGAAGGGTGTCCGCGATCAGCTCGTGAGCATGCGCGTGAACGGAGGGTTCCCGTATATTACTGTCAATGACGGAGATTACCTGAAAAACAACGAGTTGTATCTTAAGCATTGGTATGAAGACATTGAACTTGATCTTAAGTATCTTGAGAAAGTACTGCCGTATGTTCACAAGCTCTGGGGCCGGCCAGTCCATATGGAAAGCACGCTGGAAGGGAAGAAAGTGCTGTTTACGTATGATGGGAAGAGTGTTAATCGGAAGTATTTGTGACGCAGGGGAGCCGCTTTAGAGCGGCTTTTTGTAATGGAAATCCTTCACCCTTAATTTTAAAAATATTAATAATGACCGTGGTACGTCTTCATCCCAGCGCCAAAGTCATTAGCTTGTTCAGTCAGTAGATACATAGGGTGCAGCATCATAAGAAGTAAGCCCGGTTTTCATCCAGAACTGGGAGGGAGTAATTCCATAATCATTCTAATTGACTGCATAGATCTTTACGAGTGTATTGTAAACGGAAAAGTCTTTTGCTGTAATTTGTCTTTTCTCCAATCTGCCTCTTCTCCCATTAAAAGCTGTTTCCTTTTTATACCCTCTTATAAGCAGAAACCACAGGAATATCGGTTAAGCAAAAGGCTTGTATCAGGATTAATCATGATGGGGGATGTCAGCCATGCGAATAGGATCTTAATAAAATAAGAAAATACATGTATCGCATATATATGACAGCAAATGAAAAAGGAGGTGAAAAATTTTGATATAAGTTATTGCTTATATAAGCGGTTTGTTATATCATGATCCTTGGAGGTGCATCAGATGAAGGTACGGCCTAAAACAATTGATACGGGGCAGGCAACGGTCATAATGAAGCTGCTTGGTGATAAAACGCGGCTTACAATGATGAAAATGCTTCAGAAAAATGAATGCTGTGTGTGTGAATTTACCGTGATTTTTCAAGCCAGCCAGCCTGCAATCAGCCAGCATTTACGAAAATTGAAAGATGCGGGGCTTGTGAAAGAAAAGCGAAATGGGCAGTGGATTTTCTATTCGCTGAACCAGGAAAGTGAAACTTATGAATTTGTTCAAAATCTGCTTGAGTTTATTCCGGATCAAGATCAAAAGCTGAAGGATCTTGAAAGGCAGGGCTTGCGAATAATTTGCGAATAAAGGAGGGACCCTTTTGACATCAGTGATTTTAGCATCTTTGATTTTTCTTCTGACCCTGATTCTTGTGATTTGGCAGCCGAAGAATCTATCCATCGGCTGGTCTGCCTGCGGCGGTGCGGTTCTTGCGCTTATCGTTGGGGTTGTCGACTTTCAGGATGTATGGGATGTAACAGGCATCGTATGGAATGCTACTTTAACCTTTATAGCGGTTATTATTATTTCTTTGATATTAGATGAAATTGGATTCTTTGAATGGTCTGCTCTGCATATGGCGAAAGCGGCAAAAGGCAGCGGAGTCCGCATGTTTGTTTATGTGAGTATTCTGGGAGCTGTAGTCGCTGCTTTCTTTGCTAATGACGGGGCAGCACTTATTCTGACACCGATTGTTCTGGCGATGGTTCGTAATTTAAACTTTGAAGAAAAGTTCGTTTTTCCGTTTATCATCGCTAGCGGATTTATCGCGGATACAACGTCACTTCCGCTTGTCGTCAGTAACCTGGTGAACATTGTATCAGCTGACTTCTTCAATATTGGCTTTGCCGAGTATGCAAGCAGAATGATTGTGCCTAACTTCTTCTCGCTTGCAGCAAGCATCCTGGTTTTGTACCTCTTCTTTAGAAAGAGTATCCCGAAAAATTATGATGTGACCAGTTTGAAACAGCCGAAAGAAGCAATTAGGGATATGAAAATGTTTAAACTTTCATGGATCGTGCTTGGTGTATTGTTAGCTGGATATTTTATTAGTGAACTTATTGGAATTCCAGTGTCAATTATTGCCGGGATTATCGCGATTTTCTTTTTATTCATGGCGAAAAGAAGTCCTGCAGTTCCAACGGGTAAGGTACTAAAGGGCGCTCCATGGGCCATCGTGTTCTTCTCTATCGGGATGTACGTAGTTGTATATGGTCTTCGGAATGCTGGATTGACAAGCGTTCTTGCAGACGTGATACAGGCCGTGGCAGATCAAGGTTTGTTTGCAGCAACGATTGGCATGGGTTTTATTGCGGCGATTCTTTCATCTGTCATGAACAACATGCCGACTGTCATGATTGATGCCCTGGCAATCGCTGATACCGATACCTCAGGCATCACCCGGGAAGCACTCATATATGCAAATGTGATTGGTTCGGATTTGGGGCCGAAAATCACACCGATCGGTTCTCTCGCAACCCTTCTCTGGCTTCATGTTCTTTCGCTGAAGGGTGTTAAAATATCATGGGGAACCTATTTTAGAACGGGAATCATCTTAACAGTCCCGACTCTTCTTATTACGCTAATCGGCCTGTATCTATGGCTGTTGGTTTTCTAAATCCAATACATTCAAAAGGAGACTTACATTATGTCTAAAAAAACACTTTACTTTCTTTGCACAGGAAATTCATGCCGCAGCCAAATGGCAGAAGCATGGGGAAAAAAATACCTTGGGGATGAGTGGAACGTACTTAGCGCCGGTATTGAAGCTCACGGCCTAAATCCCAATGCTGTAAAAGCGATGAATGAGGTTGATATTGATATTACAGATCAAACATCAGACATCATCGATAACGAAATTTTGAATAACGCTGATTTTGTGGTAACACTTTGCGGAGATGCTGCGGACAAGTGTCCAATGACGCCGCCTCACGTCCGCCGTGAGCACTGGGGCTTTGAGGATCCAGCGAAAGCAACTGGTACAGATGAAGAAAAATGGGCTGTATTCCAGCGGGTCCGTGATGAAATAGGGGAACGGATTAAACGTTTTGCGGAAACAGGGAAGTAATCTAATAGCCGGGGGTTCACTCTCGGCTATTTTCTTAAACATAATATAAGCAAATACTTATATGCAGGAGGGGAATAAGATGAGCACGATCCAAATATTTGACCCGGCGATGTGCTGCCCAACAGGTGTATGCGGACCTGGAATTGATCCAGAGCTAACACGTTTGGCTTCAGCCGTTTATACGCTCGGAAATAAAGGCTACAACATTAAGCGGTATAACCTTGCAAACGATCCAGAGGCTTTTTCGACTCATCCGAAAATCTTAGCTTTATTAGAGAAGAATGGCCCCGAAATTCTTCCCGTCACTTTATTGAACGGGGAAATCTATAGGACTCAAACCTATCCTTCTAATGAAGATTTTGCAGAAATCTTTGGTTTTGATGAAAAGGAATTGGTGTTTCAAAAACCGAAAATCCGGCTTAAATTAAACACAGAAAAATAACAACTGGAGGGAATCCGATGACGGAGTTATATCGTCCAAATAATCTTCCTGCTGTTCCTTATTTATTTTTTACAGGTAAGGGAGGAGTCGGCAAGACATCCGTAGCGAGCGCTACAGCTGTATATCTTGCAGATCAGGGAAAAAAGGTTCTAATTGTCAGTACGGACCCAGCCTCTAATCTGCAAGATGTGTTTGAAACAGATTTAACAGATAAACCTAAGCAAATTCAGGGAGTATCAAATTTATATGCTTTAAACTTGGATCCGGAAACGGCTGCGTCTTCTTATCGGGAAAAGGTAGTTGGTCCTTATCGCGGGAAGCTGCCGTCTGCTGTCATTGCCCAAATGGAAGAGCAGATGTCAGGGGCTTGCACAACAGAAATTGCAGCTTTTGATGAATTTACCAACATCTTAATTAATAAAGAAATTTCGGGGGAATTTGATCATATTCTGTTTGACACGGCGCCCACGGGGCACACGCTTAGACTGCTGCAGCTCCCGTCCGCATGGGGGAAATATTTAAAAGAAAGTACCCGCGGTGCATCCTGTTTAGGTCCATTATCTGGACTGGTGGACAAAAAGACTTCTTATTCAGAGGCTGTCAAGGCATTATCCGATCAAGAAAAAACAACCCTGATTCTGGTTGCGAGGCCAGATACTGCTTCTTTGATTGAAGCCGATCGTGCTGCAGGCGAGCTGAAAGAAATCGGAATCCGTAATCAGCTCCTGATTATTAATGGCGTGCTGCAATCGAAATGGAATGATGATGAGGTTTCAAGCACATTTTATAATCGTCAGAGAGAAGCTTTGAAAAAAATTCCTTCCTCTTTAGAGCAAATCATGAATTACCAGTTGCCTTTTGTTCCTTATTCATTAACGGGGATTCAAAGATTGCGTAATCTTTTTCTGCCGCAGACGGATTATCTGGAAGATGATATTCCTAATGATGAGGCCGCTTTTAACATGCATGGACTGACTGAAATGGTTGAACGTTTCTCAGCACAAAACACCCGTGTGATTTTTACAATGGGAAAAGGAGGAGTCGGTAAAACTACGGTTGCATCTGCAATTGCAGTCGGACTTGCAGAAAAAGGGCACAGCGTCCATTTGACGACAACTGATCCAGCAGCACATCTCGATTATATGTTCAGCAACTCCAAAATGAAAGACACTCTTACTATCAGCAGAATTCATCCTGAAACAGAAGTTCAAAAGTATAAGAGCGAAGTGATCTCCAAAAGTGAAAAAGAACTGGATGAAGAAAGCCTTGCCTATTTAGAGGAAGATCTTAGTTCTCCTTGTACAGAGGAAATAGCCGTCTTCAGAGCCTTTGCAGATGTGGTGGACCGTTCTGAGCAGGATATTGTGATTATTGATACGGCACCAACCGGGCATACTTTATTACTTTTGGATGCAACAGAGGCCTATCATAGAGAAATGGAAAGAGCATCAGGAGAAGTGCCGGATAGTGTGAAGAAGCTGCTCCCAAGACTTAGAAATCATAAGGAAACAGCTGTGGTTATTGTCACTTTGCCTGAAGCAACCCCTGTTTTTGAAGCGAATCGATTGCAAGCTGATTTGAAGAGGGCAAGCATTGTACCTCAATGGTGGGTAATTAATCAAAGTTTACTGGCTGCAGAAACGAAAGATCCAATACTGAAAAGCAAAGCCCATTCAGAAAAACAATGGATCCAGCGCGTCTATACAGAATTAGGGCAAAATACAGCCATCATTCCTTGGATGGAGGACGAAAAGATTGGATACAATAAGCTTTTAGAATATCTGGTGTAGCACATTTTCTGCAAACGGAGGATTTGTAATGAATAGAGTTGTAATACTTGGTACTGGTCCAGCAGGTTTAACCGCCGCTATCTATTTAGCGAGAGCAAATATGAGCCCCTTGATCATAGAAGGAGATCAGCCAGGAGGCCAATTGACACTGACAACAGAAGTTGAGAATTTTCCTGGTTTTGTTGATGGAATTACGGGTCCTGTGCTCATGGACAATATGAGGAAGCAAGCCGAACGATTTGGAGCTGAATTTAAAAGAGGCTGGGTCACATCTGTTGATTTTAATGATCGTCCCTTCAAACTGCAAGTTAATGGTGTTGGGGAGGTTATTACAGACTCGCTTATCATATCAACTGGTGCATCAGCCAGGCTTCTTGGAATTCCAGGAGAAAAAGAAAACATTGGTTCGGGTGTGAGCACCTGTGCAACGTGTGATGGATTTTTTTACCGAGGAAAGAAAGTTGTGATTGTAGGCGGCGGAGATTCTGCAATGGAAGAAGCGAGTTTTCTTACAAAATTTGCATCAGAGGTAGTTGTAGTACATCGACGTAAGGAGCTAAGGGCTTCAAAAATTATGCAGGACCGTGCGAAGCAAAATCCTAAAATTACGTGGAGTTTGGATTCAACTCCAATTGAAGTGATGAGTGATGGTCAAAAAGTATCAGCCTTAAAAGTAATCGACAATGTGACGGGGACAGAAAAGCTGATTGAAACAGATGGAATATTTGTAGCCATTGGCCATAACCCGAATACAGCCTTTCTTGGGGGACAAATTGATACAGATGCCGCAGGCTACATAAATGTGGTGCCTGGCACGACTAAAACAAGTGTGGAAGGCGTCTTTGCGTGCGGAGATGTGCAGGATAAAGATTACCGCCAGGCCATTACCGCAGCAGGCTCTGGATGTATGGCAGCATTAGACACTGAACGTTATCTTGAAGGGCAAGCAATCCATGACTGGAGCGAGTCTCTGTCTGAATAGGGAGGAAGAATGAGAATGGAAAAGAAATCATACCAGGAGTTAGTGAAAAACCGCATCTTTATCGGGGGTGCAGATGATATCAGTGAATTATTGGAAAATGAAAAGATTGATGTCATTTACGACTTAAGAGCAGAATCAAAAAACAATCATCATCTGGATAACAGAATACATCTTCCAATTGTCGATGATAAAGAGAAGCAGGATGAATCCGTTAAACGGGCATTGGACGAAGTCAAAAAAGCCTATGATGAAAACAAGAATATTTATTTTCATTGCTCTGGCGGAAAAAATCGAACAGGAACCGTTGCAATTGGGACTTTGATGAACTTGGGTCTTGCCGGTTCAATAGAAGAAGCAGAAGAAAAAGCGAAATCCATTCGTGCGGCAATTCAAGTGAAGCCCGAAATGAAAGATACCCTAAAGCGTCTATATTCATAGGAACGAGGTGCATTTTTATGGAGATTACAAATGAAGCTAAGCAACAGCTAATTCTAGCAATGGAAGAGAATCAGGCAAATTGCGTGAGGATTTATTTCATGGGCCAGGGGTGCTGTGGACCACAAATAGGATTAGGACTTGATGAGCCTAACCAAGATGACCAAGTTTATCAAATTAACGGTATTCAAATAGCTATTGATCAGTTGGCTGCGGATGCCGCAAAAGATATAACCCTTGATTTTCAGGAAAATGGTTTTATGCTAATTGGTCTCCCAGAGAACAATTGCTAAAAATAATAATAAGAATTAGAGGAGGAATGAAAATGTTGGGTTCACCGTGCAGTAGCTATGGGGCTTTTATTAGAGAAAAAAGGCTTGAACTTGGTTTAACCGAAGAAGAGTTTGCGGAAAAGCTGAATTTTACCAAACCTTACATTGAAAGAATTGAACGGGGAGAGGTTTATCCATCAGAGACTCTGGTAGCTATGCTGTCAAGCGAGCTTGGTATTCCATTTAAAGAGCTTAATCATGTTATTTGGTGTGATCCTCCCAATTTAGTATGTAGCTGAATCCGATGAGTTACGAATGTCAGGAGAGCTGAGCCTATGCTGGATCAAAAAATCAGTATAGCGAAAAGGTATTTTTTATTGGGTTTCTGTTAGATAAAACTATTGATAATTATACAATGAGGTTGAGAAAAAAGGTTATCAACAAAAGAAAAGTCCGAACTATTGTTTAATTCGAATTCGAACTTCGTATAAGTTCGGATTTTTTTTATGGTTTCCACCTCGCGACGTCTATCGCCATCGCTACAGCAAAAACCGGATGAGCCCTATTCCAGAAAGTACCATGACCTAATCCGGAATTTTAAGTTGAGCCCGTTTAGAAAACGTTTGGAAAGCAGGATCAAACATTAAAGTAAATACAGATAGTAAATCATAGATATAAAATTAGGTACCTGCCCATTGATCAGGAAAACGCTGAGCTGTTATTCCGAATAGCCTATTAGCGATATAAATACGAAGCACCTTCTTTACAACGAATGTAAATTTTAAGTAGTGGAATGAAGTCTTTTAGGAGCCAAAGCTTTTGAATGCCATTTTACACGAGGTTCTACACTACGCCACGGTAGTAATCATTGCAGGCCAATTTGGGTAAAGAATCATTGTAAATGAATGACTCTGTACATCTTTAAACAAGCAAAAGTGTATAAATTTGTGTCTCGGAAGTAACTATTACTTCATCAACTTTACATTTTCAGGTGTACTGCCGCTACACCAATTTAAAAAATTGTAGAAACAGAAAAGTTTCTTAACACTTGACCAGCTTGAATATAAGCTAAATAAAGAAAGGGGGGTAATTTTTCTATGGCTGACAATCAATCTTTTCACCAATGAAATAATCAGAAGCCATCGAAATTACAGCAATCTAAATATAAGCTACTACAAGCTTACTCCTGTTTAGAAAGAATACAGCCACCTCAGGGCTGTAACTTTACCCTCCACAATGCAAATGCTCAACAGGCCCGAGTAATTTCATACGGGGAGAAGAATTAATTTTCTTGGCAGATTCCAGTGCTCCTGGTCCCGGTGACGGAACTCCTTCTGATCCATTTAATTCATTACAAGATGCAGTTACAGCTATAGGATAAGCAATATAAATAAATGAGGCTGGGACAAAACCCAGCTTCATATAAATGAGTATTATACTGTGAATCATTAAACGGAAATTATGTGATTTACATTGAGATTTTATTTTCACTTTTGCATTTTTTTAGCTTATAGAATATCCCGCTAAAGTGGATTTAAATCTTAAAATTCTGCCAGTATGTCTTTCAATTCTTTTTCATAGGCTACAAGCTCAGTATAAACGCCTTTTGGAAGTGCCTTAAACCCTCCGGCTTTTTTAATTTCAGCAGCCTTGACTTTAAGGCCTTCCAATTTGCTGAACTCAGCATTGGCTTCCTCTTTTAAGCCTGCCTCAGCAAGATCATAGACCGTATCCAGCAAACGCAATTGTTCGATTTCGTATTTAATGCGCTGTGAAGTCGATTTCGCCGGGCTCACAAATTCTTTCAGAAGCTCAGTACGGTTTGTCCTGCCAGACACATGCCCGATTTTTATTTCGGTTTGTTTAAGATACCGGTTCATGTCATCATAGAATGCATCTGCCGTGTACAGATCTGCTTCTGAATCAATGGAATACTGGACGGTGTACTCATAAATGCTTAAGTTTACCCCTGCAGCAATGGCTTCTCCCATACGCAGGTCAGCAGTCACCGAAGCTGGAAGCGGCTTAAATCCACCTGCTTTTTTCACTTCTGCCGTACGCACAGCCAATCTTTCGAATTTGGCCATATCTGAATCATACGTTTCGTACTCTTCCTCTGCGTATAGACGATCCAATATTTTATTAAGAAATCTGAATTGGGATACTTCATACATCGTTCTGGATTTTTCTACTTTTGCCGGGGTAATGTATTTGGCAAGAAATGCTGCCCGTTTTGATGCCCCGTATACTTTTCCGATACTCTTTTCTACAATGGATACCTGCTTTGTAAACCCGTCATATTTATTGCTGATTGCTTCAATATCTCCGCTGGAAATAGCCTTTTGGTAGGCTGCCAGCACTTTTGCCAGAATGTCCCCTTGCTTGACCGCTTCCTTATACGAAGAAGTGGAAACAGCTGCAGCGGCATGAGCGGTAGACGCAGGTACGGAAGCGGATACAATCGGTGCCGCCAGCATAGCTGCTGCGATCCCTGTAATAAGCATTTTTCTCAATTCATGATCCCCCTGAAAATTTTCTTGTAATCTTCATCATTATAAGACCGAATAAAACAATAATCATGGGTATAAATTACTATTAATTGTAATATAATAGTTAATTTAGAATAGCCTTTAAAGCGCCATCTAGAGTAAAAAAGAATAATAGAAAAGTTAAAAAATAGGATAAGTGAACATTCCTTTACATAGGGAGCTGTTCAGGCTAAACAGGATGCAGCTTACTTTAATCCGGTTATCACAAGTTACCTGCAAGTATAGTCTATGCAGCTCGTCCATGCAGCTGAGCCAAAAACTGTTCAAGTTCATTTTTTTCCTCACGTTTGCCAATGGTGTTGATAAGAAAAATCAATGGAAGGGACAATGTGCACAGGAAAGCGGGGTACGAGCATCTTTAAGGCATCTTTATTAAAAGGACAAAAAAGAGTGAAAAACAATAATGGATCAAAAAAGCCGATTATCCATTTCACATCTCATTTATTCTAAATAAATGGATAATTTCAACACATAACACTCCTGCAGTTATAAAAAAAGAGGATGGGACTAAAGGTTCTCAGCTAATAAAGAAACCGAACTATTATTTGAAACTCTGGTATAGAGCTTCGTAATAGTTCGGTTTTATTATTTTTTATGTTTTTTCCAAAGAAATATTCGGCTTTAAGGACAACAATTCCCTCTCTTTTTAATGGCTTGCCGCCTTTGCATCCGGACGGTTGTATACGGCCGTTTTTTCAATCAGTTCGGAGCTTTTGGCATTCAGTCCGATCACTTGGACGTCATTTTGATTTTGTCTTAGCTTCAATACTATTTTATCTATAGCGCCGACCCCCGAATCATCCCAAATGTGGGCATGGGTAAGGTCGAGCAGGATGTTTTTGCTGCAATCGGTAAGATCTATTTGAGCGACTAAATCAGTTACGGATGCGAAAAAAATCTGCCCGCTGACTGTGTAAGTTTTACTGGCGTGGTTCTCTGAATGAGTGACGTGCACTTTTGAGATTTGTCCCGCAAAAAATACCGCACTTAGAATAACACCCGCAAGTACGCCTTTGGATAAATCATGGGTGATGACCACCGTGCCTACCGTCACAAGCATGACTGCAGAATCCGTTTTCGGTACTTTATGAAGCCGGGTAAGAGAGGTCCAGTCAAAGGTCCCTATGGAAACCATAATCATGACCCCTACAAGGGCAGCCATTGGAATTTGAATCAGGATATCATTTAACAGGACAATGAGAACAAGCAGGAAAACACCGGCAACAAGAGTCGAAAGTCTGCCTCTTCCTCCTGATTTAACATTGATAACAGACTGCCCGATCATTGCACATCCCGCCATTCCGCCGAAGAAGCCGGCAGCGATATTCGCAATGCCCTGCCCTTTTGCTTCTCTGTTTTTATCACTTCCTGTGTCTGTCATATCATCGACAATTTGGGCTGTGAGAAGGGATTCCAGCAATCCTACGAAGGCAAGTGCGATGGAATATGGAAAAATAATCTGCAGTGTTTCAAACGTCAGCGGGATATCCGGAAGCAGGAAAACAGGCAAAGATTGTGAAAGCTCTCCCATGTCTCCCACCGTCCTTACACCGGAGCCGGTCAGCACCGCAACCACCGTAATCACAATGATTGCCACTAATGGAGAAGGGATGGCTTTCGTTACAAGAGGCAGCAGATAAATAATTGCAAGTGCCCCGGCAGCCATCGCGTACATCGGCCATGATTCTCCAGCAAAATGCGGAAGCTGGGAAGAGAAAATTAAGATGGCAAGTGCATTGACAAAGCCGATCATAACCGGGCGGGGAATGAACTTCATGACTCTGCCAAATTTAAGGATACCGAGTACAATTTGAATAATTCCTGTTAAAATCGTAGCGGCTAACAGGTACTGTAAACCGTGATCCGCCACGAGAGAGCCCATTACAAGAGCCATCGCTCCGGTTGCAGCAGAAATCATGCCGGGCCTTCCTCCAACGAAGGCAATCACGACAGCAATACAAAAGGAGGCATAGAGTCCAATCATTGGATCCACCCCTGCAATAATAGAAAAGGCAATGGCCTCAGGAATAAGAGCGAGCGCTACGACAATACCTGAAAGAACATCACCCTTCACATTGCCGAACCATTGCTGTTTAATTGTTTGATTCAAAAGCAAAACACCTCTTCTAATCTATTTAATGACTTTCAACTCTCATGAAAGCCGGGGCCGTTGGTAACAAAAGCGATTATAACATGATTTTTTTGGCAATGGTAACTTAATGTAAACGGAAACTTATATACTTATCTATGAAAATCGCTGGTTTTCTCCTCATATCTATAAGAGGGAATTATCTGTTGAAGGGAACTTTGTCATCGTATGAATGGAAAAAACGAGTTAAGGCTCTTGTTAAAGAGGATTCAGTATAATAAGCAAGTGACTTTGAATCATGAGTTTAAAAGCATGATGCTGAATGTGGAGCGAAAGGCTGAAGGAGTGAGAGTCCTGCGGGGGAAGCGGTACAGGTGAGACCAGGCCAGTGGAGAATCCAGGCCACTTCACGCCTATGGATAAGCATACGCCTGAGAGATGCAATCAACAGTCAAATTTTACAGATTTTCCGAACAGGAAAGCCCATTCCTTTAGGTGTGGGATGAAAGTGAGGTCGGATACGGAGTACCACTGAAAACCGTAAGGTTTGTGGTGCTTCAAGTATCCGAAATGTTTTGTTCTTTTTTTTATTGTCGCATTGAA
>NZ_JBNILN010000021.1:0-26713 GCF_050107715.1 Metabacillus sp. 84 | reverse complement strand
TAGGCACGCCGCCAGCGTTCGTCCTGAGCCAGGATCAAACTCTCCAAAAAGTAGTTTGACTAGCTCTTGTTTAAAACTTTAGAATTAACGTTGGCACTTCGATTTGTTTAGTTTTCAAAGATCATTTGTAAAAGTGAAGCTTTATTATAATACCATTCAGCCGATAAGATGTCAACAACTTTTTTCATCTTTGTTTCCGGCTTGTGACTGCTTTTTGCAGCAACGAATATTAATATACCATCCTGATCAGCACAGTGCAATAGTTTTCTTATAGAAAGAGGATATTATTTTTCTAACAGGCAAGAAGGCTGCATTCTTAAGGACTGCCGGTAAGATCGCCTCCCTGAGCGAGACCGAGGCTCTCAATAAACCTGACTGTGATAAAGGAATGAACCTATTCGCCTGACAGGGTTCATAAAAAGAAAGCCGGATCAAAAGATCCGGCTTTCTTTCATTTCTCAGCGATGTCTCATTTGCGGGAATAAAAGGACGTCACGGATGGATGCTGAGTTCGTAAGAAGCATAACGATCCGGTCTATTCCAATTCCGAGCCCTCCGGTAGGAGGCATTCCGTACTCGAGTGCTTCAATGAAATCTTCGTCCATCATATGTGCCTCGTCGTTTCCTTGTTCGCGCTCTTTGAGCTGACCTTCAAAACGCTCTTTTTGGTCTATTGGGTCATTTAGCTCTGTGAATGCATTCGCGTGCTCACGGGCAACGATAAACAGTTCAAAACGATCTGTAAAACGCGGGTCTTCATCGTTTTTCTTCGCTAAAGGAGAGATCTCTACCGGATGGCCGTAAATGAATGTAGGCTGTATCAGCGTCTCTTCTACTTTCTGCTCAAAAAATTCATTTATGATATGCCCAACTGTCATATGCGCAGTAATGTCCACTCCGTGTTCTGACGCAAGAGCTTTCGCCTCTTCTACACTCATTTCCTTCCAGAAGTCTGCGCCTGTCGCATCTTTAATCGCATCTACCATATGAAGTCTTGTCCATTCCGGCTCAAGATTTACTTTATGTTCACCGTATTCAACAACTGTCGTGCCGAGGACATCTTTTGCAATATGGGCAATCAGGTTTTCAGTTAGTTTCATAATATCTTTGTAATCGGCATACGCCTCATACAGCTCAATCATCGTAAATTCAGGATTGTGACGGGTAGAAATTCCTTCGTTCCGGAATACGCGTCCGATTTCGTAAACCTTTTCCAGGCCTCCTACAATCAGGCGTTTCAAGTGAAGCTCGATTGCAATTCTCATATAAAGCGGCATATCCAAAGCATTGTGATGGGTGATAAACGGACGTGCGGATGCTCCACCCGGGATTGAATGCATTGTTGGTGTTTCCACTTCAAGGTATCCGTGGTCATCAAGGTAGCGCCGCATAGATTGAATGATCTTGCTTCTGGAAATAAAGGTCTGCTTGCTTTCGGGATTCATAATCAAATCAAGATAGCGCTGGCGGTAGCGCTGCTCGATATCCTTCAGTCCATGATATTTGTCAGGAAGCGGACGCAGGGATTTAGTCAGCAATTCAAATGAAGTCGCTTTGACGGAGAGCTCCCCTACCTTTGTTTTAAACATGACACCAGTTACTCCAACGATATCACCTAAGTCTGCTGTGTTGAACAAATCGTATTGATCCTCGCCTACTGCATCGAGACGCACATAGATTTGTATCTGCCCTTGAAGATCCTGGATGTGGGCAAAACCTGCTTTACCTTTTCCGCGTTTAGTCATAATACGGCCCGCTATCGTTGCGCGGTGTTCGGTCTGTTCAAGATCTTCCTTTGATATTTCATCAAACTTTTCAAGAAGCGCAGCTGATTGATCCTCTGCTTCAAAGCGCTTGCCGAACGGATCAAGGCCTTTCTCTCTTAATGTATGTAGTTTTTCCCGTCTTACCTTTAACTGATCATTTAATTCTTCCTGGTTATATTCATGCTCACTCACGGAATCCTCATCTCCTATCCTATTTCTGATGTTTACTGCTGCTCTTTTCGCTTCTCCTGGCAGGAACCCTCAGCTTACCTGTTTTTTATAAGAAGGGCCAGATTAGACTTGAGGCCCTGCTTATGTACCTAAACGGCGGTTGCACTGTTTTCCTGTCTTGATTCTACTTCTTCAGTAAAGTCATCCAGCAGGTTTGCCAGTTCGTCTCTTGTATTGCACGCATTGACTCCGTTGCGCACGGTGGCGTTCCCGCGAATGCCCTTTAAATACCATGCAGCATGCTTGCGCATTTCGCGGACGGCGACATTTTCGCCCTTCAGTTCAATAAGACGGTCAAGGTGAAGCTTGCAGACTGCCATTTTTTCTCTTGCAGCGGGTTCTTCTGCAAGTTCCCCGGTTTCAAGATAGTTTACAGTGCGATAGATCATCCACGGATTTCCAAGCGCAGCCCGTCCGATCATTACCCCGTCGACACCAGTGGTTTCAAGCATTCTTTTCGCATCCTGGGGAGTTTGGACATCTCCATTTCCGATGACCGGAATTGAAACGGATTCTTTTACTTGTTTAATGATATCCCAATCTGCCTGGCCTTCATACATTTGGACACGCGTTCGTCCGTGAACAGCAACCGCCTGACCCCCGGCACGCTCTACAGCGCGGGCATTTTCTACAGCAAAAATATGATCGCTGTCCCAGCCGGTCCTCATTTTTACGGTTACAGGCTTATCTACAGCATCCACAACCGCTGATACCATCTCATAGATTTTGTCCGGATCAAGAAGCCACCTTGCTCCCGCATCACATTTTACAATCTTCGGTACGGGGCATCCCATATTGATATCGATTATATCTGCAGTTGTATTTTGATCTACGAATTTTGCCGCTTCCACTAATGTATCTTTTTCTCCGCCAAATATCTGAAGGCTCAGCGGCTTTTCCCGCTCATCAATAAACAGCATTCCCATGGTTCGCGCATTGTTGTAAAGGATGGCTTTATCGCTTACCATTTCTGCACAGACAAGTCCTGCACCGAATTCCTTTACTGTAAGGCGGAAGGCAGCATTGCAGATACCAGCCATCGGGGCCAGTACAACGCGGTTTTTCATTTCAATATTGCCGATTTTAAGCAATGGTTCATCTCCTTTCATTAAAACTTTCATTCTTTCGGTGACAGTTCTTCCACCGTAACCTTCAGCGCAGCTGCAATTTCTATAATAAACTCGTTGCCGGGCATGCGGTTTCCTCTCTCAACCTCACCGAGAACCGATACCGAGATGCCTAGATCCTTTGCAAAACTCTCTTGGGTGTAGCCCTTCAGCTTTCGGTAGGCTCTGATCCGCCTTCCCCATTTCTCAGCTTCCATAGTCTGACCCCTTCTTTTTCTGATAGTTGATCTATGATGACTGAAATCGGCTTTTCGATTGCCGGTATTGTAGCCTGTGAATGGATTTCATAGAGCGGAACCAATACAAAGGCGCGCTCCGCCATTCTTGGATGAGGAACGGTTAATCGCTCTGTTTCAATATTTTCATGATTATACAATAAAATGTCAAGGTCTAAAGTACGCGGTCCCCACCTGATTTCTCTCGTTCTTCCAAGCATTTGTTCAATATGCTGGGTTTTATCCAGTAATTCATCCGGGGAGCAGGTGGTGAATATTTCCACCGCCATATTCAAAAATGAACCTTGATCGGTATATCCGACCGGGGCGGTTTCATAGATGGAAGACTGCTTCCGGACTTCAATCGCCGGATCCTCATCTAACTGTTTAACGGCTTCCAACAAATACGTTTCCCTGTCTCCCATATTTGAGCCGAGAGCCAAATACGCCTGGTTCATGAGCGGCCTCTTGAAATTTCAACCGCTACATGTTCATAATGTCCCGGGATGGGGGGATCCGGCTTAATCAGTTTAATGGTGACGGATTGTACATCGGGGAAATCATTCAGAACATCCGATGCGATCCTTTCAGCAAGGGATTCAACAAGCTTTTTCGGTTCCCCTTCAATTACCCGCTTGCAAATCTTATAAAGGTCAGCGTAGTTAACCGTGTGCTCAAGCTCATCGGTTTCTCCGGCTTTTCTTAAGTCTTGTTCGATGACAAGGTCCGCTCTGAAACGCTGTCCGAGCTTGTTTTCTTCCGGGTATACACCATGATATCCGTAAAACTCCATTCCGGAAACATAGATTTTATCCATGGGCTGAATCCCCCTTCCCCATCATGGCATCCATCATCCTGGTCATTCTTGAAATTTCCTTTACATCATGCACCCGGACAATTCCGATTCCCTTTTGGATGCCCATGCACACCGTTGCCCCTGTGCCTTCCATTCTTTCCTCAGGGGGCAGATCCAGCACTTTTCCTATAAAAGTCTTCCTCGATGTTCCCAGCAAAACAGGATAATCCAATCCGGTAAACAGTTCCAGATTTCTCATCACTTCAAGGTTGTCTTCGAATTTTTTCGCAAACCCGATACCCGGATCCAGTATGATCTGATCCTCTTGAACGCCCGCTTGCTTTGCTATAGTTACGCTTTCCATTAGGTCGGCAATCATATCCGGAATCAAATTTTCATACTTCCGTTTTTTTCGGTTATGCATAAGAATGATTGGAACGTTGAATTCAGCCGCTGCCGCCGCAATATCCGGTTCGGCTTTCGCACCCCATACATCATTGATGATATGGGCACCCGCTTTGATGGCTTCTCTCGCTGTACGCGCTTTGTACGTATCAATCGAAATTGGCACAGCCGTTTCTTTTGCCAGCCGTTCAATAACCGGAAGGACCCGTTCCATTTCTTCTTCCTCCGGTATAAAAGCTGCTCCTGGCCTTGTTGACTCACCGCCGATATCAATCAGATCCGCACCGTCTTTAACCAGCTGTTCCGCCCGGAGCAAAGCCTGATCAAGCGAGTTGTATTTTCCGCCGTCCGAAAACGAATCGGGAGTTATATTTAAAATTCCCATAACAAGCGTTTTTTCACTAAAATTCAATGTAAAACCGCGGCATTCCATTTTTGTCTGTTTCTGCAGTGCCGTTAACCCCATTAGACCTCATCCTTTACAGCTCATCTCTTGACCAAAGGGAAAGCCGGTATTTTGAGTACTCTTCCTTTAGTCTCTGTGTTAACGCTCCTTCTTTACCTGCAAATGATTGGATATCAATCGAGGAAAGCGGAACGATTTCCTGGACGGAATTTGTCAGAAACACTTCCTCTGCTGACAACAGGTCCGTCAGCTGGAAAAATCCCTCTTCGTAATTCAAGCCAAGCTTCCGGCATAACGCAAGGACAAACTGGCGGGTGATGCCATCCAATGCGCCTGTCTCTGCTGCCGGTGTATATATGGTTCCGTGTTTCGTCCAAAACACATTGGATACAATGCCCTCACATACGTATCCTTCTTTTGTAAGAAAGATGCCTTCGATATTTGTATGGCCCTTCAGTTCCTTCTTAGCCAGAAAATTATTCATATAATGACTGGACTTCATCCTGAAAGGCCCTTCAGGCGTACTTCGCTTAAGCTTTAGAACCTGTCCCTGTTTTTGGTCAGCCGGGGATGCAAGGGGCCTTAAAAAACAGGAGATCACCGGTTCAGTGTAGATTTGATCTGTAAATCCGGGGCCTCCGTACCCGGCAGATACCGACAGCCTCACTGCCGCATTTCCATCTTTAACCCCGTTGGCAGCGATTAACTCTTCAACCATCCTCTGCACTTCAGCTGATGCAAGGTCTGCTTTGATTTCCAGCTCAGCAAGTGAGCGGTGAAGCCGGTCCATATGATCATTTAATAAGAAAGAATGGCCCTGGCAGGCACGGAATGTTTCAAATACACCAAGGCCGTACATATATCCATGGTCGAAGAGCGAGATTTTAGCCTCTTCTTCCTTAATCAGCTTTGAATTAAGAAAAATAAACATTAGGAAATGCTCTTTTCTGCTTTCTTATAGGTTTCGATGAAATTTTTAAGTAAAAGCTTTCCGGCGGATGTCATGATGGATTCCGGATGGAACTGTACTCCTTCAATTGGAAGAGTTTTATGGCGGATAGCCATGATCTCATCTTGATCCGTTTTAGCTGATACGGTAAAGCAATCGGGAAGCGTCTCGTTTTTGACAATCAGCGAATGGTAACGGGTGGCTAAAAACGGGTTTTCAAGCCCGCTGAAAATCGTTTCGCCATCATGCTGAATCTCAGATACCTTTCCATGCATGAGCCTTTCCGCCCGAACCACATCTCCTCCAAAGACCTGCGCAATGGACTGATGCCCGAGGCAGACTCCAAAAATCGGGATTTTCCCTGCAAATGACCGGATCGCCTCCATGCTGATTCCTGCCTCGTCCGGGCTGCACGGCCCCGGGGAAATCATAAGAAATTCCGGATTCATCTCCCGGATTTGCTGTATTGTAATTTCATCATTGCGCCTGACGGCTAATTCCTCGCCAAGCTCTCCTAAGTACTGCACAAGGTTGTACGTAAATGAATCATAGTTATCAATCATTAAAATCACTCTGCTCACCTCATCCTTTCATTTGCTCTGCCTGACTCTGCTCTGCCGCTTTCAGGACAGCGGCTGCCTTTTTCAGAGATTCTTTGTACTCATGGTCCGGATTCGAGTCTATAACAATTCCTGCTCCTGCCTGTATATAGCCTGCACCGTCTTTTGCAAAAAGAGTTCTGATAACTATATTCAACTCCAAATCGCCGTTAAAATCAATCCATCCAATAGAACCTGTATAAATCCCCCGGCGTTTCGGCTCCAGTTCTTCAATAATCTCCATCGTCCGAACCTTTGGGGCGCCTGTAATTGTTCCGCCGGGGAACACAGCCCGGATGATGTCAGAAAAAGTTTTTCCCTCTGCCAGTTCTCCTTCTACGTTTGAAACGATGTGCATGACATGGGAATATCTTTCAATGGCCATAAACTCTGTCACGCGGACGGATCCATATTTCGAAACCCGGCCCAAATCATTTCTTTCCAGATCCACCAGCATGACATGCTCGGCTCTCTCTTTTTCGTTATCAATCAGCTCCCTGGCAAGCTTTATGTCTTCTTCATGATTCTTTCCTCTTGAGCGGGTGCCGGCAATCGGTCTTGTGCTTAGCACCGTGCCGCTCTTTTTCACAAGAAGCTCTGGAGACCCTGATACAATCTGAAACTCAGGTGTTTCCAGATAGGCCATATAAGGGGATGGATTAATGGCTCTCAGCTTTTCGTATAGGCTGATGGGGTGATCATATAGCTTTACTCCCTGGCGCGTGGACAGGTTCACCTGAAAAACATCGCCGGCGGCAATATATTCTTTTATTGTCTTGACCGCCTTCTTAAATTGCTCCGGATTAAAGTGCTCTTTAATATCGGCTGTTTCCAGAGGATATTCCGTTCTTGCCGAATCTGAAGCCGGGTGCTGCCACTTTTTCTCAGCCTCATACAAGCGTTTATGAGCCTGTTCCTTATTGTCTGCCTCATCAAGTACAATGAGGTACACTTCGTTCGACTGATGATCAAGAATGGCCAATTCACGAAAGATCATCCAGAAATAATCAGGAATCTGCAAATCATCTTCACTTTGCGTGGAGAGAGCTTCAAAATGCCGGACTGCATCGTAGCTGATAAAACCGATCGCTCCGCTTTGGAAATCAGGCAAATCAGGACTTCTATCCACTCTGACAGCAGACATATATTGCTGCAGCCACTCCAGCGGATGGCCGTTGAGATAACGGCGGTGTCCGCTTTCCTCTGTAACCAGTATTTCCTTATCCTTAACAGAAATCACAGCACTCGGATTCATTCCGGCAATGCTGTATCTTCCGCCTCTTCCGCTTTCAAGAATGGCATGATAATCAGCATCGGAAGAGAGAATTTTGTATGCTTGAAAAAAGTCGTGCTTTAATTTTGTTTTTATATAAAAGGGATAATAAACCGTTTCTGACATGAAACACACTCCTACAGGGCATATACAGATATTTTACTTGATATCCTCTTCCATAGGCTACCTGTAAGTTTTCCCCCAAAATAAAAACAGTCCGGAGACTGTTTTTACTTTTTATTCGAATTGATATAGCGGTGTGCTCAGGTAACGCTCTCCGTTGCTTGGAATGATCGCAAGCACTTTTTTGCCCTTGCCAAGCTCCTTCGCCACTTTTAACGCTGCACAAATGGCCGCTCCGGACGAGATTCCTCCAAGAACCCCTTCATGCTTTGCAGCAAGACGGGCATATTCAAAGGCATCCTCGTTTTTCACGCCAATGACCTCATCGTAAAGGCCGGTATTCAAAATATCCGGAACAAACCCTGCTCCAATTCCCTGAATTTTGTGCGGCCCTGGCTTCCCTCCGGAAAGAACAGGTGAATCAGATGGTTCAACAGCATAAATTTTAATGCCCGGGAAATGCTCCTTCAATACTTCCCCGGCTCCCGTAATCGTTCCGCCCGTTCCGATTCCGGAAATAAAAGCATCCAGCTGGTCCATCTGGCGGACAATTTCAGGACCTGTTGTTAAGCGGTGAACCTCAGGGTTTGCTTCGTTTTTAAATTGCTGCGGCATGAAATAGCCATGCTCTTTGGAAAGCTCTTCAGCTTTGCGGATGGCGCCTCCCATTCCTTCGGCTCCGGGAGTCAGCACAAGCTCCGCACCGTATGCACGCAAAAGATTACGGCGTTCCATACTCATCGTATCCGGCATGACAAGGATGGCATTGATTCCTTTTGCTGCCGCTACCATCGCCAGGCCAATCCCAGTGTTCCCGCTCGTTGGCTCGATGAGTGTGTCACCCGGCTTCAAACTGCCATTCTTTTCAGCCGCTTCAATCATCGCCAGAGCTATCCGGTCTTTTACACTGCTGCCGGGATTCATAAATTCAAGCTTTAGGTAAACGTCTGCATAATCATCTTCAACGATTTTGTTGAGTTTAACAATAGGAGTTTCCCCGATTAATTCATGGATGGAATTTGCTACACGCATTCTGAAAGCACCTCTATTCCGAGTATTTTTATTGGTTTAATAAAAAGGTAACAATACAATTCGGAATTGTCAATCATTTTGCCTATTTAGTACCATAAAACCATTCTGCCTCCGCTTCCTCCCAGAGGGGCTTTACAGAGACGGTTCCTTCCATCTGCTCAAGGGCAAGCTGGCGTCTGATTTGATCTTTTACTTCATCATATGAGTAAGTTTTTTGTCCTATTTTTTCACTTAAAAATAAAACCGCATATCCGCCGTCTGATTCAATCGGGGTCTGGCTGTATGACCCTTCCTCCATTTTTTCGGCTGCTGCCGTATACTCATCTGCCAATGGAGTTCCTTCCCCTTTGGATAGAAATCCAAGATCTCCATGCTGTTCTCCTGCAGAAGCGTACTCTCCGGCAAGCGCATTAAAGCTTGATCCGCCGTCGAGTGCCTTAATGACTTCTTCTGCCTCTGCCTTCGTTTTTACACGGATATCCGAAAGGTGATAAGCGCTGGCAAATTGATACTGCTCTTTATTTTCAAGGTAATATTCTTCAATGGTTTCCTCTTCCACATTGACATCTTTCGTCAGGAGCTCCTCCAAAAGAATGCTGTAGCGGATTTGCTCACGCCATTGCTGATCATTTTTAAGCCCTTCTTCACTGGTAACATCCGAAGTTCTTTTGAACATTTCAAGTTCTTTCTCCACCATTTCTTCATCCGCTTTAATTCCGTACTCTTCAGAAAGCTCCTGAACAACTTTGGCATTCACCATTTGCTCAAGGGTGTCTTTACCAAATCTGTTTTCAAGCTCCGCGAGCCATTCTTCCCGGGTGATTTGAGTATCCCCGATTTTGGCTGCTATTTCTGATTCAGCAGGTTTTGGTTCTTTAAGCGAAAAATAAAGAAGGGTTGCTGCATTCAGTACCGCCAGACCGGCAATGATGACCCACAGGGCTCTTTTATTCATTTCTCCACTCCCTGGTTCGCTGTTAGATCGATTCTGCTTTTAATTCTTCCAGCTCTTCTTTTGAAAATACGTACGTTTCATTGCAAAAATGGCACTGCGCTTCAGCCTGTCCGTCTTCTTCGATCATTTCATCAATCTCTTTCGTGCCGAGGCTGATAATGGCGGAACCAAATCGCTCTTTGCTGCATTGGCATTGAAAGGAGACTGGCACGGTTTCTAAAATTTTGGCATTTCCTTCTCCGAGTACTACATCCAGGATTTCTTCCGGGGTAAGACCTTTTTCGATTTGCTTGGAGATCGGCTCCATAGCGGTCAGCCGCTCTTCTATGCTGGCAATCGTTTCTTCTGTTGCACCCGGCAGCAGCTGCACGACAAATCCGCCTGCGGCAAGGATTGTATTGTCAGGATTGACCAAAACGCCAACACCGACCGAGGACGGCACCTGCTCAGAAGAGACGAGATAATACGTGAAGTCTTCTCCCAGTTCACCTGAAACAAGCGGAACCTGCCCGGTAAAATGCTCCCTCATGCCAATATCTTTTACGATCGTCAGCATTCCTTCTGTCCCAACCGCGCGGGCCACGTCAAGCTTGCCGAACTTGTTCAGCTCAAAATGGGTTTGCGGATGAGTAACATAGCCCCTTACCTGCCCTTTCGCATTTGCATCCACCAGGATAGGGCCGAGGGGGCCGTTCCCTTCCACCTTGATTGTCAGTTTATCTTCCCCTTTGAGCATCGTTCCGAGCATTAGCCCAGCCGTAAGAGTCCGGCCAAGCGCGGCTGATGCTGTAGGCCAGGTTTGATGTCTTCTCTGCCCTTCTCCTGCTGTTTCAGTTGATTTGACAGCATACGCACGGACTTGTCCGTCATATGCCAGTGCTTTTACTAAGTAATCCATTTATCCGTTTAGCTCCCTTCAGATGCTTATTCTTGTATGTGAATCAATGGTTGCGGTCATAAATAAGCTGCAGGCCTTTCAGCGTCAAAAATGGATCGACAATATCAATGGCACTGGATTCATTTGCTATCAGGCTTGCCAGTCCTCCGGTTCCAATCACCTTTGGATCTTGACCTGTTTCCTGCTTCATTCTTCTTACAATCCCCTCAACCTGGCCGACATAGCCAAAGAGGATGCCGGACTGCATAGCACTTACTGTATTTTTTCCGATTATCGTTTCAGGTCTTGCGATTTCTATTCTCGGGAGTTTGGCCGCTCTTGAATAAAGCGCCTCCGTAGAAATATTGACTCCTGGGGCGATCGCACCGCCCATGTATTGTTTTTCTTCGTTAATATAGCAATAAGTAGTGGCCGTTCCAAAATCCACAATGATCAGGGGACTGCCGTATAAATGAATTCCGGCTACCGCATTGACAATCCGGTCTGCTCCGACTTCCCTTGGATTTTCATACTTAATATTAAGGCCCGTCTTAATGCCCGGACCAACGACAAGAGGCTTTATGTCAAAGTATTTTTTGCACATCCGCTCAAGCGAGAACATGATGGGTGGAACCACAGACGATATAATGATCCCGTTAACATCTGTATAAGAAATTCCCACATGCTCAAAGAGAGACTTAAACAGCATGCCGAATTCATCTTCGGTTTTATTTCTGCTCGTTTCAATCCGCCAGTGATAGTTCAATTCCTCTTCTTCATAGACACCGATTACTGTATTTGTATTCCCAACATCCAATACTAAAATCAACGATTTTCACCACTCTATATAGTTTCTCTAAGTCCTTTTAAAACATTCTGCCACCATCTTATCATAATACATGGCGGATAGGAGGACAACGTACATGCATAAGGAACGGCTCTTCATGCAGAGTAAACGTTTTTATATAACGGATGGATGGCCCCTGTAATCGGGGGCAATGCGGCAGCTGGCCAATAACCAGGTCATCTCAGCTGAAGCTGACGTTTTACCGCTCAGCAAAAAAAAGCCGCACTCCAGAGGAATGCGGCTTTCTTCTTTACTCTTTTTTCAGGTCAGGACGGTCAGGATCATCTTTTTTCAAATCAGGACGGTCGGAATCATCTGTGTTAGATGGCTCTTCTGTCTTTCTTTGAATATTGATTTTCACATCTGACGAAGAATCATTGTTTTCCGCGATTTCTTCCATTCGTTCAGGAAGCTTACCGTGTTCAATCAAGTAGTTAATTTGCTTCGCATCAAGTGTTTCCACTTCAAGCAGCGTTTTAGCTACCAGTTCAAGCTTGTCACGATTTTCTGTCAGTATCGTTTTGGCACGCTCATACGATGTTTTAATGATGCTCTGAATTTCTGTATCAATATCATGAGCAATCGCATCGCTGTAATTTTGTTCGCTGTTGATATCCCTGCCAAGGAATACCTGTCCTTGGGACTGGCCGAATTGAAGCGGACCAAGCTTATCAGACATCCCGAACTCTGTAACCATGCGGCGTGCAATTCCCGTCGCTCTCTGGAAGTCATTAGAAGCGCCGGTGCTCACTTCGCCGAATACAATTTCCTCAGCTACACGTCCGCCAAGAAGGCCGGTAATTTTATCAAGAAGCTCCGGCTTTGTCATGAAGTAGCGGTCCTCTTTAGGCAGCATAACAGCATAGCCGCCAGCCTGGCCTCGGGGAACGATGGTCACTTTATGTACCATTTCAGCCTCGTCAAGCACATGGCCGATAATCGTATGTCCGCCTTCATGATAAGCGACAATGTTGCGTTCTTTTTCTGAAATAACACGGCTTTTTTTAGCCGGACCGGCAATGACTCGGTCTGTAGCTTCATCGATATCGAGCATATCCACTTTCTTCTTGTTTGTACGGGCTGCCACAAGTGCTGCCTCGTTCAGAAGGTTTTCAAGATCTGCTCCGGAAAAGCCTGGTGTTCTCATGGCGATTGCTTTCAAATCAACGGTCTCGTCCAAAGGCTTGTTGCGGGCATGTACTTTAAGCACTGCCTCGCGGCCTTTGACATCAGGACGGTCTACCGTAATCTGACGGTCAAAGCGTCCCGGACGAAGAAGAGCCGGGTCAAGAATATCCGGACGGTTTGTCGCAGCAACAATGATGATACCTTCATTGGCGCTGAAGCCATCCATTTCCACAAGCAATTGGTTCAGCGTCTGCTCACGCTCATCATGGCCTCCGCCAAGTCCGGCGCCGCGCTGGCGTCCAACAGCATCGATTTCATCAATAAAGATAATACACGGTGCATTCTTTTTGGCATTTTCAAACAAATCTCTTACACGGGAAGCACCGACACCGACAAACATTTCCACAAAGTCAGAACCGCTTATTGTGAAAAATGGAACGCCTGCTTCTCCGGCTGCTGCTCTCGCAAGAAGGGTTTTACCTGTACCAGGAGGTCCGACAAGAAGAACTCCTTTTGGAATGCGTGCGCCAAGCTCGGAAAACTTGCGGGGGTCCTTTAGAAAGTCTACAACTTCCACAAGCTCCGCTTTTTCCTCATCCGCGCCGGCTACATCCTTGAACTTAACCTTTTTCTTCTCTTCACTGTAGAGCTTCGCCTTGCTTTTGCCAAAGTTCATGACACGGCTGCCGCCGCCCTGAGCCTGGTTCAGCAGGAAGAAAAACAGGATGAAGATGATGACAAACGGAATGATGGAAGTGAAGAATGTAACCCATCCGCTTGTTTCTTCAGCAGGCTGGAATTCGGTTTTTAATTCCGTCTGGTTCTCTTTTGCTGCCGCTGTAATGTCATCAATTGATTCACTTGGAACGTGTGTTAAAAAGTACTGATCCTCTTTCGCTCCTTCGAGCTGTCCTTTAACTTCAAAGACACCCCTTACCGGTTTTGCGGTAATGCTTTCAACATCTCCCGCCTCCAGTTTTGAAACGAAATCGGTGTAAGTCAATGGTTCTGTTTTCGGATTTTGGCCGTTAAACGTGCTAACGATTCCGATCACAACCAAAAATATAAGTAAATAAAAGATCGTATTTCGGAAGATCCGTTTCATTCCTTACCTCCTCCCACAGTAGGCACAACTAGTTTAAATAGTATCATAGAAAATCATGCCAGTACAAACAATATGGCGCCATTTGATCAGGCCTTAATCCTCAGTTGGAATTTTGGTAAACGCGCGGTTTCAAGACTCCAATGTAAGGAAGATTCCGGTAGCGCTCGATGTAATCAAGCCCGTATCCCACCACAAATGCATCAGGCACTTCAAATCCGACGTAATCTGCCTGGATATCAGCCTTTCTTCCGCTTGGTTTATCCAGCAGAGTTACAATCTTAATGGATTTTGCTTTCCGATACCTGAATAATTCCACAAGATAGCTTAATGTTAAACCACTGTCGATAATATCTTCTATGATAAGGATGTCCCTGCCCTCTACAGAAGTGTCCAGATCCTTGAGAATCTTGACTTCACCTGAGGAAACCGTCGATGTGCCGTAACTGGAAACATCCATAAAATCCATTTCCAAATATGTATCGATGTGCTTGAGAAGATCTGCCATAAACGGCATTGCACCCTTCAATACTCCAATGGCAAGCGGAAAGCTTTCTTTGTACTCTTCCGTTAACAGTATTCCCAATTCTTTGACTTTCTTCTGTATTTCTTCTTCTGAAACCAAAATTTTTTCAATGTCCTGTTTCATCATTCGTGTTTTGCCCCCTAGATGATCCATGTCGATGATAGTGTAAAAAAATGAATTCGCCCTCAGACCAATCATTTTCCTCCAAGGCTGTTTTGGCCAAACCCGGCAGCCATAAAACCGTACCGTCCGCGTCTTCAAGAATCGGCCATTGATTTCTGGCTTCAATTGCGATCTTTTTGTCAATAAATATATCTTTGACCTTTTTTGATCCATTCATGCCTTTAACTTTAAGTTTGTCCCCGTTTTGGCGGGAGCGCACTGCAAGCGGCAGCCGGATGCGATCCAGCCTGACCAGAAGGCTGTGCTGTCCCATTGCCTCTGCCGGCTTTTCCGTTATCACCTCTGCCATGATCCAGCCGCCGGACGGAAGCTCAAGGCTGCCCGGAACAGGAAGCAGCAGATGATAGGGCTCCGGATCTTCATGTTCAAAAGTAAACATGCATAGATTATAGGATTTAACTGCCTTTAAACCATGTGGAAGATGGAGTGAGCCGGAAGGATGTGATTGGGAAAGCAAAGATAGAACGCTTTCTGTATGTATGGATGATAATGAAGACGGAACACTTTTGTAAAGATAGTTTAATATTAGTTGAATCCCTCTCCTTTGTAAAGGTAAAGGCAACCTTTTAAGCATATCGATTTGAAGCTCGGCAAATTCTCCGCTGCTTCTCCATACTGTATTCATCTCCTGCTCCGTTAATTCCTGCAAAAACCGTTCGTCTTCTGTCAGATTCTCGCTGAAAGACTGGAATTTTTCGTGCACTTGAGGGTTTTCTTCTTTAAGGAATGGGAGCACCCGTTTTCTGAACCGGTTTCTTGTATAGGTATCTTTTTCATTGCTGGGATCCAGCCGGGGCTGTAAATCATGAATCCTGCAATAGTCCAGAATTTCCTGTTTTGTCAAACCGAGCAGCGGGCGGATGATTTGCCCTCCGGAAAATTCCCGTTTTGGCTGAATTCCTGCCAGGGCGGTTCCCTTGCCGCCGCGGACGAGCCTCATTAATATCGTTTCAATTTGATCATCCCCATGATGACCCAGGGCAAGCGTGCGGCACGCGTGTTTTTTCATCATGTCAGAAAAAAACCGATACCTGCAGGCCCGAGCCGCCTCCTGGAAGCTCATGTGATGAGCCTTTGCATAGGCTCCGGCATCGATTTGCCTGCTTTCACACAGGATTCCGTGTTTTTCGCAAAAGGATTGGACAAATTTCATTTCCTCTTCCGATTCTTTTCCTCTGAACATATGATCAACGTGCAGGACCACAATGCGAAGGTTCCACTCTTTTCGAATTTGCATTAGCATATGAAGCAGACTTAGAGAGTCAGGTCCTCCTGATACACCTGCCATTATGGCAGAGGAAGGTTCAATCAGCTGATGTTTTTTTACAAACGGCATAAAGGGTACCACGTTTTTCCCTCATTTACTGGCAGATTAAAGCTGTACTTATCGTACCATTTTTATTCGGATGACGGCAAAAACCCCACCTTTTGTTCACAAAATCACCTTTTTTAAGGAAGCAGAAAATGATAAATGTAAAGAGCATATAAAATAAAGACACCGCTTAGGACGATAAACGTGTCCATCCATCCGCTCTGATGCCGGGACCTTCTTTGAACACCGGCAGCGCCTCTTTTCTTCCCTTTCCTTGATGCCGCCTTGGTCTGAACAGGCGGCGTTTTTCCGGACTGCCTGCGGTGATTTCTTTTGCCGGCAGGCTGGGTATCCTGGACTGCCAGGCATTGAAGCAGATCGTGTTTCATTTCATCAGCCCGGCTGTACTGTCCGTTCAGCGCTTTCTTTAGTACATGCCTTTGCTTATACAGCAGCGGAACACTCTCGATCTTGCTGTACAAAAGCTCCTTGCCGTCCCCGTTTTTTACAAACCGGCTCCCGCATGCTGCATGTATCGCGATCATAGCGCAGGCAAAAAGATCATAGGCAGGATCCGCTTTCCGGCTTCCCATTCCCCAGTAGCCTCTGTCAAAAAACTCCGTATATTCTTTAATTGAACGGCCAATTCCGGTAGTCCCTCCAACGTCGATGATTTTGACAGTGACAGGTGAATCCGCCACTATAAGATTCTCCGGCTTTAAATCCCCAAATACCCACCCCGCAGCATGCAGGTTGGATAAGCTTCCAAGAAGCTGCAAAAGAAGAACCGGGACCCATTCATGCCCTCTTGTTTTTACAAAGTCCAGAAACGGAACCCCTTTTATATACTCCATTACATAAAAGGAAGGCAGCGGCTGTCCCCCTCCCCGCTCCCAGTCGTCCGTATCAAATAAATGAGGCCCAAGGCTTTTCCCCTGGACCTTTGAAAAGTGCTTCAGCACATTCACTTCAGACGTAATGGACATACTGTTGCCGCTAAGCTTCAGCGCTGCAAGCCCTCTGCCGCTTTGAACCAAATAGACCGTTCCATTCGCTCCTTTTCCGAGAGATTTTATCACGGTGTACTCGTTCTGATGCCACTTGCCTTTAATCTTTGTGCCGGGGAGGACGTTATCGGCCCCCTTCATAGCGATACTCCTCATCATCCAGCAGATCCTTCCGGCTGCTCCTCTTTTTGCTGAAAAGAGCAGCTCCTTCCCGGATTGCCGGTCCAGTTGGAGTGAGTCCTCCAGCAGATAGCTTTGAAAAGATGGAGGATATGGACTCCAGACGCGGCGTCCAGTCGATGACCTTTTCTGCATCTGCCCGTTTCCCGGGAAATACACAAACCGTAAATTCATTTTCTCCTATCCTTGAATTCAAGCTGATCGACAAGTCCAGCAATGCCTCCTTTACCGTAGGAAGCTTAGGCGTCATGCTCGCACTTACATCGACCATGATGACCATCTCTAAATGCATGGTTTCCCCAAGCTCATCTACCACTTCAAGCACTTCCCCCCTTTTATCAGGCGGCAGCTCTTCCATCGATACCTTTTTCCCAAGGATTTGCTGAAGCTCTTTGTTAACCACTCCCTGTATGGTTTGTGTCATGGCCTTTCTGGTGACCATTTGTACGGTTTGAGAAAGGGTTTGCGCATAAACTGTCTGGCTGACTCCGCCGCCGGAAGCTGCGATACTCTCAATCTCTCTCATAGCCGCTTCATCAATCACCTTTTCATCCACCACTCCGATTACATTAACCGTGATCCCTTGCTCGTTGGCATACGCTGCCATTGCGACCGGGTCCTCTCCATGATTGGAACAACCGTCAGTGATGAGCAGGATCTGTTTTAGCCGTCCTCTATTCAATTCTTTCCCCTCCTAATCGTGCTGATTACTATCAGCCTTGCCACAGCAGGAGGATTTTCATACTATGAAATTTTATAATTTATGAAACACTCTGTTTTTCCTTTTGGAAATAGCGGTTTGTTGGAATTGCCGCCCATTTTGGAGTGTTATGGTCAACTTTAGCAGCGATGATCGTCATATCATCGTCAATTTTTCCGGAACGGGTCCTAATGACCTCCTCCATAATCAGATCCGCCACCTCCTGGGGATCATTTGTTTCCAGCTCCGATATCTTTCTCTTCATCCAAATATCATGGTTTTCTACATGCTTAGGTCCTTCAAAAATCCCGTCGCTCATCATGATGAGCAAATCTCCTGCTTTAAGCTGCTCGCCAACGGCATCCACTTCGAATTCATCAATAATACCGATCGGCAAATTGCTCGCCTGTATTTTTATGACTTTATCCCCCCGTTTGATAAAGCTTGGCGTGGAGCCGATCTTTAAAAATTTGCACATGGCGTCCTGCAAATCTACAATGGCCAGATCAAGGGTGGAATACACTTCATCTGTCGTTCGCAGGGAAAGAATGGAGTTGACGGTTTTAATCGCCACTTTTTCATTAATTCCCGATTGCAGGATCTTCTCAAGAAGTTTAATGGTTTCATTGCTTTCGAATTGGGCTCTGGCCCCATTTCCCATCCCATCACTTATGGCAATGGCATATTTTCCCACCCCCAGGTCAATCATAGAATAACTGTCTCCTGAAACAAGCCCTCCTCCTTTTGCCGCATGCGCCGCACCGGTTTCTACTTTAAAGCTTTTCGCCGAACCGAATGATACGTGACAAAAACCGTTAGGATACAGGCCGCACTCTTCATGCTTTACGATGACCTGCTCTTCCAATATATCTGAAAGCATTGGAGCAATGATTTTTTCGCATTCGCCATGGCCCTGGCAAAACGGAATTGACATTTCCATGTCAATATTCCCCTGCTCCAAGCTGTATATTTCAACATGTCCGATTTCCATTCCGAAGTTCTGGAGAGCGTCCAGAATTTGCTCTTCCAGCAAGAAATGATTTTCCCTTTCCCTCCTGATTTCCCGGGAAAAGTCTTTCATTACGTTGGATACCCCAAGGAGCTGCTCTGCGACCAGCTTGCGGCTCTCCTGAACTTGCCGATTCAATTTTTGATTGGCTTTAAATTCGTTCAGCTCCTGTTCAATGGCCACTTCAACCTGCCTGGCCTTGGAGCAGTGGTTATGGAATTCCTTTTTCAGCTTCCGGTTTACATGGTAGGTATCTGCGCTTGTTTCATTTGTAATTTGTGTCATGAGATCATAGGTTGTTTGAAAGTGATTAACCCAGCATTTTTCTTTTTTATAGCAATGGTGGCATGTTTTTTCAGTGATCGTGCTTAAAAATAGATCCGTTTCCCGTGATGCATCGGATTCCCCCTTTTCATAAAAAGCATGAAAGCTTTGCGAAAGGGCCTCAAACACTCCTGAAAACTGATCGACCCTATGGGCCGTAACATCCCTGATTCGTGTCGCGTACAGCTGCTGCTCAACTGCATGCTCGTTTGTACCGGGTATGTGCTTTGCGAGGCTTGCGGTGATCCCTTTCGGCGTAAGGAAGAACAGCATGATTGCCGCCATGGATTCCACCATGGTCGAAACGAGACTTCCCGTCCCACCCCCATAAAGGGACAGCAGCATCGAGCCAATGAGCAGTCCTGCAGCTGCCCCTATTTTCTGGCCTTCCTTCAGCAGGCCTCCAAGCAATCCCGAGAAGGCCAAAAGGCTCATCTGATAGAGATTTCCGACGTTCGCCAGGCTTAAAATTAAACCGGTTACCACCCCGACCGTGCATCCGATGCTCGAGCCTCCGATAAAAGCGAACAGGAGCACCATATATCTCGAAAAGACATGTTCTGCCTTTACCTCCATGTAGGAAACGCCGGTAAGGCCTGTCATCACAGATGCAATCAGGATCATTAGGCAGATAATTTCTTCTGATTTCAGCGACTGCTTGTATTTCGGACTCGCTATTAAAGGAATGCTCTGCAGGAAAATCAGGGTGAGGATAAATGCCAAACCTGCTTCTACCCCGGCCATCATGGCATCGTAGGAGGATAGCGATCCGTACAGGATGTACGTGTAGGCAAGCCTCGTCCCTGCTGCCGAGAGCAGGATGATAAATGGCAGTGTTCTTACCCTGTCCTTAAATATAAAGGCGCCGGCTTTTTGCAGAAATAAGAAGAGCAGCAGATGGCTTGTTATGATAAGGGAGGTTTCCAGTGAAATCGTCAGGCCTCCCGCAGCCAGCGATAACGCACCGATCAGTGCCTTGTCCTTCTTCATTAAGAACAGAACACCGAAGAACGGAAGAGCAAATGGGAGGATCTCCGTCAGGATAATGGCCCGTCCCAGCAAAAACCCGATGCACATATATAAAAGTCCTTTATGAAACAGTAAAGAATGAAAGTAAGTCCCCGCTCTCTTCGCGGATTTATGAATAGCATGCTGTGTTTTCTCAAACGCTGCTCCTGTAATCGGTTCAATTATTCTTCTTTCTGCTTTTTCCATTTAACATTCCCCCAAATCGGTTCATTGAGGTCATTATAGCGGACGCAAAAAATAGATTTTGTCAAAACAAGGGTGCTTGGCCTTAGAAGTGTTCGACTGTTTCGGCTTGCTCTGTCAAGATTGTGAGCGAATCCCACAGCATTTATGAAAGAATTGTAAAACTGCTGACGGGTTTTAAATGAACCTGTAGAAAAGACTGAAAATTAATTTGAATAAAGTGTGAACCAGGGGGGTATGCGGAGATGGTGCGTGACATGCGTGAAACGAAAAAAAACTTCCAAAGGGAAGTTTTCTGCAAGGATGACCCGTACGGGATTCGAACCCGTGTTACCGCCGTGAAAGGGCGGTGTCTTAACCGCTTGACCAACGGGCCTTATGAAATGAATTAAAGATGGTAGCGGCGGAGGGGATCGAACCCCCGACCTCACGGGTATGAACCGTACGCTCTAGCCAGCTGAGCTACACCGCCAAATTTAATGCCCGGCCTGCCGTGGCCGTGCGCCTGTGCCACTTTCAGACAGGCTTGCTATCCTATGAAGCACAAGTTCTATAATACAAAGCTTTAGGTTTCCAGTCAAGTACTATTTAAAATTTTTCTCCAGACGGGCTTTTATTTATCAAAAGCTGGCCAAAGAACCTTTAAAACAGCTCAGAAACCGTAAAAAAACACCCCTTAAGGAGTGTTTTATCTATGTTGACAGCAGCAAGTCAGCCTCTTCTTGCTCCGCGTCCGCCTCGTTTAGATTCTGTGTTTCTTTTGAGAGATGATAAACGGTCTTCACTGTCCTTAAGGAAACGGCTCATCTTTTGTTCAAAATTTTCTTTAGGACGGAAATCGTTTCTTCCTCCTCCACCTCCGCGTTGCGGACGGTCTTGGCGCGGACGGTCCTGGCGAGGTCGTTCAGGACGTTCTGGACGGTCTGGACGGTCAATGGCTTTTTTGATCGATAGTCCGATTTTTCCATCTTTCTCAACGTTGATGACTTTTACTTCTACCATGTCACCTACTTTTAGATGGTCGTTAATGTCTTTCACGTAATTATCGGCTACTTCGCTTATATGAACAAGACCCGTAGAACCTCCCGGAAGCTCAACAAAGGCTCCGAAATTCGTAATGCCAGTTACTTTACCTTGTAACTTGCTGCCTACTTCAATGGACATAAAAAAAATGCTCCTCCTTAAACTGATAAAAAAATCATCATTTCTTTAATTATACCCAATCTAAAAACATAGTGTCAATAAAGGCTATTTTTTCTCCGGGGAACTGAAAATGGTTTCGTTCTCTTTTGAAAGGTACAGTTCTCTGCGAGCCAGTTCAGCAATGTACTCGTCATCATTCAGCTTAACGATTTCCTCTTCCAGAATTTTCTGCTCTTTATTGAGATCGTTCAGCTCACTTTTAAGCTTGTCCTTTTGCTCCGCCTGCTCGGAAAGGGAAGCCGACTGGCTGATCATCCCGGAAATGATAAATACGGCAAAGATCAGTGCGATGCCTCCGAAAACCGTTAAACGGCGGTAAAGTCCTCTTTTTCTGCGTTTTAAAATTTGATCGTTTCGTTCCTGCTGCTGCATGTATTGGGATTGAAGCTGAGTCACTTTCCGGCTTCGTTCTGCTGTCATTTATACGCTCCCTCACTTTCCAGTGATTCGTTTTATCCATTTCTTTGCACTTAACAATAAGTTCTTGCCCCGGCTGATAATTCCTTCTGATTTTAAAAGTATTCCCGATAAAAATGTTCTCAAAAACTTAGGGAGCATCCCCCACATGAGCATCAATACCCAGCGAAAAGGTGCTACTATGATTTTAACGGCTCCCCAAATAAAAAGAAATGCCCATTTTACTATTTTGAAAAAAATATTCAGAAGACCGGTGAGGATCGCCATTACCGCGATCAACAATCCTTTTATCGGCTTAATGATGACATAGCGGAAGATGCCGCCAAGGAACCTGCCGATCATCATGGCCATTTTAATGCAAAAATTCAGGACTGAAAGATATATACCCTTCAGCATGCTTTGATAAGCAGCAAAACCGCATAATATTGCTAAAAACATATACAGCCGCAATTCCCCTTCATTAACCAGAAGCAGGACATAGAAAAAAAGAGCGCTTTGGAGCAGCCAGAAGGCCAGATCGTGAAAGAAAACAATCCAGCCCGCCTGCTTGGAACGGACTAGAAATCTCCGGTACGTATCCAGTGCCGCTCCAAGCCACGCGCCCATCCCTGCCATAGCAAACATGGTGTAAAACTGGACCGTCAAGCTCATTTAAACAGCTTGCTAAAGAATCCTTTAGCTTTCTCCGTATGCTGTTCATCCAGATAAACAATATCCAGAATGCGCCCCTTAATGGATACGATCCCTTTATCCACATCGAGGTTTTGCATTTGAAGGTTTTCCCCTTTTATTGCAAGAGCTCCCATGACGGTGTCCAGAAGAAACTCTTCATTATCAAAGCTTTCCACTTCCTTGACTCCTGTGATATCAAGCAGCTTCCTGCCTTTCATAATTAAATCGTGCTCTTCGGGCAAGGTTTTGTTTTGAGGCTGATTTTGCTGATAGTAATTCACGCTCTTTCCCCCCGTCTCATAAATGTTTTATTCATATCTATGAACGGATTTGGGGAAAAAGAACAAGCCCTCTGGTCAGAATCAGTTTTCGCCGAGTTTTTCTTCTTTAATGATCGTATACATTTCAGCGGCTGCTTCTTTTTTTGTGGTTTCCTTCAAGTGGTCCACTCTCACCGTGACACGTTTTTGGCCAAAGCGGATGACCATCTCATCGCCTTCTTTAACGGTTGAGCTTGCTTTGGCTGCGGTTCCGTTGATCTCAATGCGCCCCTGATCAGCTACTTCTTTTGCAAGTGTCCGCCGTTTAATCAGTCTTGACACCTTCAGAAATTTATCAAGTCTCATATAAGCCCCTTCTTTCTATCTATTCCAATTCTTTCGCTTCATTCCAGTAGCGATCCATTTCTTCAAGCGTTAATTCTTCCAGCTTTTCCTGATTCTCATTGGCTCTTTTTTCTATGTGCCTGAACCGGAAAGTAAATTTTTGATTCGTCGCTGCCAATGCTTCTTCCGGCTCTATTTTCAGGAACCGGCTAATATTGACGAGAGCAAAAAGCAGGTCTCCGAATTCCTTTAACAGATCCCTGTTGTTTTCATAAGGCCGGCTTTTCAGCTCTTCCTCAAATTCAAGAAGCTCTTCTTTCACCTTTAGCCAGGCATCCTCTGCCTGCTCCCAGTCAAATCCTGCCTTCGCTGCTTTTTTCTGAAGCTGAAAGGCTTTGGACAGGGCAGGCAATGCTGAAGGAACAGAGTCAAGCAGGGATTCCTTAGCCGCTTTGCCTTCCTGCTTCTTAATTTCTTCCCAGTTTGCCACGACTTGCTCTGCCGTCTCAGCAGTCCTGTCGCCAAAGACATGCGGGTGGCGACGGATCATTTTTTCGGAAATCGTCCGAATCACTTCGTCAATGGTAAACAGCCCTTCATCCTCTCCGATTTGTGCCTGAAGCACAACCTGAAGAAGCACGTCTCCCATTTCCTCTATCATATGATCAACATCATCAGACTCGATGGCATCGAGCAGCTCATAGCATTCTTCGATTAAGTATTTCTTCAAAGAATGGAAGGTCTGCTTCTGATCCCAGGGACATCCGCCCGGTCCCCTCAAAGCAGCAATGATCCCTCTGAATGCATCAAACCGGTGGTAGAGAAGCTTCTCGTCCTCCACAGGCGGGATGTAAAGACTCGTTAGGTTGGATAGGGATGAGGCACGGTCCACCTCAAAAAGCGGAACCTTTACTATCTTTTCGTGCCTGCTCCCCGCTGCCGTTACAATATATACTTCATAGTCAAAGGGAAGCTCCTCCATTAATGTGAGCTTGACCTCCGAGGCCACCATCCGGTCATACATCTGGCACAGCACGATATGCTGCTGAAAATTTAAATCACCCCGTCTGACAGTCAAGGCGTCAGCCAATTGAAAACCGTCAATTGGATCGATTTTTAAGGCAGCGAATGATGCATCCAGAAAGCTTTGTCCACCAGCGACACGAACTTCAACCGTCCCCTGTTCTGCCTGATCAAGCAGAATTTGGACCGTTTTTTCTGCTACCATCGGATGTCCGGGTACAGCGTAGACAACGTCGCCTTTCTTTGCCTCCTCCATCAGAAGGGAAGCAATTTCTTCATATACCTTTTCAAATTCATGATGTTTCCTATAAATATCATCGAATGATCCGGTTATATTCATTTCACCCTTCATCTCTTCCAATACCGGATGATCCATTGTCCGGACATACAGCCGGTCTGATGATTGGAGAAGATGGTAAATGCCGAGCGGCAGCTGTTCGATGTCCCCTGCCCCAAGGCCTGCAATATGAATGGTATTCATTTTTTCACATCCCTTTTTTTCTGCGACCAAAGCCTGATTTTTGTCCCGAATGGAACGATATTAAGTTCATCATCGTTAAATACGCGGAGCTTAATAATCGCTATCACGTAGATGGCTCCTCCAACAGCAACAGCCGTGAGCGCTTCAATGGAAGCGAGTGTTCTGTTCCGTCCGAACGCCCACTCAAACCCTGCCATATACCCTTTTAAAACAGCGAACATTAAAAGGGAGGCGAGGGCAATTTTGAGCACACTCCCGTACTCGTAAAGTTTGTATTGTTTTTTCCTAAGAAACATCACATTTAACACTGCTACCGTAAAAAACGCCGCCACCGATGCAACAGCGGCTCCATCTGCTTCATAGCGGGGGATAAGCGCTGTATTCAGCATAATCTTTACTGCAACCCCTGCAATAACGGAAACGGCTGGATAAATCGTTTCATTCAGCCCTTGAAGGATGGCTGCTATCGTCATGGATAGTGAGGTAAACAGGATTGACAGACTCAGAATGCCTAAAATGTCAGATCCGTAATTGTTCCGGAACAGCATAATATTTGTTTCTTCCACGATTCCAATGAGACCTGCTGTAGCAGCAGCCCCAACAGCCAGACAAACCTTTATGGACAAATTAATTTTATCTTTAATAAATTTTTCGTCGTTTCTCCTTTTTGCACTGGATATAAGCGGGACGAGCGACAAGGATAAAGAGGTCGCCACAACCGTTCCAAGCTGGATGAGCGGCTGCCCCCGGTCATAAATTCCTTTTGCAATTTTAGCTGCCGTTGGATCCATCCCTTTTTCAGTCAGCATAGAAAAGAGCTGAAGCGCATCGACAAGCTGAATTAAAATAAGCAAAACGCTGCTTACGCAGATGGTAAATGTAAACAGGACCAGATCCTTAATCAAATCCATCGTCCGAATAGAAGATGGCATCACCGGGCCATTCAGCTCCCGCTGATCACGCCTGAACCAGTAGACCGCCAAAACAATTAATGCTGCTGCACCGCCAGTCAGAGACCCAAAAAGAGCCCCTTGCCCCGCTTCATATAAATTACTCCCATTTTTTAAAAGGATGTAGGCAATCCCAATAATGGTCACTACCCGGAATGCCTGCTCAATCACCTGTGAAAGAGCCGTCGGAAACATATGATGCATCCCCTGGAAATATCCTCTTAAAACCGAGATAAAGGGAACTAGCAAAAAGGAAAAAGAAACAATTTCGATCAGAGGCTTTAAATGCATATCGCCCATCATTCCGGCAATGCGCTCAGCCCCTGTATAAAGGACAAGAAAACTTAAAAGACCTGCAAAAACGAGGAATAAGCTGCTCACCCTCCAAATTTTCCGCAAATCAGCCGGGTTGAGACCTTCCCCATATTCGGCAAATAACTTAGAAACAATCACTGGGAAGCCTGAAGTAGCCAGCATGATGGAAATCCCGTAAAGCGGATACACCTGCTGATATATGTAAAAGCCTATATCACCGACAATATTCTGATAGGGCACCCGATAGGCTGCGCTCATAATTTTTGTTAGCAATCCGGCAAGCGTCAACACAAAAGCACCCTGCCAAATCACACTCTTTCTAGACGGCACCGCCATCCCCATTCTCCTTCCACATCAACTAACGAAGATATTATATCACATGAAAAGCGGAGGGCGCTTGTTCAGCCCCGACAAGCATAAGACCATTTTCCGGAGGAAGGTGATCTTTCCTTCCGCAGGAAAAGGGGCTTATGACCTCGAGGGGCTAGCGCCCGGAGCTGGATCCAGAGTGCCAGCCCGGTACCTGAACGGAAATGTAGGTTGAGTCGGAGGGCGCTTGCTTAGCCCCGACAAGCATAAGACCCTTTTCCGGAGGAAGGTGATCTTTCCTTCCGCAGGAAAAGGGGCTTATGACCTCGAGGGGCTAGCGCCCGGAGCTGGATCCAGAGCGCAAGCCCGGTACCTGAACGAAAATGTGGGTTGAGTCGGAGGGCGCTTGCTTAGCCCCGACAGACGGTGGAGCTTTCGACCGAGAGGCGCTTCT
>NZ_JBNILN010000020.1:0-30947 GCF_050107715.1 Metabacillus sp. 84 | reverse complement strand
GTGGGTTGAGTCGGAGGGCGCTTGCTTAGCCCCGACAGACGGTGGAGCTTTCGACCGAGAGGCGCTTCTTAAGGAAGTTCTGTTAAAACCGCGGCATCCTGCCGCAACACAGAACTGACCCGCCTCCCGCGGGCCTGAGAAAGCGAAGCGGCCGAGGGGCTAGCGCCCGGAGCTGGATCCAGAGCGCAAGCCCGGTACCTGAACGAAAATGTGGGTTGAGTCGGAGGGCGCTTGCTTAGCCCCGACAGACGGTGGAGCTTTCGACCGAGAGGCGCTTCTTAAGGAAGTTCTGTTAAAACCGCGGCATCCTGCCGCAACACAGAACTGACCCGCCTCCTGCGGGCCTGAGAAAGCGAAGCGGCCGAGGGGCTAGCGCCCGGAGCTGGATCCAGTGCGCCAGCCCGGTACCTGAACGTAAATGTGGTTTGAGTCAAAGGGCACCAGTTTGCGGAGGTAAGAGAGGGCCGCTTTTCAGCTTCAAAGGTCTGATGAATTTTTCTTCCGATACGTCAAAAGGCAGCCTGCTTCGGGCTGCCTTTTTAAAGTACATATAATAAGATCGAAACCTAGTGCTCCATCTGGCGTGCAAGAAAGCCGGCTGCCGTTTCTACCGCTTTTTTCTCCACCTCTCCAAGGGTTCCCTCTTTTGAAAAGATGACGACTGCGCCAATCGGATCTCCATTGGCAATGATCGGGCCGATTGTATAGGCTTTGACTTCTTCTTTCACTCCTTCAAGCAGCTGGATTTCTCCTGCTTCGGTCTTTAGTACGGAGCTTCTTTCTTCCATTGCTTTTTCAATGTCTTCGCTGATGTTGCGGTTAAGGTATTCTTTCTTAGAGCCGCCTGATACGGCAATAAATGCGTCTCTGTCACATATAAGTACCGGGTTGCCCATGCTGTCGTATAGTGCATCTGCATATTCTCTTGCAAAATCCCCAAGCTCGCTGATTGGAGAGTATTTCTTTAGAATGACTTCCCCGTCACGGTCTACAAAGATCTCCAGCGGATCTCCTTCACGGATACGAAGCGTTCTCCGGATTTCTTTTGGAATGACGACACGACCTAAATCATCAATTCGACGAACTATGCCAGTTGCTTTCATCTATTGCTGCCTCACTTTCATCTGGTGAATTGATACTGGGTGAGTGCTATGCATTTTGCAGCATCCACCCTTTGTTGAGGTTAGTATCCTTCACAATAAAGGGAATATACACACAATAAATGAAAATAAAAGCAAAAGATCAACTGGCGGAAATTTCCTCTTTTTTCACGTTCTGCAGGCCTTTCAGCAATCCGAGCAGGATCGTTAGCCGCTCATCTGCTATAAGCCCCTTAGTCTGGATGGAGATTTTAAGCTTGTTGGCATCCATTCCGAGCCCTACTTTTCTTCCGTATTTGCTGCTTAGCTCGAACAGCTTTTGCCCGTCCGCAAGCTTGCTTGCTGCTTCACTGATAGACATGTGAATGACATCTTTCGCTTCCTTGATTGTTTCCACCTGTTCGCGTACAGCATACAGCTTTGCTTCCGCCACTTTAAAGAGGTAGCCGACCTCTGAAGGATAGGTTCCAAAACGGTCTGTCATCTCCTCCTTCAGTTCAGTAAGGTCCTCAAGGGAAGCAATGCCTCTGAATCGTTTATACATATCGATCTTCTGTTTACCGTCTGCAATGTATGCTTCCGGAATGTAAGCATCCAGGTCAAGGTCAATTTCCGTTTCAAATGCTTTTTCCTTCGGTGCATCACCTTTGCGTTCTTCAATGGCTTCTTTCAGCATCTGGGAATAGAGGTCAAACCCAACTGAGTCTATAAATCCATGCTGCTGGGCGCCAAGAAGGTTTCCCGCTCCTCTGATGGACAAATCCCTCATCGCAATTTTGAACCCGGATCCGAGCTCTGTGAATTCTTTGATGGCCTGCAGTCTTTTCTCTGCAACCTCTGTCAGCACTTTATCCTTGCGGTATGTAAAATACGCATAGGCAACCCGGTTTGAACGGCCGACACGCCCCCTGAGCTGATAAAGCTGGGATAATCCCATTTTGTCCGCATCATAGACGATCAGTGTATTGACGTTCGGAATGTCAACTCCGGTCTCAATAATGGTTGTACTGACTAAAACATCGGACTGGCCTTCAAGGAAGTTGAGCATGACGGATTCAAGCTCGTTTTCCGTCATCTGTCCGTGGGCATACGAGACCCTTGCATCCGGAACCAGCATAGAGATTTCATCTGCTTTCCGGCTGATGTCTTCGACGCGGTTGTAGAGAACGTAGACCTGTCCTCCCCTTGAAAGCTCACGTTCAATCGCTTCTCTGACCAGTCCCCCGTTGTTTTCCACTACATAAGTCTGCACAGGATAACGGTTTTCCGGTGGGGTTTCAATAACAGAAAGGTCCCTTACGCCGAGCATTGACATATGAAGCGTTCTCGGGATTGGGGTGGCTGTCAAAGTCAGCACATCCACATTTGCCTTCATTTGTTTAATTTTTTCCTTATGGGTTACTCCGAAGCGCTGCTCCTCATCAATGATCAGCAGGCCGAGATTTTTATATATTACATCCTTGGAAAGGAGACGGTGGGTGCCGATCACAAGATCAACTGTTCCATTCTCCAGCCCCTTTGTTGTTTCATTCATTTCCTTGCGTGTCCGGAACCGGCTGAGAAGGCCGACCGTCATTGGATAGTCCTGGAACCGCTCACGCACTGTTTCATAATGCTGCTGTGCCAGAATGGTCGTCGGAACAAGGAGGGCAACCTGTCTCCCGTCTGCAATGGCTTTGAAGGCTGCCCGGATGGCAACTTCTGTTTTTCCATAGCCCACATCTCCGCACAACAGGCGGTCCATCGGCCTTTCCCGTTCCATATCCAGCTTGATTTCATGAATGGAGCGGATCTGGTCTTCTGTCTCCTGATAAGGAAAAGCGGCTTCGAAGTCGCGCTGCATCTCCCCGTCTGGAGAGAAGGCATAGCCGACGCTTGCTTCCCTTTCGGCGTACAGCTTAATAAGGTCATCTGCAATATCCTGAACGGACGATTCTACCTTTTTCTTCACCCGCCGCCAATCGTTGCCGCCAAGTTTATAGATCTTCGGTTCTTTTCCTTCAGACCCTACATATTTCTGGACCTGATCAATTTGCTCAACAGGTACGTAAAGTTTATCTGTCCCCTGATAGTGGATATTCAGATAATCCTTATGATTTCCATTGATTTCAAGCGTTTCAATTCCCAGGTATTTACCGATTCCATGGTTAATGTGCACCACGTAATCGCCTGCCTGCAGCTCGGAATAGCTTTTAATCCGTTCTGCATTGGATAGCTTTTGGCGTCTCGGCTGCTTTTTCACACGTTTTTTAAAAAGCTCTTCCTCTGTAATTACGGCCACTTTCTGAAGCGGCAATTCAAAGCCTGTCTGAAGATCTCCCTCCAGAATATAAGCTTTACCGGGCTTTAATGGATCTCCGTCTTTTATAATGGAGGCCTCCATATCATAATCCTTCAGAACTTGTTCAAGCTTCGTGACCCGCTCCGCATTTGCCCCGAGAAATACCGTAATAAACTTTCCTTTGTTCCAGCGGTCCAGTTCACCTTTCAGTACGTTCATCTGACCATGGAAGTTCTGCATCTGCTTGCATGAAACGTTCAGGATGTTCTGAGGGCTTGTATGCGGTACATGCCGCAGGAAAAGGGATAGGTAGACTACGGGGTTGGATGGCTTGACTAACGGCTGTTCATGCGAAATAACCGCCTCATGAACGATCTTTCCGTTTTCAAGCATGCTTGTTATCCAATCACCTTCTTCATTGTCCAGCTGCTCCATCATCTCATGGACCCGGCTGATTTCATCCATAACAATCGTGGATGTTCCTTCAAAATAGTCTAGCAAACTAGCAGGCTTTTCGTAAAAGAAGGAAAGATATTTATGCATCTCTTCTGAAACCTGCCCATCCTTGAGCATCTCCAGTTCATATCGGGTGTTTTGCAGCAGCAGTTCCTTCTGCTGATCACTCTTAAGCTTTTTCAAGGACTTTGAGAGGGCTTCTTCCAGCTTCTGCCCGCAGCGCTCCAAATGCTCCCTCTGAAGGAGGATTTCCTTTGCAGGCCCAAGGCTCACCTGATCCATTTTATGAAGAGAGCGCTGATCCGCAAGATCAAAGGACCGGATCGAGTCCACTTCAATATCAAATAGTTCAATTCTTACAGGGTTTTCTTCAGTAAGAGGATAAATATCAATAATCCCGCCTCTTACACTGAATTCTCCCGGTGTCGAAACCATGTTTGCGCGTTCATATCCAATCTGCCCAAGCCATCTGTACAGAGCATCTGTGTCCAGCTCTTCACCTGCTGAAATAATCTTCTGGCTTGATTTCCACAAATCCTTTGGGGGCAAAAGCCTTCTCAGTGCCGCAGCCGGGGCTACGATAATGCCTTTATTGCCGGACACGAGGTGGTTCAGCACCTCCATCCGCTGAGACATCAGCTCCGGGCTCGCTACAGCCATATCAGAGGCAATCAGTTCATTGACCGGATAAAGAAATACATCCTTCCCCGCTAAATTTGCCAAATCCTCGAAAACCTTCTGCGCCTGATAAAGATTGTGCGTTACGACAAGTACAGATTCTCCTGTTTTCATATATAAAGAGGAGGTGAATAGAGACCTGGCTGAACCTGAAAGCCCAGCCAGCAGCTGTTCCCTAAGCCCTTCCTTCAAGCCGGCAGCAACCGTATTAAAATCTTCATTTTCATAAAAAAATGAGTGCAGACTTTTCATGCCTTTCCCTCCTTCCGCAAAATTTGTCTTTTTCCTGCTCAGCAGACAAATAGAAAAACGCTTTGGGTCTAAAAGCCAAAGCTTTTTATTGTATGAACTTTTCCACTTGATGAAAGGCAGGATTGCGGTCAAGCGCTTCCTGGCAATCCTCGCAAATGGTTTTAACCTCTATATCTCCATTCGACGCGTAGCGGATCATCTCCTGTCTCTCCTCACTGGATAGATGGTGAAATCCCAATTCTCCGCTATGGGCTGCCTCTTTTTCGAGACTGCCTACTTTAACTCCGCAATGCCTGCAATAATAATGGTATGCCATATTTCCTCCATGCGCTTTTTACAGTTAGTATAAACGCTTGAGGAATCCATTATACTTCCTTAACCTGATTATAATCGTTCATCACCTGCAAAAACGGTTTGCCAAGCCATTCTTCACATGCTTCTGCAGAGCGGCTGACTGCACCTTTAATGAGAGGCTGTTCTTCCTTGGAAAAGGTTCCGAGGACATAATCCGGCACCTTCATTCCGCTCGGCGGACGGTCAATTCCAATCCGCACCCGGTTAAATTCCTGGGTTCCGAAATGCTGGATCATGGACTTGATTCCGTTATGTCCGCCTGCGCTTCCCTTAGTGCGCAGCCTGATTTTCCCCGCAGGCAAATCAAGGTCATCATAAATGACAGCCATATCCTCATCCGGAACTTCATAGAAATCCATTAATGGACGCACGCACTCTCCGGACAAGTTCATATATGTAAGCGGCTTAACGAGCAATACCTTCGTACCGTCTGCCATACCCATCCCGTATATTCCGTTAAATTTGGAACGGTCAAGCGGAATAGACAAACGGCGTGACAGTTCATCTATAACCATAAAACCAGCGTTGTGACGTGTTTCTGCATACTGCTTACCCGGGTTCCCGAGTCCAATAAAAACTTTCAAGCCATTCCCACCTTTATCGCTGCATCGGCCGTTCAGCCATTTTAATTGCGTTCTAGCCCTTATTATATTATAGAAAAGTTTTTGAACATAGAAAAGAGGCTGGCCCAAAACAGTCTGCTTGGCCAGCCATCCATAAAGGTTCCTTCTTATTCGCTTTGCTCTTCCCCTTCACGCCCTTCAGCGTTTTCAGGTTCACCAGGCTCCTGCTCTTCGCCGGAATCAATTTCTTCTTCAGCTTGAGGAGGAAGAATAGAAGCAATCACTTCATCGTCTTCATTGTTGATGGTATATTTTTTCTCATCCTTCAAATCAGATACAGTAATGGTATCGTTGACAGCCAGGTTTGAGATATCCACCTCTATACTTTGAGGAATATCGCTCGGTTTAGCTGTGACAGATACTTGGTAAAGCGGCTGCTGAAGCACTCCGCCATCTTTTACTCCCTGGGCGTCACCGGTTAAGTGAAGCGGCACTTCCACATCCACTTCAGAATCCAGATTAACTGCAAGGAAATCCGCATGAAGGATCTCATTTTTCATAGTATCCATCTGCATATCATTCACCATGACAGAATGCGTTTTACCGTCCACATCAAGCTTAATGATGGCATTGCGGCCTTCATCACGCAATGTTTTCAGCAGGTCAATGCTGTCAAGGGATACCGCTTTGTTTTCTGTTTTATATCCGTATATGATGCCAGGCACATGGCCTTGCAAACGAATAGCTCTTGTAGCAGAGTTTTTTAAATTTTTTCTTTCCTGTGCTTTAATGGTTGTGCTCATGTCCTACACCTTCCTAACATCGTGATAAATTGCTTATTATAGTCAATTCCCACAATTAAGCCGGTCTAAACATAAGATCTTAAAGCCGATACTGAAAAAATCCGCCCGCTGTCTTAATCAAAAAGCGTGCTTACTGACTGCTCTTCATGGACGCGAATGATGGCTTCTCCAATTAAAGGCGCAACGGAAAGCTCGATTACCTTGCTGATTTTCTTTTCTTCAGGCAGGCTGATTGAGTTGGTTACGACAAGCTCTTTAATTTTGGAATTTTCGATTCTTTCAATCGCAGGACCGGAAAGAACAGGATGCGTACAGCATGCATATACTTCCGATGCTCCATTTTCAACAAGTGCATTGGCAGCAAGAGTGATGGTACCGGCTGTATCGATAATATCATCAATCAGGATAGCCGTCTTTCCTTCGACATTACCGACAATGTTCATTACTTCTGAGACATTCGGGCGAGGCCGGCGTTTATCAATAATCGCAATCGGCGCTTTCAGGCGGTCAGCGAGTTTGCGGGCTCTTGTAACCCCTCCGTGATCAGGTGAAACGATGACGATGTCTTTAAGGTCCTTTTTGCTGAAATAGTCTCCAAGAATTGGCACACCCATTAAATGGTCAATCAGAATATCAAAGAAACCTTGGATCTGAGGCGCATGCAAATCAAGGGTAATCACACGGTTCGCACCGGCTGTTTCCAGAAGATTTGCTACAAGCTTCGCTGTAATCGGCTCGCGTGCACGGGCTTTACGGTCCTGTCGTGCATAACCGTAGTAAGGCATCACAATATTGATCGTTTTAGCCGAAGCACGCTTTAGCGCATCAATCATAATTAAAAGCTCCATCAAGTGTTCATTTACCGGTCCACTTGTAGACTGAATGATGTACACATCACAGCCGCGGATACTTTCTTCAATGTTGATTTGGATCTCCCCGTCACTGAAACGGGTTACTGAGCATTTTCCAAGCTGAACGCCAACTACGCTTGCGATATCCTCTGCAAGGGCAGGATTGGAATTCAATGAGAAAATCTTTAAATTTGCATCGCCGTACTGATTTGACATAATGTGGTGAACCTCCAATTAGGATATAGAATTTTGATTCATACTCAGCCGGCCGACATAGTCCTCTTTATTGACTTGTCGGGCGCGTGCAACCGATAGCGCTTGTCCCGGCACATCTTCAGTAATCGTCGAGCCTGCTGCGACATAGGCTCCCTGACCAATGGTTACCGGTGCAATCAAGTTGGAATTGCATCCGATAAACGCCCCATCTTCCACCTTTGTCAGTGCTTTATTTTTCCCATCATAATTAACCGTGATCGAACCGCATCCGAGATTCACATCTGCTCCGATTTCCGCATCCCCGATGTAGCTCAAGTGGGAGGCTTTGCTTCCTTTGCCCATCGCTGATTTCTTTACTTCCACAAAGTTGCCGATCTTCACTTCATCAGCAATGGAAGATTGCGGGCGAATATGAGCAAACGGCCCTACGGCTGCTTCATTACCGATTTCACTGTCATGGACTACAGATTGGCGGATGACAGTCCGGTCCCCGATCACACTGTCTTTAATTTCAGAGTTTGGACCGATCTCACAGTCCTCTCCGATTTTCACATCCCCTTTAATGATTGTTCCCGGGTAAATAACTGTATCTCTGCCGATCACAGCATCCGCTGAAATGTAGGTCTGTTCAGGGTCAATCAGGGTAACTCCGCTGCGCATGTGGGAGATGTTGATGCGTTTTTTCATATATTTTTCCGCTTGAGAGAGCGCTGCCCGGTCATTAACACCCAGAGATTCCTCGAAAGAATCCGTCTGGTAGGCTGAAACGATTTCACCTTCGTTTTTGAGGATTTCAATTACATCAGGCAGATAGTATTCTCCCTGCACGTTATCATTTGAAACCTTGCTCAATGTTTCAAAAAGCAGTTTGTTATCAAAGCAGTATGTACCTGTGTTAATTTCATCAATCCTGCGTTCTTCTGCTGTAGCATCCTTGTGCTCGACAATCTTCTCAACAAGCCCGGCATCATTGCGGACAATCCGTCCGTATCCTGCTGGATCCTCTGCCTTTACTGTCAAAATTGTAGCTTTGGAGTTTGTCTCGCTGTGATGGGAAAGCAGATTCTCCATCGTCTCAGATGTAATCAGCGGAGTGTCGCCGCATACAACGATCGTTGTGCCTTCAAGATCATTCAGCTGGCTTGAAGCCTGCATGACCGCATGAGCGGTTCCAAGCTGCTCGCTTTGCAAAGCATATTCACTTTTTTCTCCAAGCTGAGCCTTTACCATGTCTGCCCCGTGTCCAATAATGGTTACCATTTTGCTGAGATTCAATTTGGACATTTCATCTGCTACATGCTGAACCATTGGTTTGCCGCATACAGGGTGTAAAACTTTATAAAGCTTGGACTTCATACGTGTACCTTGACCAGCTGCCAGAACGACTGCATAACGATTTTCCATGTGTAAGCCTCCCAAGTATCCCTATTTATCCATTAAAAAATATATCTTAAATAAGGCTTCTTTTCAAGGCAGGAACAAAAAGTACCAATATATTTCACATTCTCAAAACAGCGGATGGGACTATCATAGCGGGAGTTTAGAAAGGATAAACTGGAGGATTTCTGGAAGCGGAGAAGACAGCAGCGCATAAGTAAACCCCTGTTACACTGTAACAAGGGCATCATATTTTAGGAAGCACCTGCTTCTTCAAATTCAACTTCTTCCATTTCTCCAAGCCTGTGGTACTCATTCAATACAGCTTCCTGAATTTTGCCGCGCGTCCCGGAATTTATAGGATGGGCAATATCGCGGAATTCTCCATCAGGAGTTCTTTTGCTTGGCATTGCAACAAATAAGCCATTATTCCCATCGATTACACGAATGTCATGTACAACAAATTCGTGATCAAGAGTAATGGATGCAATGGCTCTCATGCGGCCTTCTGTGTTTACGCGGCGTAATCTTACGTCAGTCACTTCCATTATGTTCACCACCTTTTCCCTGGATGAAAAACTTTACAGTATGAATTCCACGGAAATTTCTGAAATCCTGCAAGATGTGGAATTTTTTTTGAAAAATCAGGGAAAGGTAGGAAGGTTTTCTTATTGACTTGGGTATATTACTTAGTTAGAGCAATGCATTCAATCTCAATTAGTGCGTCTTTTGGCAGTCTGGCCACTTCCACACAGGATCGTGCAGGCTTGTGTGTATGAAAATATTCCCCATACACTTCATTGATCTCACCAAAATCATTCATATCTTTAATAAAAACAGTCGCTTTTACAACCTGCTCAAGCGAGCTCCCGGCTTGTTCGAGTACCGCTTTAAGATTAGCAAAAACCTGGCGGGTCTGGATTTTCACATCTCCAGAGACCATTTCCCCATCTGCTTTCAGAGGGATCTGACCGGAAGTAAAGACCAGGTTGTTCACAATCATCCCCTGGGAATAAGGGCCGATCGCTGCAGGCGCTTTAGCTGTTTGAATGATTTCCATTTTTCATCCGCTCCTTTATTTGGCAGGCTGTTAATGAGTTAACTATTTAGTGGAAATCCGGCCGGCTGCCGCGAACCATGTATGCGCTGACAAGACAGGTTTATTTTTTTGCAAAATCAAAAAAATTGCCTTCCTGCAGTTCAATCTGTTTGCCCTTCACATCGACACCGGTTAATTTGACAAGCGAAATGTATTCATCCACGAGCCTTTCTTCCGCGCCTTCCGTTTCTACCAATACGCCAATGCCCGCAACCTTAGCCTGAAACTCGTCCAGAAGGCTGACCATTCCATTAATGGTCCCGCCGGCTTTCATAAAGTCATCAATGATCAGCACGTTGGAGCCTTCCTTGAGACTTCTTTTTGCCAGAACCATTGTCTGAATCCTTTTGGATGAACCGGACACATAATTAATGCTGACCGTAGAACCCTCTGTGACCTTACTGTCCCTTCTCACAATAATAACGGGGACATTTAAGTCGTTTGCAGCAGCATAAGCGAGAGGAATGCCTTTCGTTGCTACAGTCATGACAACATCGATTTCCCGGTCGGCAAAAACGGATGCGAACATTCTGCCGACCTTGTTGACCAAAGCCGGATCTCCGAGAATATCGGTCAGATACAGATATCCCCCCGGAAGAAGCCGATCCGGCGCCGCCATCCGGCCTTTAAGAGAATCAATAATGGCACGGGCTTCTTCGTGATGCATGCCGGGCACAAATTTCACTCCCCCGGCTGCTCCCGGGACGGTTTGCAGGGACCCGACTCCCTGCTGTTCAAACGTCTGCTTAATAATGGTTAAATCTTCACTGATCGATGATTTTGCAGACTGGTATCTTTCTGAAAAATACGTAAGAGGGACAAGCGAATGCGGATGATTAAGCATATAATTCGTCATGTCCACGAGTCTGCCGCTTCGACGAAGCTTCATGGAATAACCCCCAAAATCCGAATATTGTTAAAGATAATATATCTTAATATACGGATTTAATCAAGTTCACATCGCTCACCCAGCATTCTTACAGCAAATACCTGATCGCAAAATCCCCTGAGACCATTGTAGATGCGGTGAACCTTTGATTCATACTGGACGAGTCCAAAGACGGTCGGTCCGCTTCCGCTCATTAAAACGGCGTCTGCTCCGAACCGTTTCATCTGGTCCTTGATCATTGCCACTTCAGGCTGCATGTTTAGAGTAACGGTCTCTAAAACGTTCCCCATGTTTCTGCAGATTCCTTCGTAGTCCTTTTCCTGGATTGCTTCAACCATTCTGCCTGTATGAGGATGGACAACTCGGTCAAGCCTAAGCCCGCGGTAGACATCTGCTGTCGATACCCCCGCTGCTGGCTTGGCCAATATAACCCAGCAGTGCGGCGGAGCTTCAATATGACGGATTTTTTCGCCTCTGCCGGTAGCCAGTGCGGTGCCCCCGTACACACAGAAAGAAACATCAGAACCAATCTCGGCTCCGATTACCGCCAGTTCATCAAGAGATAAACCGAGGTTCCATAACCGATTCAGCCCTCTCAGAGCAGCTGCGGCATCACTGCTGCCGCCTGCAAGTCCTGCTGCAACCGGAATAACCTTTGTAATGCCGATGGATACTCCGCGCTTAATGCCATAGCGCTCCTTCAGGATACTCGCCGCCTGGTACGCCAGATTCCGGTGATCATCCGGAACAAACCGGTTATGCGAAGTAATCGTAATTCCCCCGGAAGGACCCAGGTCAATCAATTCAATCCTGTCAGCCAGATCGATTGTCGTCATTACCATTTCCACTTCATGAAATCCATCTTTTCTTTTATGTAAAACATCCAGTGATAAATTAATTTTCGCTGGCGCTTTTTCGAGAATACGCATTCTTTCACCTGCTTCTAAAACGAACTAAAATTGTATCCACATTGTACCACAAAAAGAAGAGAAATATTGCTGTTTTTCGACAGGATCAGCAGGTCCTGCAAGCATTGGGAAAGATTCCATGCCTTAAAGAGAGTTCCTCTGCGTCTTTTTTTCTCTTGCGGATTGTCCGCATCTGCCCGGGCTTAAAGCAGATGTTTCAGCCCGGGCAGGCGCAGCAGTCAGATGGATGTTCTTAAAATCACTTTTTCCTTTAGAGAAAATCTTAAACATGTACCGGTGTTTTTTATGGATAGGCACCGCTGGCAGAGGGACTGAAACAAAAACGAGCAGCCCCTAAAAGAGGCTGCTCGCATCATCAGCGTGAATTCATCTGGGAGGCCATATGCTCTTTTGCAAGCTCTACGGCTCTTTTCGTCATGTTGCCGGCATCTCTGGAACGGATTCCGCCCCAGCCTTCGCTCATTACGGTTTCGTAAAAGCCTAAATCCTTCGCAAGCTCATACTTAAAACTTTCCGTCATGACTCCTTTTCTTCTGCCCATGAATCGAACCCCCTCATGAATGCTGGATCATGCCCGGCATAGCCAGGACACGCTTAGTATGCTCCACAGGGGGGATTGTACTGCCTTGAATATATGTAAAGAAAGGCGAAATCAGGGAGCATATAAAGAATGGTGCTGAAATCCGGCAGGCGAAAGGGCTCCTTTTTTCCAATAAAAAAAGCAGCAAACAAATTGTCTACTGCCCGCTTAAAGCCAATGCTCCTGATGCATCTTCAAAAAAAGTTAATTGAACAGTTTCGGTGAGAACATCTGCATAGCTGTATGATACTCTTTCAAAAGCATTTTCATCCTGATCCAATTCTACGATAAAGACGGATGGATAGGTCTCAGCAAGCACCCCGGATCTCTCCACGGTCTTTCTGCGTCCTCCATTTGCCTTCAATGTCAATCTTTTGCCCAGATTCAAATCCAATGTGTTTTTGATATCGGTTAAAGTCTTCGCCATTGCATCCACCTCACTGTTAACCATTATACCTCTTTAGCGCTCTAAAGTCAAATAAAATTTAAATTATACAGTCGCTAAACAGCATTGTCAACAAAATTATTTCTACAATATGTTCTAACCTTCGCACCTATTATGCACTTCCATCCGTGCTTTTATGTAAATATTTTCAGGAATATTAAATTTATGCACCAAAATAAAAACCGCTCATAGAAAGCGGTTTTACTCCTGCACGGTCTGAATTCGTTTATATGGCATGCCCGTGCGGAGCACACCTTTTGTTTCGACCCCTCCAAGCCCCTTCTCTCTTGTGAGGGTATTCCGGAGAACGTCCCAAACGTTGATCCTCTCAATAAAAGGGGTAAAGCTTATTTTTGCAACAATATAAACAGGATCCAGAGCATGAATATTGACTCTGGAAGGTGAGCTTGCAAAATTAGCTCCAGCCCTGATCAGCGATTCAAAATGGGACTGGCACGCTCCTGCAAAAATCACGAGCTGATCCAAATTGGGAATGCGGCTCCTTGCGTTCATAACCGCCTGCACAAAATGCTTTGAATGCCGGTATGCCTCCAAATCACTCATACTTCCTTTGTGCTTGGAATACGCATCATGGCCGGTAACAACCAAAATATCAGGACGGAATTGGGCAAGCAGCGCGCCCACCTTTTCCGGCATCTCTTTTTCCAGACAGTGGACACCGTGAACGGGAACTCCGATTTTTTCATACAGCGATAAGCACTTCTGAAGATAGACCGGATCTCCATCCATATGAAGAACCTTCCCAGGCACGTGAAAAAAATCCTCCTGATGGCTATAGCTCGCAGTAGCGTAATACTCTCTTTTTTCTTTCAGCAGCTGATAATCCTGCTCTAGCAGGAAAAGAGACTGATCAAGCTTTTCCTTCTGCTGAACATGACGCTGGTTCAGCTCCCGCTGACTGATCGCCACAAGGTCGGAACATGGGGCATCCGCAATCAGCCGGAACTCCTCTCCATAAAGAACCGCAACCGTTTCTCCGCTCTCATCCGCTTTTAAATCAATCACACGAAAGAGCATATCTAAATGATACGATTTACGCGCAACAACATCCCCTATAGTAAATGACATATCCTCACTCCAAAACAGGAATTTTGGAACACACCTGCAAATCGATCCTTTCTTAGCCTATGTAGGAAAACGCGTTTGGTGAAAAGAAATGCGGAGGGCGCTTGCTTAGGCTTGAAGGACGTGGGCTGCTCGGATGGGAGGCGTCTTTTGACTCGACCGGGGGAGAGAATCGGCCAAAAGCCTAACGCCCGGAGCTGGACAACAAAGAAAAGCGGAGGGCGCTTGCTCAGGCTTGAAGGACGTGGGCTGCTCGGACGGGAGGCGTCTTTTGCCTTGACCGGGGGAGAGAAGCGGCCGCTTAGGGATGATTTGCTTGTATGGGGGTGTCTGGCTCTCACGCTGGGAAAAGCTAATGCTCCCGCACCGTTTCTTTCTCCAATCGAATGTGCCACAAATTTTATAGAAGCAGGTACAAGCCCCTGCTTCTTATCGTTGTTCTAGTTTTTAAGTCTTGGTTGGTGACGTAATATGTATTTACTCTCTGCAGCGACTTTCAGCTTTCGGGTCTCTGTTTTGATAAGATATTTCGTGTTGGAGCACCTTTTAGCCCATTCAGCGGGACATTTAGGGCCTCCTGTGTACGGAACCGCCTGTTTTAGGTGATACTTGAGCGGCTCCGGGGCGCGAATGCGTAAGATATCGACCCAGATTCAATTATATCGACCGGTACTCCTAATAAATCGACCGAAACTTTATTATATCGACCTATTTCACCTATATATCGACCTACTTCACCCATATATCGACTTCTCGACAAATTATGCTACATGCCTTCTCGAAACAGCGCAATGGCGTCGTGTTAATTCCCGTTTTGCTGCTCTGGCACCGCTTTTCCACATAGCATTCACAGTGAGGTCAGCCCTTTTAGCCCATTCAGCGGGGCATTTTGGGCCTCCTGTGTACGGAACCGCCTGTTTTAGGTGATACTTAAGCGGCTCCGGGGTGCGAATGCGTAAGATATCGACCCAGATTAAATTATATCGACCGGTACTCCTAATAAATCGACCGAAATTTTATTATATCGACCTATTCCACCTATATATCGACCTACTTCACCCATATATCGACTTCTCGACAAATTATGCTACATGCCTTCTCGAAACCGCGCAAGGGCATCGTGTTAATTCCCGTTTTGCTGCTCCGGCACCGCTTTTCCATCTAGCGTTCACAGGGGGCCGCATGGAAGACCCCCGCCTTGCTATTCATAATGCTGGCGGTACACCATTCCCGCTCAAAGGAACCTAAAAAAGACCGGTCCTGAAAAGATTTCACCTCTTTTCAGGCCGGCCGCAGCAATCCTTATTTCGTTTTCAGCAGCGGATAAAGCACATCGGATGCTTTTGCAAATTCCTCGATAGTCAGCGATTCTCCCCGGCGTCTTGGATCGATGCCTGCATCATTCAGCTGCTGCTCCAATTCCTCTTTAATAGCTTTTCCGACAGGATATTGCTGGAGAATGTTGTTCATCAGCGTTTTTCTTCTTTGAGCAAACGAAGCTCTCATCAGTTCGAAGAAAAAATCTTCGTTTTGCATTTCAGCAGCCGGTTTATCCCTCTTCAGCAGACGAATCACAGCGGAGTCTACATTCGGCTGGGGAATGAATACCGTCTTAGGAACCGTCATAACCGTTTTTGCTTCCGTATAATACTGAATCGCAATAGAAAGAGAGCCGTACTCCTTTGTAGAGGCTGCTGCAGCGATCCGGTCGGCAACCTCCTTCTGAAGCATGACCACAATTCCCTTTAGCGGAAGCTGATCTTCGAGAAGCTTCATAATAATCGGTGTCGTCACATAATAAGGAAGGTTGGCTACTACCATCACTTCTTTGCAGTCTTTAAATTCTTCTTCGATTACTTGCCTTACGTTCGCCTTCAGAACGTCTTCGTGAATGATTTTAACATTGGTGCAGGAGGCCAGCGTATCACTAAGGATGGGCAGCAGGCGCTGGTCAATCTCGAAGGCGACTACTTTTTTTGCCCGTTTGGCAAGCTGTTCAGTCAGCGCTCCGATTCCGGGGCCGATTTCAATCACCCCGGTTTCTTCCCCTACCTCTGCATGATCAACGATCCGGTGCAGAACATTTGTATCAATTAAAAAGTTCTGGCCAAGGCTCTTTTTAAAAGAAAATCCGTATTTTTTTAATATCTCTTTTGTGCGTGCCGGAGTGGCGATATCTTTAGTCATGTTTTTCTTCCTCCTGCAGGATCCTGTTCATTGCGTCTTCATAATGGTTTCTGGATATCTGAAACATCTGCAGTCTTTTCAGCAGCTGTTTACCGTTTGTGTAGCCGATTTTTAATTCCGTTCCAAGTTTTTCTCTGCGCACCTTGGCCAACGGATGTCCGATAAGGCCGTATTGAAGGAGGTCTTCCTGGCTCCAGTCAGAAGGGATCTCTGCCATTTCTGCCTTCACTTCTCTCAAGGCTTCTCTAATGGCCTCAGGAGAAGCATGCTCAACCCCAATTCCGCGTCCTTTTTTGGGGCGCGCATCCGCTTTTTCGATGAATGCATGCTTGCAGCCTGGAACTGCTTCAGCCACCGTCTTTCTTATCTTTTCTCCCGGAAAATCGGGATCGGTAAAAATAATAACGCCTCTGCCTGCCTGGGCAAGCCTGACCCGCTCCAGCACATCGTCTCCGATCGCGGATCCATTTGTTTCTATTGTATCTGCAGTGACGGCTCTTTTAATGGCGACTGTATCGTCGCGCCCCTCCACTACAATGATTTCTTTTATTTTCATTTTTTCCTCCAAATCATGAAACTTTCGGAATTCCTGAATCGTCTTATATTCGAAAGTCAATTATCGTTATTATAACGCAACATCCATGTTAAATATAATCCCTCTGTTTTCCCTTCAGCGGTTAAAATCCATAAAAAAGACAGAGGGGATCGTCCCTCTGTCTGTATACATTCAGCGGCTGGAAAACAGGTGAGTATTAATCGAGGATTTTTATTTTCACCCGTTTGCTGCCCCAATTTATAGCTGACGATTGGTCAGGGAAAAAGACATCAATCTTATTCCCGTTGATGGCTGATCCTGTATCTGCCGCTACTGCGTATCCGTAGCCTTCTACATGCACCTTAGTGCCCAGCGGAATAACGCCGGGATCAACAGCAATCACTTTGGCGTTTGGATTTGCCTTTAAGTTCACACCGGTAGCCGTACGGCCTGAACAGCCGCTGCAGCTTGCAGTGTAAGCAGTCGATGTAACATATAATTCTTTTGAAGCGGAATCGTCATTTCTGGATGCGATGGCTTTAGGAGCTGCCGAAGCAGGCTTTGATACGGCAGGTACAGCTTTAGGCGCCTCTTTCTCCTTTGTGCCAATGGCAACGATGCGGTCCGCACTCTTTTTCACAGTTTCCTCTTTGACTAGCTTGCGGGATACTACTTTCCCGTTTTCCTTCACTACTTCAAAGTGGTTTTTCTTAGATCCCTTTTTGCCTTCTTCCACTACTTCTTGCTTCCCGCGTTCCAAATTGCCGTCATTTTTCTTAACGACAGCGAAATCAAGCGGTTCTTCCACTACATCGGTGACTTTTTCTATGCGTTTTACAGTTACTGCATCTTTAGCCTGTAACGTGTCGTCTAATCCTGGCTCAACTTTGTCTAATGAATTGAGAGTAATCTTCTGTTCCTTTAAAAAGTCAGCGACCGTAGTCGAAGTGGTCCAAACCTTTTTCTCTTTGCCGCCTACATTCATGGTCAGCTGGAAAGCCCGGTTGATGGAGAGGGAAAGCTGATTGGTTATCTTCGTCTCTGGTGAAGGGCTGATCTCGTCGTGGCGGGAAGTTTTTATGCCTTCTTCTTTTAGCAATTCGCCTACAGTATCAGCTGTGGTCCACACAGTTTGTTCCTTGCCGTTGTCTTCAAGCGTTACCGGCTGGGCCGCTTCGTAGACAATCTTCATGTTGCTGTCTAATTTTGTGTTCTCCGAATGGGATAGCTCGTCGTGATCGCGCACATCTATATCTAAATCTGCAAATAAATCGCCTACGGTGTCTGCGTGCGTTCTAATCGTCTCCTCATTTCCGTTCACAGAAACAGTTATCGCATCTTTCGTTCCCTCATATGTACCGAAAGCAGTGCCTGTTCCCATTACTAGCAAACTAGTAACGGAGAGGATGAGTTTATTTTTACTCATCTTATCGGAAAACAGCTTTTTCAAGTTTTCTATCACTATGAAAAACGCCTCCTTATCCTCCGAGTGATTATATAGAGTATCACTCCACCTGTCAACCCTCACCACTTTTTTCTAAATTTTCTAGCCGCTGGTCCTATTATGCTTAGAAAATAGTGAAAAAGGAAGAAGAACTTGTCGACAAGGTTATCCTATGCACGCACGGATGAATGTAGAACAATTTTGAATTTGCAGGATAGGGGACAAGCTTCCCCGTCATTTGACAGGGAATGCTGTCAGGAAATGCCGAAACATTTTTTTGCATTTTCCATCGTGTGACGGGCAATTTCCTCATAGGTCATTCCCCTGAGCTCCGCAATCTCCTCGGCCACATATTTTACGTAGCCTGGTTCATTCCGCTTTCCTCTGTACGGGTGAGGAGTCAGGTAAGGACAATCGGTTTCAATTAAGAGCCTGTCGAGCGGAATTTCAGCTGCCACCTCTTTTGGCTTCTTGGCATTTTTAAACGTAACAGGTCCTCCAAATGAGATATAAAAATTCATATCGATGCACTCCTTCGCAACTTCTGCACTTCCTGTGAAACAGTGCATAATTCCGCCAACCTCTTCCGCTTTTTCTTCTTTCAGGATTTGCACAACGTCTGCTGTGGCGTCACGATTATGAATAATAATTGGAAGCTTTACTTCCTTTGCCAAGGCGATTTGTTTTCTGAACACCTCTTTTTGGATATCTTTCGGAGATTTATCCCAATGGTAATCCAAGCCCATTTCGCCGATCGCTACAACCTTTGGATGGGAGGCCAGCTCTTTGATCCAATCCAGATCCTCCTCCTTCATATCAATCGCGTCAACCGGATGCCAGCCGACCGCTGCATAAATAAAGTCATACGTCTCGGTGAGCTCCATTGCTCTAGTGATGGTTTCCGTATCAAAACCCACCACCACAATTTTTTCTACCCCTTCCGCTTTAGCCCTTTCAATGACTTCTTCAAGGTCTTCGTTGAACTGCACGGCGTTCAAATGAGCATGTGTATCGAATAGCATGTTCTATGTACTCCTTTCTAACTTTTGTGTTTTAGAAATACCCTGCGGCAGATGGCCTCCGCGTCTTAATCCCAGGGAAGCCCGGCTGCCTGAAACCAAAACAACTTCTATAGTATATTTGCCTAAAAAGCAAAAAAAGAGGCATTCCACCAAAATGTTACACGTGGAACACCTCCTTCGACAAGTTATGAGCCTGTTATGCCAAATTATTTAATGATTGTGCCGTTGGCCAAAGACTGATCGACTGTTGCGAGGGACAAAACTCCGTCGTGGTCGCCGGCTAAAATCATCCCCTGGGAAAGTTCTCCCCTCAGCTTGACCGGTTTAAGATTCGTAACGCAAATGACTTTTTTGCCAGTTAGGTCCTCAGGAGAGTAGTGCTTCGCGATCCCTGATACAACCTGGCGCTTTTCTGTACCTAAGTCCAGCTGCAGCTTCAGAAGTTTGTCTGCTTTCTTGACAGGTTCGGCATGGACGACCTCCGCAACACGCAGCTCCACTTTAAAAAAGTCCTCCACCGTAATTTCAGCAGCTTCTTCGATCTCTTCTTCCGGATCTTCCTGGACAGGAGTGCCTCCGGACATTTGGGATTTGATGTATTCCACCTCTTCAGCCATTTCCAGGCGCGGGAAGATCGGGTCTCCTTTGGCTACTTTTACATCCTTTATATGGCCGAATGTGTTCAGACTGTCCCATTGCTGGAGAGACTTGTCCTGAATTCCGAGCTGCGCAAAGATTTTAGCAGGCGTTTCCGTTAAGAACGGCTGCAAAAGAATTCCGATTCTTCTAAGTGATTCTGCAAGGTGATGCATAACTGAACGAAGGTCATCCATTTTCCCTTCATCTTTAGCTAAAGTCCACGGCTGTGTCTCATCAATATATTTATTCGTACGGCTTACGAGCTGCCAGACAGAAGCAAGGGCAACCGAGAATTCCATCTTTTCCATTGCTTCCTCGTACCGCTCAGCCGCTGTGCGGTTCATTTCCTCAAGCACCCGGTCAAATTCAGTGACAGAGCCCTGATAAGCGGGAATGGAGCCGTCAAAATATTTATCAATCATCGCAACTGTGCGATTCAGCAGATTTCCCAAATCATTCGCCAGGTCATAATTCAATCGTTCAACAAATCCTTCAGGAGTAAATACCCCATCAGAACCGAACGGCACCTCCCTCAGCAAATAGTAGCGGAGTGCATCAAGGCCATAGCGGTCAATAAGAGTAATCGGGTCGACTACGTTTCCTTTTGATTTGGACATCTTCCCATCCTTCATCAGCAGCCAGCCATGGGCGAATACCTTTTTCGGAAGAGGAAGATCAAGAGCCATAAGCATAATAGGCCAGTAAATGGTATGGAACCGGACAATTTCTTTACTCATTAAGTGAACATCCGCCGGCCAATACGCCCGGTATTTTTCATCGTGGTCTGTGCCATAGCCAAGTGCTGTAATGTAGTTGGATAAGGCATCGATCCATACGTAAATCACATGCTTCGGATCCCCCGGCACTTTTACTCCCCAATCAAAGGAAGTTCTGGATACGGCCAGGTCTTCCAGGCCAGGTTTAATGAAATTATTGATCATCTCATTTTTGCGGGATTCAGGCTGAATGAATTCAGGGTTCTCCTCATAATACTTAAGCAGCCGGTCAGCGTATTTTCCTACCTTGAAGAAATAGGACTGCTCTTTAACAAGCTCAACCGGGTGGCCGCTATCCGGGCTTTTCCCGCCGGTGATTTTCCCGTTTTCCATAATAGGATCATCAAGCTGATGGGCCGTGTAATACGTTTCATCGGGGATGGAATACCAGCCTTCATATTCGTCGAGGTAAATGTCCCCTTGATCAAGGAGCTGCTTAAAGATTTTTTCGACTACTTCTTTGTGGCGGTCTTCTGTCGTGCGAATGAAATCGTCATAGGAAATGTCCATCCGCTTCCAGAGGCTTTTGATCCCGTCGACAATCCCATCTACGTATTCCTGAGGAGAGATGCCTTTTTCGGCTGCCTTCTGCTGAATCTTTTGCCCATGCTCATCCGTCCCGGTTAAGTACATGACATCAAATCCGCGCATGCGCTTATATCTTGCCATGGCATCGCCTGCTGTTGTCGTATAGGCATGCCCAATATGTAAATTTCCGCTTGGATAATAAATCGGAGTTGTAATGTAAAACGTCTTCTTGCTCTCCATGATTTCCACTCCTTGCCGTAAATTAGAAGAAATGCTCCCGTCCCAAAGGACGAGAGCATATTTGCTATCTCGCATCTACTCTTTATGATACCATCTTAGCCTTCAATATCAAGAAAATATACCGCTATATGGACAAAAAATTGGGTCACCAGAGGAATTATATGATACTGCTGATCATCCAAATGCTGGATTCTCCAAGGATTATGTTGAATTTTGTCGAAAGGTGTTTATAATTATATTACTAGAAAGCTATTGTTTATATAACATTCCACTGGGTTATTTAAGTTTATTTTCCTATTTTTTAGGGTACTTATTTTATACCAAATCCTATTAAATAAGGTGTCAGCAGCTATTCACTAAATTGTCTTTAATTATTCAAAACAAAAATATTGACGTAATTTGGAAACACTGTTATGCTTATGAAGCAAATAAATTTTGTCGAATAATGACGAAGTTAAGAGAAAAAAAGCATATATAGCAAAATACGGGAGGAGAACATTCAAATGAAATCTACAGGTATTGTACGTAAGGTTGACGAACTAGGACGCGTGGTGATTCCGATTGAATTGCGCCGTACACTAGGAATTGCAGAAAAAGACGCACTTGAAATTTATGTGGATGATGAAAGAATCATTTTGAAAAAATATAAGCCGAATATGACTTGCCACGTAACGGGTGAAGTTTCCGATGACAACATGACATTGGCTAACGGCAAATTGGTGCTTAGCAAAGAAGGCGCTGAACAGCTGATCCAGGAAATTCAAAATCAATTCCAATCCAAGTAATAAATAAAAAGTCCCTGGTCAGGGACTTTTTATTTGGACAATTTCTCTATTCCTCTTGATGATACTCGTTGTATACCTCTCTTTTCGGCAATCCTCTCTCAACCGCAACTGTTTTGATCGCTTCCTTTGAAGTCATTCCTTTTTCAATATAATGCTCAATATGGGTATTAAGTCCCAAACCGTTCCACCAGTGATCTTCTTCTACTACTTCCTCCCCTTCAGGCATCCCTTCGACTAGTAAGCAGAACTCTCCGCGTATCTCGTTGGACTGTGCCCATTCCCTTGCTTCCGAAAGCGTCCCCCTGATAAATTCTTCAAATTTCTTAGTAAGCTCCCTGGAAAGCACAGCTTTTCGGTCTCCGAGTATTTCTTCCATTATTGCAAGGGTGTCCTTTAATCGATGCGGGGACTCATAAAATATGACCGTTTCTCTAAGAGACTTCAATTGTTCCAGTTCCTTTTTCTTCTCTTTTTTCTGCCGGTGTAAAAATCCGTAAAAGAAGAAAGGCTGCGGTGATAGACCTGAAGCAATGAGGGCCGTCAGTGCAGCATTCGCTCCAGGAAGCGGAATAACTGTCAGGTTTTCTTCCAGAGCCGCTTCCACCAGCTCACTTCCCGGGTCGGATATTGTAGGCATGCCGGCGTCACTGACGAGAGCAACGGTTTTTCCCTCTTTTACATAATCCAGGATCTTAAATCCGCTGCTTTGCTTATTGTGCTCATGATAGCTGGTCAGCGGTGTGTCGATTTCAAAGTGGCTGCACAGTTTTTTTGTCTGCCTTGTATCCTCTGCAGCAATTAAATCCGCTTCCTTTAAAATCCGAATCGCCCTGAACGTCATATCCTCAAGGTTTCCTATGGGTGTCGGAACGAGATAAAGTACCCCCGCTTCCGGCCTCTCCCTGAAGCTCTGCTGTGTCTGCATCCTCATTCATCCTTTTCCAGATTGGAAGGTGTTCTTCCAGGTATTTTTCTTTGCTTTTTCTTGTCAGCCTCTTAAAAAAGTACTCTTCTCTCATCGCTTCATTTTTCGTTTCGAATCGGGCAGCATACAGCAGCTCGACGGGACGCCGGGCTCTTGTATATTTTGCCCCTTTGCCGTCATTGTGTGTTTTGATCCTTTGTTCAAGATGATTCGTATACCCGCCGTAATAGCTTCCGTCCCTGCACTCCAGTACATAGAAACAATGATTATTCTTCTCCATAAAGGATGGTCCTGACTTCCTTCGTGTATTCATTGCTTTCGTCATACACAAACAGCGGCGGAAGAATCTTCAGGTCGGGCTGTCCATTTTTTATTCCTTCTATTAAAAGGGTGTTCGCTTCCCGGCCTTTCTTTGGATAAACAAATTGAATTCTTTTCGGCTCAATCTTATAATGCTTCATCCATTCCGTGATTTCAAGAAGCCGCCCCGGACGGTGAACAAACGCAACTTTGCCGCCAGGCCTGACAAGCTGGCTGCTGACGCGGACGACATCCTCCAATGTACAGTGGATTTCGTGCCTTGCGATAGCGAGATGTTCGTTTTCATTTTGTTCCCGTTTTTGCGGGGTTTTAAAATAGGGCGGATTGCATGTCACCACATCATACTTCTGGTGTCCAAGGATGGAAGGCATCTCCTTCAGATCACCGTGAATCATTTCGATTTGCCGGTCAAGTGAATTGTACCCGACACTCCGTTTTCCCATATCATACAGCCGCTCTTGTATCTCCACTCCGGTTATGCGGGCCTTTGAGCGGGTGCTTAACAGAAGCGGCACCACTGCATTTCCAGTACACAAATCTATGACATTCCCTTTTTGAATCGGCATATAGGCAAATTTTGCAAGAAGTACAGCATCCAATGAAAAAGCAAAAACAGTGGGGCTTTGAATGATGCGGAGATTTTCTGCCAATAAGTAATCCAGTCTTTCATCCCCTATAAGTTCTGGTTTCATTGTTCGATCCTTTCTTTACCTGTCCTTTAAACTGATGCACACTGTGCAAGATCGTATTGCGGTGACTTTTTGTCCAAGATGATAAAAAAAGCCCCCAAAGAAACGGGAGGCTACTTTTTATTGAGGAATGACAAGCAGAACAGACAGTCTCCATCTTTTCTGAGACTTCCATAGTGAACATTGCATATATGAAAACCTTCCTGATACAGCCTGGCAAGATTATCATACCCTTCGCTAATGTCCACGCTGTCTTCTTCAGTGGGAAGATGCTTCCTCTCCGGGTTGGTATGAGGGGCTTCATCTTCTCCAGAAGACAGCTCGAGCCGTCTCCTTAAATTTTGATTTTCCAGAGATAAGGCATGATTCTCTTCGATCAGCTCTGCAATATGCTGCTTTAAGTCACCCAGCTGGTTATATAAGGATCCAATTTGCTCTTCCAAACTGGTCACAGATTCGAAGATTTCTTTTTTCTCCAATCTTTCCACCTCATTCTGTGGATTGCATCGATACGGCGCCTTCCTGCTGAAGCTCTTCCCAGCTGAATTCAACGACTCCATCGCGTTCCTTCAGCTGAACCTGCAGAATCCGCTCCAATATGTTCAATCCGACCACTTTGCCTTTTCCATTCGGGGTGTTAATTATTTCTCCCAGATCCGGAAGCAATTCTTTCGCGGATTCATATTCATCATTTTCATATTTCAGGCAGCACATGAGGCGGCCGCATAATCCGGAAATTTTGGTTGGATTAAGAGAAAGGTTCTGGTCCTTTGCCATCTTAATGCTGACCGGTTCAAAGTCTCCCAAAAACGTGGAACAGCAGAGCATTCTGCCGCACGGGCCGATTCCGCCAAGCATTTTCGCTTCATCCCGGACACCAATCTGGCGCAATTCTATTCTCGTTTTAAAAATAGAGGCTAAATCCTTCACCAATTCGCGGAAGTCTACTCTCCCGTCGGCCGTAAAATAGAAAATGACCTTGTTGCGGTCAAAGGTATATTCCACATCTACCAGCTTCATATCAAGTCCGTGCTCGGCCACTTTTTGCTGGCACGTTTCGTATGCCTGAAGCGCAGCGGTGTGATTTTCTTCCACCAGCATGCGGTCTCTTTGGTCAGCTACGCGCAATACCTTTTTAAGCGGCAGGACAACGTCATGCTCGTCCACTTTTTTATTTGAAACGACAATTTTGCCGAATTCCACTCCTCGAACTGTCTCCACGATGACACAATCGTTCTCATCTATATCAAACCCGTTCGGGTCGAAATAATAAATCTTGCCGGCTTTCTTAAACCGGACCCCTACTACATCATACAAAATTATCCCTCCTGCAACGCTAAAACCAGCTGCTCCATCAAAAGCTGCGGATTCGCATTTGAGTGGAGCCTCCGCTTGGTCTCCAATATGCTCAATACCTTCTCTGTTATACGTTGCTGACCTGTCTGAAGGGCCTCCTGCTTCAAGGATTCCTTCATATCTATATAGATGATTGCATCTTCCATTCCCACCTGAATGGAGAGAAGGTCTTTATATAAAAATAATAATAAATCCAGCCCTTGCGCCTGAAGATCCTTATCTGAAAAAAATGGCATCCATTGAGTATGAATAAAAACAATAGCCTGTTCCTTTCGAACCGTCAAGGCTTCATACAATTTTATCACTAACGCTCTAGCTTCTGCAAACCAATCATTTCGACTTAATTCGCTAGCATCGCCAAGATTATTCGTCATTTGGGCCGCCGCAGCCGCCATATATCCAATTACACCCTCTTTTTCAAGCTCCTGCCGAATAATATAAGAGGGGAGCGGACTGAATGGAAGGACTTGGCATCTTGACTGAATCGTATCTAAAATCGAATGGACTTGCGAAGTTGTAAGCACGGCAATCGTGTCAGCTCCCGGCTCCTCAAGGAACTTCAAGAGGCTGTTGGCTGCATTGGCCGTCATCTTATCCGCATGGGAAATCATATAAAACTTTTTAGATGATTCAAGACCTTTCTTCGAAAACTCTTCCTGCAGGCTCTGAATCTGGTGTTTTTTGATCGAAAGTCCTTCGGGCTCAATCACATGCAGATCCGGGTGATTTCCGGATTCAATTCTTCTGCAGCTGCTGCAATCACCGCAAGGCTCAGCGGTCTCTCGATCCGTGCAGAAAAAACTTTTTGCAAGCAGAAAAGCCGTTTCCTTTTTTCCGGTCCCTTTCTTCCCTTCAAACAAATAAGCATGGGCCAGCCTTTTTTTCCTTATGCTGTTTTCAAGAAGCTTCAGCACTCTTGGCTGATAAGCCTCCAGCTCCTTCCAAGTCCTATTCATAAGCATCACTCGCTATATATATAAATTAACCAGCATCCCCCGGATTTCTCCGACCGTACCGAGGATGTCTATGGAGGTCTTCTCTTTATTTAAAATATCTTCTGTTAAGGCAACAAGTTTTTCGTCAATTTGCTCAACAACCGTAAGCGAACGGCTGTTCCCATGAAAGTCCCAGCCTTTTGATTCCTTCAGCTTCAAGCCGTAATCTACCGCTTCCTGGATAATTTTTTTTACGAGGCCTTTTACCTTTGCCAAATCCTGAAAGTTTCTGGACCTTGCAAGCCTGCTTCCCGTTGATTCGAGCTCCTGGATCATCAGGTTCAGCTGCTGAACTTTCATTTGACCCGCTTCTTTTAATACGGCATGACGGAAGCTTCCAGCTGCTGCAGAAGAATCCTGCTGACGCACTTCCCGTTTATCGACTGGTACTCGTATATCCTGGTTAATTTTCATTTTTCCTGCTCCTTAAAATTGGTGGAATTCTTCCACAGGCAAAACAAACACCGTTGCTCCTCCAACCTCCACTTCCACCGGGTAAGGAACGTAGGAATCCGCGTTCCCTCCCATTGGAGACACAGGAGCTACAAGCTGTTCGCGGGACTTACAGCTGTCTTTTATAATCTGAAGAGCCTTCTGGACTCTGATTTCCTCTGTACCGATCATGATGGTCGTATTTCCTGATTTTAAAAAGCCTCCGGAGGTTGCAAGCTTCGTAACTCTGAAATTATGGTCTGTGAGAGATTTAATTAACCGGTTTGTATCCTGATCCTGTACGATGGCGATAACCATTTTCATGCTAAATTCCTCCTTAAGATAGAGACAGTTTTTTTTGAATGAGCGTCCATACGTCCTCAGCTACCTTTTCCGGCGGCTGTTCCGCATTAACGGAAGCGATTCTGTCAGGGTTTTGAGTTTTAATGATCCTGTAACCTTCTTGTACTTTATCGTGAAATTGAAGATTTTCGTTATCCAGCCTGTTTACTTCTCTATTTTCACCCGCATATACCCGCTTAAGACCTGCTTCAGCCGGTATATCAAAATAAATAGTCAGATCCGGCAAAATGTCTTCAATAGCAAACAGGTTAATCGATAGCACTTCATCCATTCCGAGCCCTCTGGCATAGCCTTGATAAGCAAGGGAGCTGTCCAGAAACCGGTCACACAGGACGACTTTTCCTTCTTTTAAAGCGGGCAGCACTTTTTCGACTAAATGCTGTCTCCTGGCGGCCGCATATAGGAGAGCTTCGGTTCGTGGATCCATTTCCGTATTCTCCAGATCTAAAATAACACGGCGGATTTGCTCTGCGATCTTGATGCCCCCTGGTTCCCGGGTAGCTACTGTCATGACTTCCTTTTCAAGGAGCCTTTTATGAATTTCCTTTAATATGGTCGTTTTGCCGGCGCCCTCTGGACCCTCAAATGTAATAAAACAGCCTTTCAATTCCACTCAACCTTTCTTATATACAACTGCCGTTCCCATCTCCCCGCTCCCCTGGAACCGCGCGCCGCTTTTTTTCAGCTGGAGAATCCAGCTAATATGCTGCTCGCTTATTTTTTCCCCTGACAGCACAAGGGGAATGCCGGGAGGATAGGGAATGATGGGTTCTGCTAAGACTCTGCCAGCAGAGACGCTGATATGAACTTCTTCTTTTTCTAAACGTTCCATCTCTCTATATGAAAATGCCAGTTTCGTAAGAGGCAGGACCGGAAATGACACCGGCGTTCTTTTCTCCCCCGCTTTTCCGCCTTGGAGAAATGCATCATGATCCATCATTCGCTCAGGCAGAGACGCATTTCCAAGACCTGCAATCAACAGGAAATTCTGTTCGTCTGCAAGCTCTCCAAAAACTCCAAGCCTTTCAAAGCGATTCTGAAGCTCAAACCCTGAGAGTCCGCAATCAGAAACGAGGGAAAACTTCAATGGATCCGATGCTGCGTTCGGATCAGACGTGCTTACCGCTCTAATTCCCTTTACAGAATGGAAGTACTCCCGGATCTCCCGGGCATTTTCTGCCATCTGCGCCGCACTTCCACTCTCTTTGATATCTTGAAGATAGGCCCTTGCCAAATCAAGTGAAGCCATAATCGGATAGGATGGACTGCTTGTTTGGAGCATCGATAATATTTTTCCTATCCGATCCTTTTCCAGCAAAGAACCGCTAACATGAAGATAAGAGCCCATAGTCATCGCCGGCAAAGTTTTATGAGCTGACTGGACAACAGCGTCTGCACCCATAGCAATAGCTGACTTGGGAAACGGAGCACCGGCTCCAAAGTGGGCGCCGTGCGCCTCATCCACCAGTACCGGAATGCCATAGGAATGAGCAAGACGAATGGTATTTGAAAGATCCGCCGTTACTCCGTAATAATTCGGATTGGTCACAATAAGCGCTTTTGCATGAGGAAAAGCACGTATCGCCTCTGCCATGCTCTCTTCTTCTACATATGAAGGAACATGAAGGACAGAATCTATTTTAGGACTTAAAAAAACCGGGTCTGCTTTTGCCAGCTCCAAAGAATTCATAACGGACTTATGACTGTTTCTTTGCACGAGGACTGTATCCCCTTCCCCGCAGCAGGCAAGAATCATAGCCAAATTGCCTGCGGTAGACCCATTAACAAGGAAATACGTTCTTTCAGCTCCATATAAAGAGGCGGCAAGTTCTTCGGCTTCTCGTATTACACCGCGTGGATCGTGCAGATCATCAAGTCCGGTAAGCTCTGTAACATCCAGCTTCAGCACTTCGTTAAAATAGCAGGCAGCTTCCCTGGAAAACAGCTTCCCATTTTTATGCCCCGGCACATGAAAAGATACCGGATTATTCTGCTGGTGCTTCATAAGAGCTGTAAACAATGGAGTGTTCATAAGCAAGAGGTCCCATCCTTTATAAACGATACTTCCATTATACCAATTTTTACACTACTCTTCAGCAATGATTCCAAGTAATGTCCAATTTGGACAGGACCCTTAACTCTCCTCGATGATTGAATCTCTGCTCACCCATGTCACCTTGGGGGTAAGCATTAGGAACACCTTAATAAAAGAAAAAGACCCTTGCAGGTCATTAAGAATACAAAGGCGGCGCTTTCACGCTTCTTAGTTTTTTCACAAAATAATCATACTTTGGTGCATCAGGTTCCGTTGCCACTATTTCTGCCTCACATGCAGTGCATACAAAGCTGGTATAGAGATGTATTCCTTCTGGCTTACACACCCCGCAGATAATACATGTTTCGCCATCAGGAACCCCAGTTCTTTTCTCATTCATTTCCTCCACCTCCATACTGCTATTTTGGCCAGCGGCGGCTATTTGTATACAAGTTTCAGAATTTTATATATATCCTCATTTCACCCTCTGCCCTTAATGTATGAGGGCATCCGCCTATCTGTGTATGTCTATAAAAGTTAAACTGGCATTGCTGGGCGAATGGGAATTTTCACGGTAAAGGCTGGGTGGAAGATCGGACGCACTTGATGATGTAGAGCAAGGGGCGGGCGGGGCTTCCGGTAGACCTCAAAGCCGCTGCTGCATGCACAGCGCGCGCTGGGGGAGCAGCTGATTGATGGGGACGGCAGGCTGGACAATGGGGAATTGCGGTTCAGCTTGTGTGTCGGTTTGTGAGAGCGGCTGAAAAGGTACCTGGATTTCAGCTTGCGATAAGGGGCTGTTGCTGAATTGGAGAATCCATTTGATTTTGATGATATAAAAGGAGGATTTTGAGTTCGCGGCTAGCTTTGATAACGGCTGTCAGTGCGGCAACAGGATAAGTCGAGGGTAAAGTACTTTGTAAGCTGGCTGTTTTGGAGGGTATCGGCGGTATTTTTATTATATTGGCCGCAACGGGGCGGATATCGACTTTTCGGGAGGATTCGACAAAGTTGGCCCCCCCGCACCCGGCAGCCGAACTCGAGGAGGCGTTCCCATCATCGGCTAAGGCGGTTTCGGGTATGCGGCTCGCTTCCCTACTGTGATTTCAGGCGTATGGTGGAGGAAGTTGCGAAGTCACCGATAATGCTGCGTTATTCTGTCTAAATTAAATCAAATGACAGATTTAACAAAGGTTTTACGGAGATTTTCTTTTATTGGATAGGGGGAGAATGGCAGATGCCTAGAATTGTAAGAGGCTGAACGATGGGATTCTTCAAGTGAGAAGGGTTATCGTCGGTATTTTCATTATATCGGCTATTATTGAAATATATCGGCCATTTTTCCAATATATCGGCTATTATTTACTTTTATCGACCGAAACAGGGCGGATATCGACTTTTCGGGAGGATTCGACAAAATTGGCACCCCGGGCATCCCCCGCACCCGGCCGCCAGGCTCGAGGAGGCGTTCCCACCATCATCGGCCAAGGCGGTTTCGGGTATGCGGCTCGCCCTCTTCCCTCCCGCCATTCCAGGCGTATCAATCCCCTTCCATCCCACCCAAACCCAAACAAAAAAAGGACCCCCCATTCAAAACGGGCGGATCCTTTTCACTTGTACCTGGCAACATCCTACTCTCGCAGGGGGAAACCCCCAACTACCATCGGCGCTGAAGAGCTTAACTTCCGTGTTCGGTATGGGAACGGGTGTGACCTC
>NZ_JBNILN010000019.1:0-43191 GCF_050107715.1 Metabacillus sp. 84 | reverse complement strand
AGACAAAATGATAGTTGAGCAATGATACGGTTGTACTTGTTCTTCTATATTCATTCATAGGTTTATTGTATCAGTTTTATTTAAAAACTGATTCAATGCGACAATAAAAAAAAGAACAAAACATTTCAGATACTTGAAGCACCACAAACCTTACGGTTTTCAGTGGTACTCCGTATCCGACCTCACTTTCATCCCACACCTAAAGGAATGGGCTTTCCCGTTCGGAAAATCTGTAATGAATCGCTTGATCATAGGAAATGTTTCCTGGAAGCGGCGGTTCTTCTTGGATCTGCACATCAAGAATTACCGGTCTGTCTGCATGTAAAGCCTGTTTAAGAGCCATCCTCATTTCATCACGGCTTTCAATACGGACACCTATTCCTCCGCATGCTTCTGCGAATGCAGCAAAATCAATGCTCCCAAGCTCTGTACCGTACTCAATATGGCCCATCTGCTGCTGTTCATAATGGATCATTCCAAGCTTTTGATTATTAAAAATGACGGTCACAAATGGAAGCTTGTACCGCACAGCTGTAACGAAATCCTGCATGACCATGGTAAAGCCGCCATCTCCGCATAAAGCCCATACTTGTTTTTCAGGCTCGGCCACCTTTGCTGAAATCGCTCCCGGCAGCCCACAGCCCATAGTTGCGAGCCAGCTTGACAGGAGCATACTCTGACGGTCCAGGTCCAAATACCGTGCTGCCCAAACGGTTACATTCCCGACATCCACAGACAGAATCGCGTCATCAGCAAGCACCTTCTGAACCTCCGCCATTACTTGGGGGGGCATGAGCTTGTCCGTCTCAAGCTCTTTATCCTTTTCGATTTCCTTTCTCCAGCTTTCGATGCGCTTCTTGCTGTCTTCAAGGAATTTCCGGTCTTTTTTATAGGAAACGGAGGGTATTAAGGATTCCAGAACCTTTTTAGCATCGCCGTTTAAACCGCATGCGACCGGATACCTTTTTCCGATAAATTTTGTTTCCAGGTCAATTTGAATGGCATCCGCCTTTTCAGGAAGAAATTCTCTGTACGGAAAGGAAGTCCCGATCATAATCAGCAGATCGGTTTCCTGCATAGCCCAATACGATTGTTTTGTCCCGATCTGACCGATATGTCCAAGAGACAGCGGGTGCGTATCGGAAATTGCCCCTTTTCCGGGAAGCGATACCGCAACAGGTGCACCAATTTTTTCTGCAAAAAGGGCCAGTTCTTCTTTAGCCCCGAGCGCTCCTTTTCCTGCGAGAATGACCGGCTTCTTAGCCCTGTCAATCATTTCGGCAGCGAGCTTCATATCCTTCTGGTCAGGAAACCCCGTTGTTTCCGCAAGGATATCCGAAGTCAGGGGCTGATCCCATTCTGCTTTTTCAGCAAACAAGTCATCCGGTACAATCAATACGGCAGGCCCCTTTTCAGCGTATGCCGTACGGATTGCCTGATTCAAAAGGTCCGGAAGCTGTTCATGAGATTGAACCCGCTTGTTGAATACAGCCGCATCATCAAACATCCGCTCGAGGTTTATTTCCTGGAACGCATCTGTTCCAATCTGAGTGCTATGTACCTGTCCTGCTATTACTAAGACGGGCGCACCGTCTGCCTTTGCATCGTAGAGCCCGTTCAGAAGATGAATCGCTCCCGGTCCTGCTATGGAGAGGCAAACACCAATTTTTCCGGTGAGCTTCGCGTATGCCCCTGCTGCAAGCGCACCGACCTCCTCATGCCTTACCTGATAAAAACGGAGCTCGTTTCTGGCTTTTCTAAGTTCTTCTACAAATTCGTTAATGGAATCACCAGGCATTCCGTAAAGGTGGTCCACTCCCCACCTTTCCAGAATATCCGCCAAAATCTCCCCTGTTCTTGCCATCTTTTTTCACCCTTTCTGATTCGACAAAGCCTTCCCTGTTTCATACCCTTTGAACCGTTTTTGAATCTTATGAAAGTATAATAGAGAACAAAAAGGGGGAAAGGGAATGAGAGTTGGCGAAGCGAGAAGAAAAGCGGCAGACTGGGTTCAACAGCATCCCGGTGAAAAACCATGGTTTAAAGGGGCTTATTTTACCGGGTCAACAGCTTCCCTGCATGACTGGGAGGAGCTGCCTGAGTTTTCTGATATAGACGTAATGGTTGCCTCTGATGATAAAACGGAGCGTCCGAAGCTTGGAAAGTTTTATTATAAGGGGGTGCTTCTCGAAATAACCTATCTTCCCTGGCACCTTTTTAAAACAGCTGAAACCATTTTATCTTCCTATCATCTGGCCCATGGATTTAAAACAGATACGATTATAGCTGATCCAACAGGCCATTTGCGCCGCCTTCAGAGAACGGTTTCTGCCAAATTCACGGAACGGGGAGAGGTGCGGAAAAGGTGTTCAAATGCTATGGACCGAATCACTTCAGGGCTTATCTGTGCAGATTCTGAAGCCTCATGGCCTGATGCAGTAACCGCATGGCTTTTTCCGTGCGGGGTTTGTGCACACGTGATTCTCACTGCGGATCTTCAGAATCCGACGGTAAGGCTTCGCTACCTTGCAGCGCGAAAAGTACTTCAAACCTCTCATCTTTGACGGGGTGTATGAAGAGTTGATTACCCTTCTTGGCTGCAAAGATATGAGTCCTCAAAGAACGGCACACCATCTCGATCAGCTTGAACTTGTATTTGACGAGGCATCCGGGATTGCCAAGACCCGCTTCTTTTTCAGTTCGGACATTACCCGGGCTGCAAAGCCGATTGCCATAGAGGGAAGCCGGAATCTGATCGACTCTGGTTATCATAGAGAAGCCATGTTTTGGATTACGGCAAACTTCGCCCGGTGCCAGAAAATCCTGGAGGCAGATGCAAGACCGGAAGTTCAGAATAGATATGAGGCTGCTTTTCGTTCAGCAGCTGCAGACCTGGGCATTTCTTCGCAGACTGATATTAAAGAACGATCCAGTATGATCCTTCAGTTTCTGCCAAAGCTCATGGAAGCTGCGGAACGGATTATGGATGCCAGCCCATATATATAAAAACGGCCGCTCTAAACGGCCGTTTTTCAGTAAAGCAAATCCATAAATTGTTCTTTAGTAATGTTTCCAAAATAGTGCTGGATGTTCACCGGTCTCATCCGTTTCTCCAGTTCCGATTTTTCGTACCTAGCCCCGGTAAGCAGCTCCTCAATTTCAGAAACATCGCCCGCTCCGAAAAAGTCACCAAAAATTTTGCATTCATGTATGGTTCCCTTGCTTACTTCCATCCGGATGTCGATTTGCCCGACAGGAAAACGGTGGGAATGCTGCAGGTTGAATTTTGGAGACTTTCCGTAATTCCAGTCCCAGTTTTGATACCGTTCCTCTGACAGCTTCCTTATGTTGTCCCAATCTTCGTCAGTAAGCACATATTGGGGCACTTCTCCATTAGTGTCAAATATATAGCTGAGCAGGATGGTTCTAAATTCTTCGATTGTTATTTCTTTCTCAAGGAATTCGCTGATGTTCGCCACACGGCTGCGAATCGATTTGATTCCCTTTGATTCGATTTTGTCTTTTTTTACGACGAGAGCTGAAACTACGTTTTCCATCTCAGAATCAAACAAAAGCGTTCCATGGCTGAACATTCTGCCCCTGGTCGTAAATTGGGCATTGCCTGAGATTTTGCGGCCTTCTGCCAGAATATCATTTCTTCCGCTGAGCTCAGCATTTACACCGAGCCTTTTAAGCGCCTCAATGACAGGCTCCGTAAACTTCTTAAAATTGTGGAAGCTGTCCCCGTCGTCCTTCGTGATAAAGCTGAAGTTCAGGTTCCCCAGATCATGATAAACGGCTCCGCCGCCTGAGAGCCTTCTGACTACGTGAAGTCCTTGTTCCTCAACATATTTCGTGTTAATTTCCTCAATCGTGTTCTGATTTTTCCCGATAATAATAGAAGGCTCATTTATGTAAAATAAAAGATACGATTGCTCGGGATCGAGATTTTTGAGGCAGTACTCCTCGATAGCGAGGTTCATCCTCGGGTCTGTAATATGATTGTTGTCGATAAACAGCATTTGCGCCATCTTGCTTCCTCCTTAATTCACTGACCAGGTTAAACCTTTTGCGGCCAGCCTGATTGGTCCTTCGTATATAGTTTTTGCTTGCGTGAGCAAATCCTCATGCTTCCCGAAGTGAGGGAGATGGGTGAGAATGCATTCCTTCACACCGGCATGCTTTGCGATAGCCCCTGCGTCAAGACTGGTCATATGACCTGCCCCGCCGCCATCCTGGCCGGCATATAAATTGCATTCCGTCAGGAGCAGATCGGCCTCCTTGGCAAATGGAATCAATTCTTTTTTATAGCTTGAGTCTGCCGTATAGACCACAGACGACTCTCCATCTGAAATCCGGAATGCGTAGCACTCTGCCGGATGATTGGTTTTAAGAAATTCAATTTGAAAAGGTCCTATCCTGAGGGGTTGAAAGGGATCATATGAGATGCCTTTTGAAACATTCTTGTAGGTAAGCCTGTTAAATCCCTCACTGTCTCCAGTATGTCCATAAATCGGCAAAAGCGGCACTCCTTCCTCTGCCATTCCGGAAACAAGGCGGCCATAATGAAGCGGTCCAATATCAGCTATATGATCATGGTGATAATGAGAGATCAATACGGCATGAAGATCCTTAATTTGCACATAAGACTGGAGATGGGACAACACAGCACTTCCACAGTCAACAAGCAGATTATATCCGTTCTTCTGAAACAAATAGCCGGATGAAGCTTCTCCAGGTCCAGGAAAGCCTCCCCAATGTCCAATCACCGTCAGCTTCACACTCTGCACCGCCTTAAAAAGAATTCTCTACCGTTCAATATACCTAATAGACCCAGTGAACCGCAAGCTGAAAGCAAAGAAGAGTTATGCTGGAAACGGGAGTGAAGCTTATTTTGAATACTTTATCATATTGTTACAAAACAGGTGTTGACTAAATCACCACTGTTATAATACAATAAATATATCAAAACGACATGGAGGGGATAACATGTTAGTTAAATTAACTGAATTTTTTAGAAACTTACCTGGGAAGAAATGCTCCGAATGCGGAAAAGAGATTGAAGAGCAGCACGAGTGCTACGGCAACACCTGCAGCACATGCATGAACGTTCAGGATTTATAATAAAAAAGAGCCGGGTGGCTCTTTTTTTTCTGTAAAAATTGCTGGTGATTGGTCCGCTTATGCTCAGGCGGGCGGGTCTCACCTATTCCGCTCCAATCAGCATGTTTTATTAATGAGCACCATGCTTTAGCATCGCCTAGCTTACAAGGATTAGCCGGAATTGGGTTTGGGTCAATCACTGCTATCGGCGCCCATACAAAAAGCCGAGCCGGCAGGTCCATTTTAGTATGGAATCCTTGCCAGTTCAGCCTGTAGTTTAGTAGATTCACGAACAATCAGCTTCATAGAGAATTTATGCATTTCTTTTCCGGAAAACTGCTTCATCCGGATTCTGGACATCATGATTTCCATCGTTTTCAGCGCCATTTCACAAACAGGCTGTTCCACTGTCGTGATCCTCGGATTCATAAGCTCTGTGATAACCTGATTATCAAATCCGGCGACGGCGAGATCATTAGGGATCTTCCAATTGCAACGGGCTGCCTCGGAAATAATTCCAGCTGCGACTTCATCCGATCCTGTAAAAATTGCCGTTGGACGGTTCTGGCTTTGACGGATCATTTGAAAAATATCCTTTCCGTCTTCACTAGTGATTGCTTCCCGGTAAGAATCGGACTCATCGAACGGCAGGCCTGCTTCAAATAAAGCCTGCTTGAACCCTTCCTCCCGCGCAGCAGCAACGTTGCTCCGATACCTGCCGCAGCAGTAGGCAATTTTCCGGTGTCCCTGCTCAATCATATGCTTCGTCGCTTTATAGCCCGCTTCCTTCTGATCCATAAAAATCATCGGGACATTGGCTTTTTCCTCAAATTCATTGCATAAGACAACCGGTCCATAATCCAGATATTCCTCTATAATGCCCCAGTCATTTTCGGCAGAGGTTAAAATGACGCCATCTACTTGTCTTGTTTTAAGCAAATTTAAATAGGTTAATTCCTTTTGAGCTGAATATTGAGTTTGGCAGATTATTAGCTGATAGAAGCTTTCAGATGCTGCAAGCTCAAGGGTTTCGATCAGCTGGCTGAAAAACGGGTTCATCACCCTTGGAATGAGTACAGCAATAACACCGGTCCGCTGATTTCTAAGGCTTCTTGCAGCGGAATTTGGAACATAGCCCAGTTGCTCCATCGCTTCCATTACTTTTCTTTTTTTCAAAGCAGATACATAGGGGTGGTCATTAATCACCCTGGACACAGTAGTCCGGGACAGCCCGGCACTTCTCGCCACATCCTCTATCGTTGCCATTTTTTCCACGCCTCCCCTGTAAGCAAGCGCTTACATTTACCATTATATGAAAATGTTTTCATCATTTCAATATAAGATTCATAGAAGATACATTTTATCGCCATTAGGCTGCAGCGATTAAGACAATGCAAGCCTGTCCTTTTATGCTATGCCTGAATCAAAAAAAACCCGGCTCCCATCACGAGAGCCGGGCTGCTGACCGGTTATACTTCTTCCGCTGTCTTTATTTGTTTATTTTTTCTTACCTGGAAGAACATATAAATAATTGTACCGGCCATCATGAGAAGCATCATGCCGATTAAAACAGCAGATTGGCTCCAAAGATAACTATAATCACCGCTTGAGATTACGGCTTTAAATCCGGCGACGGAATACGTCATTGGAAGCCAGTAATTAAAGATTTGCAGCGGCTCGGGAATGAGCTCCAGCGGGAATGTTCCTGCTGATGTCGTAAGCTGCAAAATCAAAATAAGAATGGCCACAAACCGTCCCGGGTCACCGAGAGAGGTAACAAAGAATTGAATCAGAGTCAGAAATACCAAGCTGGTCAAAATACTAAAGAGGATGAACAGTCCGACATTCTGAACTTCTATTTGCAGTCCGAAAAGCAGGACTGCGTCTGCAATTAAAGCTTGAATAACTCCGACTGCCAGCAATACACCGAATTTGCTGAAGAACCAGGACAAAGCTGATTTTGGATCCCCGGCCGACTGTTTAAGCGGGAATACAATAGAGATCAGCAGCGCTCCGACAAACAATCCGAGGGAAAGAAAATACGGTGTAAACCCTGTTCCATAGTTAGGGACCTCGTTCATTTTCTCGCTTTGTACACCAACGGGCTTGGCCATCATTTCATAAAGCGGCTCAGAGCCTTTCGTATCCTTCGTTTCATCTGCAGCATCAGCAAGTGCTTGGCTTAACTCAGATGTACCGCTTGAAAGGCCGCCAACGCCTTTATCCAGTTCAGATGCACCATCAGCAAGCTGTCCTGCGCCTTTTTCAAGCTCGCCAGAATTGGATTCAAGCTCGCCGACGCCGGAGGTAAGCTCGGTGCTGCCGCTGGCAAGTGCGGCCGATCCTTCCTTGGCATCGTTTAGACCCGTTCCAAAATCGGCTGCTCCTTTGCTGAGTTCAGAAGATCCTTCGGCGGATTTCTGAATGCCTGCATTCAAATCCTTCTGACCTTCAGCGAGTTCGCTCACACCTGTTTGAACGCCTTGCTGTCCTTCATAAACGGCTGCTGCACCCTGTGCAAGCTTATCTGTCTGCCCCGCGATTAAAGAGGAATTTTTGGCAAGCTCTCCCACTCCGGCTGACAGCTCATCGCTTCCTGTATTCAGCTGGTCAATCGCTGCTGTCAATTCATCTCGCTGATCCTTTGGAAGGGCTGCAAGGACTGGTTCCAGCTCCTTCAATTTAGCCTGCAGCTGGTCAATTCCGCCTGAAAGCTGCTCCGCACCTTCCTTGGCTTCCTGCTGTCCTTTATCAAATTCTGCAAACTTTTGGTCTAGAGCGGCAGTCCCTTCACTAACCTGTTTCGCTCCATCTGTCAGCTGCGGAACCTTTTCATTCAGTTCACCGGTACCGCTGTTTAGCTCTTCAGATCCTGCTGCAAGCTGAGCATTTCCGTCTGCAAGCTCATTAATTCCGCCTTGCAGACCACTATAGCCCTCTTTCAGTTCTCCGAGACCGCTGTCAAGATCGTTCATTCCGCTCTGAAGGTCTTTGGTTCCTTCTGAAGCAGATTGGACTCCTTCTTTAAACTTAATGGAGTTCTCAGCCAGCTGGCTCAAACCATCCTTCAGTGTACCTGAACCGGCTTTAAGGTCGCCTGTGCCTGAATCGATTTCAGAGGCACCTTCACTTGCCTCTCCAATTCCGTCTGCAAGTTTTTCTACATCTCCGAAAATTCCCTCTGCATACGTTTTGGTAACTTCATTAGCCACTTCTTCTTTAATCTTTTCAATTGCTGTATTTCCGATCTGGGCAGAAAGGAAATTAAACCCTTCGTTTGGCACATACTTCATTTCCAGCTCTTTAGGCTGGTCATCAAGAAGCGTAGTTGCATTTTCTGAGAAATTTTCAGGAATTTCTATCTTCATGTAATATTTTTGATTTTCTAATCCTTTATCGGCTGTTTCCTGGTCTACAAAAACCCATTTGAAATCAGGATTCTCTTTCAGGTTACCGACAAGATCCTTGCCGACCTGAAGATCTTCCCCTTCGTATTCAGCCCCCTTATCCTGATTAACGACTGCAACCGGCAGCTGCTCCAGATTTTCATAAGGATCCCAAAACGCCCAAAGAAACATTCCAGCATATAACACAGGAATAAACAGAACCGCAATGACCGGTATTAATATCTTTTTGTTTGTTAGCAGCGCCTTCCACTCTTTAGCGAGCAGTGACATGTTAAAACCTCCTGTAATGTACTTCTGACCATTTTGTTCATTTAGTCATTCTTAAGCAAAAAAGACAGGATTACCTAGACGGATAACCCTTTAAGAAAATAAAGCTCAAAAAGTTCGGCGATTTTTTCCTTCGTAAGCGGTTCGTGGTTCTTTTCCCAGTCGAAAATGAGCGAGATGTAAAGCTTCAGCATCAGAAACGCCGTCAGCTCCGGGTCACACGGACTTATTTCGCCCTTTTCTACGGCCTTTTGAATCCGCTGCTTAATGTAGCCGATGACCATTCCTTCAAGCCTTGAAACGACCTCCAGAACCGCAGGTGTTCCAAGTTCTGTGCTTTCCTGAAAAATTTTAATGGTCAGCTGATGCTTTTTCCGGTACTCCAGAACGCTGTACAGCGCCCGGTGCGCATTCTCGAAAAAACTGAATTCAGGATGGATCGCTTCATCCGCAGCATGCTTTATTTCCGCTAATAGCGCCGTAAAAATTTCGTCAAACAGCTCTTCTTTGTTTTTGAAAAACGTATAAATCGTCCCTTTTCCGACATTCGCCTGTTTGGCTACAAGATCCATGGTAGTGGCCTTATATCCAAATTGAGTAAACGATTTTGTTGCTGCATCAATAATCAGCCGCTTCCGGTCAATACTCACTTCTTCTTCACTCCTAAAAATGACCAATTGAACATTTTAGTCAGTCAGTACTTTCACTATACTCTCTTTATTTTGAGATTGCAAGGTCTTTAAAATCAGTGGGCAACCGGAATGGTGATTCTAAATGGAGAGCTAAGCACTGCATGGGTTTTGCCTCCGTCCCCCACTCTGCTAATGCACTAAACCTCTGTCCCTACCCCAGCAAATCCATTACAGGACAAGGGAGAACAACGCAGCTCCTCTGTCCCGCGTTTCAGCCGAGAAAGGGGTCGGAGGACGCCTCCGACCCCGATTATGTCTACTAGTCTTGCTCTTCCCCATAGCAATAGAAGCGTTGAAGGATCAAGAAGAAACAGTCTTTGCCTCTGACCCCCATTCCTTTAGCGTATCAGGGGCCGGAGGTGGTCTTCCGGGACAGGTCGTATCAGGGGCCGGAGGTGGTCTTCCGGGACAGGTCGTATCAGGGGCCGGAGGTGGTCTTCCGGGACAGGTCGTATCATGGGCCGGAGGCATTCATGCGGGACAGGTCCCGCTCTCTGCTGCGCCTAAATCCTGTTTCGATGCGACGGTGTGGTGGCTGATCCCAAGCTTTATTGCTGCAAAAACAATTCGGGAGGGAAAACATCAAGCTGCCAGACCCTCGTGCGTCTAAGCTCCCCAGATCCGGTGCCGGAGTAAAGGACGGCAGCAAAAGCAGGGGACAGACGCAATGCCTGTCCCCTGCTTCTTCAACGTGATGCGAATGAAACGCCTGTGCTTACGGTGCCCCAGCTTAATCTCATTATCAAAGCTGCATCTATAATTTTAAATACTCCATTGTCTTCTTTACCGCTGCCTTACCCTGATCAATGCAATCCGGAAGACCGACTCCCCCGAAGGACGCTCCTGCAAGGTAAAGACCAGGGTATGTTTGACTTGTATAATGGCTGATTCTTTCCATGTTCTCACGGTGCCCCACATTGTATTGCGGCATCGACTGCTTCCATCTGCTGACCACATAATCTTCTGGTTTACCGCTAATCGCCATTGTTTTCTTTAAATCTTCCATCACGATCGCTGCGAGCTGTTCATCAGATTGGTCAACGATGGTTTCTTCTCCTGCCTTGCCTACGTAGGCGCGAAGAATTACTTTATCATCCGGTGCTGTATGAGGCCATTTTTTGTTCGTCCATGTACATGCGGTAATGGAGTAGCCGCCGTTCCTTGAGATAACAAAGCCTGTTCCTTCTTTGGTCATGCTGACGTTTTCCTTTGAAAAAATGAGAGCAACCGTTGCTACTGACGTGGAAGGCATTTGGCGGAAATAATCAAATTCGCTATCCTCTAACAAGCTCCCTGCAGCTGTGTGCGGCAGAGCCATAATGACGGAATCTGCTTCCACTTGCAATCCGCTGCTCAGACCAATTTCATACGTTCCATTGGACTGCTTTTTGATTGCATTTACTCTTGTCCCTTTTAAGACCCGGACGCCGGTCAGGCTTTTCTCAAGTGCTTCAATGAGTGTTTCCAGGCCGCCCGTCAGCGTCTGAAAAATCCCCTTCTTTCTGGAAGGATCATGCTTTTGGCTTGTGCCGGGCACAGATTTTTTCATTCCGAGAATCAGGCTTCTATGCTCCTGCTCCGTTTCGTAAAATTGCGGGAAGGTAGACATCAGACTGAGCTTGTCAATGTCCCCTGCATATATTCCGGATAGAAGCGGCTCAATCAGATTTTCTACTACCTCGTCCCCAAGCCTCCGTCTGAAAAACCGGCCCAATGACTGATCGTTCTGCTGTTCGCCTTTAGGAAGGATAAAATCTCCCGCTGCCCGGAGCTTGCCTGTTAAAGAAAAAAGGCCTGAAGTCACAAACGGTTTTACCTGCGTCGGTATCCCCATTACAGCTCCTCTTGGAATGGGGTGAAGGCCGTCCTTAAGCATAACATACGAACGGCCGACCGCGTTGTTTACAAGCTGGCTTTCCAGGCCGAGATCCTTTACAAGCTCGGGAGCACTTGATTTTCTTTCTAGAAAGGAATCAGGGCCTCTTTCAATCACGTATCCGTCTTTGCGGACCGTCTTGATTTTCCCGCCGAGTCTCGGACTTGCTTCTATGAGCGTAATCTCCGCTTTCTCTGAACGGGCTGCCAGTTCCTTTTGCAGGTAGTAGGCGGCGGAAAGACCAGTAAGCCCGCCGCCTAAAATCACAATTTTTTTTGTGTTCATTGTATTCGCCTTCTTTTCATTACTTATGAAGATGCTTGAGCACTACAGTTGACAGGCAGTCAATGAACTCATCCTGTGCATTCGGCATTTCCGGCCTGAAGTAGCCTGCTCCCAGTTCATCTGTTACGACTTTGCACTCATAGTCGTTATCAAACAGGACCTCAAGGTGGTCGGCTGTAAACCCTACGGGTGTGTAGATAAAGTTTCTGTATCCTTTTTGTTCATATAAATCGCGGGTCAGATCCTGTACATCCGGTCCGATCCATGGATCCGGGGTATTCCCGGCGCTTTGCCAGCCGATCTCATAATTCTGTACACCTGCCGCTTCGGCAATTAAATCAGCCGTTTCTTTCAGCTGATCCGGGTATGGATCTCCTGCCGCGATAATTTTTTCAGGCAGACTGTGGGCAGAGACAATGAGTACGGCTGTTTTTCTATTTTCCTCTGACATCGCATCCAGCGTCTGCTTGACCCGGTCAGACCAGTATTGAATAAACTTCGGTTCCCGGTACCAGCTTTCAACCGAAGTAATGGAGAGATTGCCGAGCTTTTCTGCTTCTTCCTTTGCCCGTCCATTATAGGATTTAATGCTGAAGGTTGAATAGTGGGGAGCAAGGACAATGCTCACAGCCTCTGTAATGCCGTCTTCGTGCATTTGCTTAACGGCGTCTTCAACAAAAGGCTCGATATGCTTTAAGCCAAGATACATGGTAAATTCAATGTCATCCTGAACCGTGTTCAAATGCCGCTCAAGCTTTTCTGCCTGTTCGAGAGTGATTTTCGCCAGCGGAGAAATCCCTCCGATCGCTTCATAGCGGTCTTTTAAATCCTGGAGCATTTCAGGCGCCGGGGGTCTGCCGTGGCGGATATGCGTATAATACCGTTCAATATCTTCTTCTTTATATGGAGTTCCGTAAGCCATTACGAGAAGGCCCATCTTTGTTTTCATGATCCAAGCACCTCTTTTATTTTGTGAAAAGGAACACAATCCTTTCCCTTATGTTTTCCATTTTGCCACTTTAAGAGGAAACATTCCAAGCAGGATGCTCTTGGAATGTTTTTTCAGTTATTTGCGGGCCGCAGAATATTCATGAACAAATGAGGCTACTTTTCTAAGTGTGTCCGGCTGCACATCCGGGAACACTCCGTGACCCAGGTTAAAGATATACCGATCGGTTTTTATTCCCTGATCGACGATGTCAGCCAGTCTTTCTTCTATTACGTTCCATGGCGCAAGCAATATGGCAGGATCGAGGTTGCCCTGAAGGGTTTTCGTCAATCCGAGAGTTCTTGCTTCATCAATGGAAAGCCTCCAATCAAGGCCAACAACATCCAGCGGCAAGTCATGCCACTCCCTGGCAAGGTGGCTTGCCCCGACACCAAACATAATAAGCGGTACTTCAAGCGATGCAAGGCTTGTGAAAATACGGCTCATGACCGGCTTTATAAACGTTCTGTAATCCATAACATTCAAAGCCCCAACCCATGAATCAAAAATCTGGATGGCCTTAGCTCCCGCCTTTACCTGGGATTCAATATACGTAATCATCGTATCGGCAAGCTTATCCATGAGCGCAAACCACGCTTTGGGCTCAGAGTACATAAATGCCTTGGTTTTGTTGTAATTTTTGGATGGACCGCCTTCAATCATATAGCTTGCCAATGTGAATGGAGCTCCTGCGAACCCGATAAGCGGAACTTGAAGCTGTTCTTTCGTCAGAATTCTGATGGTATCGAGGATATACGGGATGTCTTCTTCAGGATGAATTTCCCCAAGCCTTTCAACATCCTTTACGCTCCGGATCGGATTGCTGATCACCGGACCGATTCCAGTCTTAATTTCCACATCCACTCCAATTGCCGGAAGCGGAGTCATGATATCCTTGTATAGAATGGCGGCGTCCGTATTATACTGCTCTACGGGCAACCTTGTAACGTAAGCTGCAAGCTCAGGCTGGTGAGTTATTTCAAATAACCCGTATTTTTCTTTAATTTCCCGGTATTCCGGCTGGGAGCGTCCCGCCTGCCTCATGAACCATAGCGGTACATGATCGGTCTTTTCCCCTCTGCAAGCCTTCAAAAAGGCATCATTGAATGGTTTGGATTCCATGATTCTCCCACCTTACTTAATCTCGTATGTATGTGTTTCCAATATAAACGTTCTCATTTCATTAGTATAGCAGAGACGGGCATTTGTCAAAAAATAGACTAAAAAGGAGCCCGGGGGCTCCTTTCTTTTACATGCCGGAAAAAATCTTAGGCTGAACATATGGCGTGCCTTTGCCTTCTTCGTTCGTCTGTTCATTAAAAGGCACCACTTTATAGGAAGCTGATGAGAACACATTGCTGAAAGGGATGTCATAAGAGCTGCCATTTTTCACCTTGCCAATCAGCTTTTCACTGCCTCCATCCTTTTCATAAATCCTGTACTCAACACGCGGATCTTCCTGCTTTTCCCACGATAGCGAGACCGTTATTAATCCGAGAGGCTCAAACGCATAATCAGCATGAATATCATTGAGGGCTTTCAGTCTGATTGGCTTTTCAAGATCATCCGTACCCTGTGGCACAGCAAAAGCTGTTTTCGGCACGGATTCCGCTTCGCTGATAATGGCTTTGAAAAGCTTCGTCGGATAAGAGCTCCCAGCCGTTAAATGCCGGGTTTCCGTCGTATGGTCATATCCCATCCACAGGGCGCCGGTTACTTCAGGAGTAAAGCCTGCAAACCAGGCATCCATCACGGCTCCTTCTTTTTTCGGGTAAGAGGTTGTTCCGGTTTTTCCTGCCAGGTCTCCAGAATAAGAGCCGTCTTTCGCTGTCCCTTCGCTGACCGTGTGCTGAAGCATCCTCGTCATATTCCACGCGGTCTGTTTAGAATAGACTCTGGATTCTTTCTGCTCCCTTTCCCCGATGACCTTCCTGTTCCGATCCTGAATGCTGTCAATGAAATACGCTTCCGCATACATGCCTTCTTTAGGAAAGACGCGATAAGCGCTGGCAAGCTGCAGAGGCGTTACTCCCTCTGTCAGACCTCCGAGAGCAATAGCCAGTCCGTCATCCTCGACACCTACCCCTTGCTTTTCCAGGTATGTTTTGCTCTTTTCGATTCCAAGTTCGTTCATCGTCCAAACAGCAGGAGCATTCTTGGAATTTATGAGTGCGTCAAACATCGTCACCTGTCCCTGGTACCGGTCATCATGGTTTTCCGGTGCATAGCCGCCTGCGTAGGTTTGAAAGGAATCCGAGAGAAGCGAATAGGGCTCGTACAGGTTTTCTTCCATGGCAGGTCCGAAAACAGCCAGCGGCTTAAACGTAGAACCCGGCTGCCTTTTTGCAGTTACGCGGTTGTACCCTTTTGGAACATAATCCCTGCCGCCTACAGCAGCCATTACACCCCCCGTCTGATTGTCCAGCAGGACAAATGAACCTTGAGCTTCATTATTTGTTCCCGGAAAGTTTGAATCGGATTGAAACGCTTCATAAGCCTTCTTTTGAATCTCCTGATTCAGGGGGACCGTAATGGTATATCCGCCCCGCAGCAGCTCCTGATTCGAAATCGAGTAGGTTTCCTCTGCTTCGTCCATCACGAGGTCAACATAGCTGTATAGCCATGGGCGGTCAAGCTTCTTGCTGACATTCAGCCCAAGTGTTTTCCCCTGGAGGCTCACTGCATCCTCTGCTGAGAGATGTCCCTGCTCCTCCATAAGAGAGAGCACCGTATCCCTCCGCTCCTTCGCTTTTTCAGGGTGAAGAATCGGAGAATAGGAAGACGGAGCTTTTGGAAGCGAAGCAAGCGTTGCCCCTTCTTCCACTGTCAGTTCAGAAACATCCTTTTGGAAAAAATAACGGGACGCTGCCTCTACTCCATAAGCGCCATGCCCGAAGTAAAGCTGGTTTAAATACATTTCCAAAAGCTTTTCCTTGCTGTATTTGTTTTCAAGACTGATGGCTATCGCAGCTTCCTTTGTTTTTCTAAGCCAGGATTTTTCACCTGACAAAAAGACATTTTTTGCGAGCTGCTGAGTGATCGTGCTCCCGCCCTCAACCTTTCCTCCTGCTGCGATGTCTTTATAAACAGCCCGTCCAATTGCCTTCACATCAATCCCGCTGTGCTCATAAAATCGCTGATCCTCAACTGCGATAAATGCTTGCTGAACGTGTTTGGGTATTTTTTCAATCCCGACAATCTCTCTGTTTTGCTCATACAGCCGGGTTATTTCTTTTCCCTCTGCATCCACAAGCCGTGTGGCGGAAGGCATGACCAGTTTTTTCTCATCAATCATCGTGCTGCCGGCAACTAATATAGTAAGATAACCTGTTAATGAAAAAATGATGATAATTCCCAATGCAGCAGCCGTCCTTATTGTAAAACGCTTCATTTTATCACCCGATTCTGTGGGATTTCCTGTTTAGGTTTTAGGATTGGTATTTTCAGGTATTAATATGTACAGTTCATGAATGGCTCTGAACTTGAATACTGACTATAATGAACAAGAGGTGATTCCGATGAACTTGTACATGACATTTGGAACAGTTGACTATTTAGAGGGTATTGCAGAAAGAAATGCGCAGGAGAATATGCTCCTGATGCATACGGATGAGAGTGCGATGCTGATTCACGAGACAGATGGAGAAACGATGCTGAAGGAACCGAAAAGGTATGAGGTGCTCGACACAGCCGGGTTATTTGAGAGAGCCGGATACGCTGTATTAAATAACATTCCTGTTACAGAAGAAGGAAAACCGCTGTTTGAGCAGCGCTTTAAGGAACGGGCCAGGATGATTGAAAACGAACCCGGCTTCGCTGCAATCCGCGTTCTCCGACCGCTGCGCGATGATACGTATGTCATCCTCACATTGTGGGAGGACGAAGCCTCTTTTAAAAACTGGCAGCAGTCAAACGCCTATGAGCAGGCCCACAAAAAGAGAGGAACCTCTGACGGGGTTGATCAAAAATCCATCTTCCCCCGACCTTCTTACGTGACCATCTATCAAGTTTTAAAGTAATGGCAGGGATCCGCGTAAAGCGGATCCTTTTTGCATTAACGACAAATACTATACCATGTTTAGACAAATGAAACATTATTGAAATGCTCAATTTTGGAATATTTCCAAGGAAATGACAAACTTTTGACACTATTTTCACACAGTGCAGGCTCTTTTCTTTGCCTGAGCATCCGGATTGTTAATCCAATAGATGGATAATGTCTCTCTCGTAGTGGAGGGTCAGGCAAAAAGTACCGCTGCACGTTCCACTTGGCGTACTGCCATTCTGACACCTTACCTCAAGCTGACTAATGCTGCCGATCGTCACAGATTTCGTCTGATTCCTTTCAGTCAGCTGAAATAGAGTAGCATTCGGCACACCGTCACCGTTCGTATCTGCCCGGACAGTCATGATGCAATCACTTTTATTCACGACCGATACAGTGGCTGAAGGGAATTGCGGCAGACCGACTGCTCTCCAATACTCCACAAAGCTTCCGTCGCAGGGCTGACTAATATTTCCGCAAACCTCATCAGAAATGAGGCGTTTTTCTATTTTTGGCTTGGGACAGGGTGGTTTAGGCGGATATATGCCCTGACAGCCCTTTGGATAAATAAATTCCGGACATCGGCTTTCAATCCATCTTGTGTCATCCATTTTCTCGCCTCACTTCGATAAAGGTCAATAAGAATCGTGCTTTGATGACGCATTCAATACTAGAGTTTTAGACAGCAAGTACATCATAGTGATACGTGATGCAATATTTCCCTCTGCAGGAGCCCTGCTGATTGCTTTCGGAAGAACATACAATAAGCAAGCCTACCAAATTTTTAGTCGTATACGATCTTGTATTGCCAGGGGCTATTAAAATTGGAGCGAGATTTTCCTCTGCTCCATTAACAAGGACAATTGGAATCATCAGCAGTTCATCCGCACAGCCGCTATCATAATATACACTTACCGTGCCTGCTGTTTCCACTCCGTTTAATACATTTGCCGCCCTCCACAGCAGCTCGGGCAGAGGGTTGCCTCCTCCCCTGCATGGTACATTGAAATTACCGCAAAAATCATCCGTAACGATATCGCCTCTCATTGAATCGTCCGGACAACAGCCGCAGCAGCTTGCCATAGTAATTCATCTCCTTTTGTAAAGATAAAATATTCTATGGTTTTTGAAGAAAATGGTATGGGAGATAGGACTAAGCGTAGATAATAATTTTTCATTAAATTGAATTCCTCCTCAAGATGTCCGCAAAAAGGATTGTTCAATAGTTAGACCTTGAAAAGCTTAAGCGGTTTGCTGGTTGTTTAGGCTTCAGATTGGATCGGAGAGGTGTGAAGGCTCTTTCAGGAATAGCAGGAAAGGAGAGACGCAGTAATGACAAACACTGCTGGCTGCCATCTGCAGCTAAGAGCAGCAGTATTTTCGCATAAGAAAACCCCTGGTATGCACATGAGCATACCAGGGGTTACCTATTGGAATATGTTCACTCAGTGTGATCGTTCAGACAAGCCCGGGACATTTCAACTTTTTTTATTGATTCCCCCTGCTTGTCATGGCTTCCACCCTTCTTCTCACATAGCCATAAACGAAAATGAACACAAATACGACAGCCGCTCCTATTGAAGCAGCTCCCTGAATCCACTCCAATTTCAGCATTAGGACAGCTCCAATGAGAAAGCCTTGTGTGAGAAGGATCGTTCGAAGAAGTGTGTAAAAGCTTTTACTTTTCACTTCTGTCCTGACTGGGTACAGATCCGGCAAGGAGAGCATATCGAAATGCTTCACTAGCGAGATCAGCTGCACACCAGTCAAGAAAATGGCGGCCAGGATAACCGCAATCGCTCCATAAAGATTGGTTTCTGCAAAAAAAGCAACGGCTCCGGCTATGACGGTAAGCCGGATGAAAACTCCTAAATAATCCGTTCCTCTAATAAAGGCTCTCGATAGCATGTACAGGTAAACATGCTCTTGTCCGAACTTAATGCTGCTTAGAATCCAGTCAAGATAGATCCTTCGTTTTGCTTCCTTACGAAGCTTAGGTACATCTGTAAACAAATTGGCTAGCCGGTAAAAGGACTGCTTTTTGCGGTACTCTGCTCGGATAAGCCGATCCCATCTAAGTCCCTTGCCTTTTGCTGTACGTCTGTAATACATATAAAGCATTCCCATAAGCAAGGCAATGATAAGAGCATAAACAGGCATAGCTGAAAGGACAAAATACAGGACTGCAGCATTCAATGCGAACCGGACAAGCCGATCCCCAGCTATAGATATATTTTCTTGTGAAAAGGATATGTACCAATCACAGTCCATGTTCCACCAGATTAGCAATAACAGCAAAACACCCGTTGCCAAATACCAAGCTCCCGCAGAGGAAACAGCAAGATAGAGCGGGCCGAGCAAAAGAAACAGCAAAATGATTGGCAGCATAAACTGGATAAAACTATAGGTTTTCGCTTTCCTTAAATAAGGGTTCATCTTCCCTTCAAGCGGAAGCAAAAATACTAAATCTGCTTCTTTAAATAACGTTCGTACACTCGAAAGAATGAGGACAGCAGCAAGTACAGCTGCAGTTGCCATTTCAGCCGGAAATGCTTCAGGAAGCTCTTTCAGCCACGATTGATACCATAGCGCCCCTCCTGCCAGGAGAAAGATCATAACAATTAAAAGATGGTCGTTGAGCATATACCTCAAGTAGGAGCGGACTTCCTTTATATGCTCTTCGAGACGGCTGTTCCACAGCTCAAGAACGCTCTTCATAATCTTCTTCCTTCGTCAGCTGAATGTAAAGATCATCCAGGTTCGCTCCACTCATCCCGAATTCCCGCTGCAAATCGCTTAAGGTCCCTTTGGCACGCACCTCACCATTATGCAAAATAATAAATGCATCGCAATAGCGTTCCGCAGTCGCAAGGATGTGCGTGGACATAAGAATGCCTGCCCCCCTTTGCTTAGCCGTATCCATTTTCTCAAGCAATGAATTAATCGCAAGCGGATCCAGACCCACAAAAGGTTCGTCAATAATATACAGTTCCGGCTCAACCAGAAAGGCGCACATGATCATGACTTTTTGTTTCATCCCTTTGGAGAAATGAGCAGGAAACCATTTCAAGCGCTTTTCCATTCTGAATTCTTTCACAAGCGGAGCCAGTCTTGAATCCAATTCAGTTTTCGAAAGTCCATACGCCATCGCGGTAAGCTCCAAATGTTCATAAAGCGTCATTTCCTCGTAAAGAATCGGCGTTTCAGGGATAAACGTAAACTGCTGCCTGTATTGTTCATGATGATCATCAAACGTCTGCCCATTAATGGAGATCTTTCCTTTATTCGGTTCCATCAGCCCGATGATGTGTTTAATGGCCGTGCTTTTCCCGGCCCCGTTTAATCCGATCAGCCCTACAATCTGGCCTTTTTCAACAGAAAAAGAAACATCTTTCAAGACCGGATTTCTTGTGTAGCCCCCTGTTACACCATCTACATGCAAAAGTGTCATATCCTTAATCCCTCTCCATACTGTATTGTTCATGTATGTATCATAACAAAACGACTGGGCCGCTGTCGTGTAAGCCGGTGGCTTTAAGCAAAATTATCCAGTATAGAGGCTCATGCCATCGAGCATTCTAAATAGGGAAGAAGGAAGTTCATTTACTTTGCGAATGAGGTGTTTGTCAAAGACGTAAAAGCTTAAACAGTTCACCAGAGTGGAAGTCAAGGATTGTATCCGCGAGCACATCGCTTAAAAATGAGGTGTTTGTTAAAGGCAGAATTTCTGATTGAAACCTTTTTAAGCCAGCCGCTTCTATCAAATGAGGTGTTTGTCGAAGGCATATTACCGTTTTAAAAATGAGTCCTTCCCTTCTTCTTAAGCAGGGCCTGCCAAACGCTGCAGGTCCTGCTTTCCTGTTTTATCCTCAGTCTGCGGCATCCCCAACGTAACCCTTCTCACTCCTTCAGCCTTAAAAATATTCTGCGTATTTAACCAGCATAATAAGGAGGGCAAATAGTGTAAATATTCCTGCTGCGATAAGCGCATAGCTAATCTGAAATTTATGTTTTTGATGTTCCATCTTAGTCCCCGTGGCAGATTGTAGAGCCACATCCACCGTATTGGAAAAAGCACCTCCGGATGATGAAAAAAAGTAAATAAGGGCAAATCCAAGCAGTCCTACAAAAAATGCATAGTCCGCTGCTTCTCCGCCTGCATAAAAAGAAATGGTCCAGCTTGTACCTGCTAATACGAGGCCGGTCAAGAGCATAGAAATAACTTTTTTCATCTAAATCCCCCTCCATTTATACCTGTATTTTGGTTATCTCTATCCATTACGTTTGATCGTTCAGATAGGTTCCATTTTCTTCCGTTCCAATCCTGTAACCTCATTCGCAGGCTCCGGTTTTTCCTTTCCTGAAAAATCATCCATGTAGCTATTCATTCTGAAACATGTTAGGTTTAAGAGAAGAATTGTGTAAGCGTTTTCTATCTAAGGCAAACTTTATATTGAACAAACGGAGGGGATTGTTTGTATACATTTCTTGCAGGAATTGCACTGTTGATTGCAGGCTATTTCATTTACGGGAAAGTGATCGAGAAAATATTTGGCATTAAGGAAAACCGTTCAACTCCGGCATACACTCATCAGGACGGAGTGGATTACCTTCCGATGGGAACGAAAAAGAATGCATTGATCCAGCTGCTTAACATCGCAGGTGTCGGTCCGATTTTCGGACCCATATTGGGAGCGCTCTACGGACCTGTAGCATTTATCTGGATTGTAGCCGGCTGCATATTTGCCGGAGCAGTGCATGATTACCTGACAGGAATGATTTCCATACGAAACCGCGGCGCGCATCTTCCGGAGCTTGCGGGAAAATTCCTGGGAAAAGCGATGAAACATGTAGTTAATATTTTTGCAATCCTGCTGCTTCTTTTAACAGGAACTGTTTTTGTCAGCGCCCCCGCTGCCCTGCTCGGAGATCTATTCGGAGGCAGTGTGACAATGGGGCTGATCGTAGGAGCTATTTTTTTGTATTATATCCTTGCCACTTTGCTGCCCATTGATAAAATCATTGGCAGGCTTTACCCATACTTTGGTGCACTTTTGCTGATCAGCGCCTTAGGGGTAGGCGGAATGCTCGTGTTTACAGGCGCGCCGATTCCAGAGCTGACCCTGCAAAATATGCACCCTGATAATATGCCCGTGTTTCCGCTGCTGTTTCTGACCATCTCCTGCGGAGCACTTTCGGGTTTTCATGCAACCCAGACACCGATTATTTCAAGAACAGCTAAAAATGAAAAGAACGGCCGAAAAATCTTTTACGGCATGATGATAGCAGAAGGAATCATCGCCATGATTTGGGCTGCTGCAGCCATGAGCCTGTTTAATGGTTCCGGAGGGCTGAATGAAGTGCTTGCGAATGGCGGTCCGGCTGCGGTCGTAAGTGAATCCTCCGCCATAATGCTTGGAGCTATCGGCGGGACGCTCGCTGTTCTTGGCGTGATAGTCCTGCCAATCACCTCCGGAGATACCTGCTTTAGAAGCGCAAGAATGATTATTGCCGATTACTTTACCATTACGCAGAAAACGTTTTTAAACCGGTTATGGATTGCACTGCCGCTCTTTGTCATCTCTTATGCACTTACAAACATCGACTTCAATTTGCTTTGGCGGTACTTTTCATGGGCAAACCAGTCCACAGCGGTTATTGCCCTCTGGGTAGGGGCCATGTACCTGTTCATTGCCAAGAAAAATTACTGGGTCGCCATGATCCCTGGAATTTTCATGACAATGGCTACAATGACTTATATTTTGAATGCACCAATCGGTTTTCGTCTTCCTATGAACGCTGCACTGATTGCAGCAGCCTTCATAACTTCTCTGATCATTGTGCTGTTTGTGCGGGCGGCCAGAAAAGCAAGAAAGGAAAAACTCCCGCTTGAACTGGAAGTATCCGGCGGCGGAAACGCAGCCTAGTCTACAGGGCTGCAGATTACACCTGCAGTCCTTCTCTTTTAGTTCCCGCAAGTTCCATCCTCTGACATCGTTATGGTAAAATACCCCTAAACAGTTGTGAAAGGGATGATTAAATGAGCTGCATTTTCTGCAAAATCATTAATGGGGAAATACCGGGAGCCAAGGTTTTTGAAAACGAGCATGTTATCGCCTTTCTGGATATCAGCCAGGTAACAAAAGGACATACCCTTGTTGTGCCCAAAGTACATAAAGAAAACATTTACGAAATGACTCCTGAAATTGCACGGCATTTTTTTGAGGCTGTTCCTGCCATTACCCGATCGATTAAAGAACAATTTCAGCCTGAAGGACTCAATTTGCTGAACAATAACGGAGAGCTCGCCGGACAGTCCGTCTTTCATTATCATATGCACATCATTCCAAGATACGGCAAAGGTGACGGATTTGGCGCCGTTTGGAAAACCCATACCAATGATTACACCTCTGAAAACCTTCAGGATCTTGCAGGCCAGATTCGGGAAGGAATTCAATCCCAGCGATGAAAACAGCCCATTCAATGGGCTGTTTTTTCGTGGTGAGAACCGTTTGGTATTCATGAATAAAGCAGCCCGGAAGACAAGACCACCGATGCTTAGACCGGAATACCTTTCCCGAATGCCCGCATTGCAGACCGGCAGCACGGATTAAGAGGGATTTTAACAAAAATATTCAAAACTGTCTGTCATTTATGATACGATGAAACTAATTTTATTCGATTAACGCTTTAGGGGGCTATACTATGGCAAGAGCTTTAAATTTCAGTGCAGGGCCGGCTGCATTGCCGCTGGAAGTATTGGAACGTGCTCAAAGAGAATTCAGCAGCTATCAGGAATCAGGTATGTCGATTATGGAAATGAGTCATCGCGGAAAGCATTATAACCGTGTTCACTCAGAAGCAAAGAACAGGCTGAAGAGGCTTCTGGAGGTTCCCGATACCCACGATATTCTTTTTTTGCAAGGCGGGGCAAGCCTTCAGTTTTCCATGGTTCCTATGAACTTTTTGCATGAAGGACAGACAGCAGGCTATATCGTAACAGGTTCATGGGCAGAAAAAGCTTTGAAGGAAGCACAGAAGATCGGCCAGACTAAAGTCATTGCTTCGTCGAAGGAAAAACAATTCCGTTCAATTCCGCTAAGAACTGAGTGGACCGCGCACGAAGGACTCGCCTACCTTCATATCACATCCAACAATACCATTTATGGTACGCAGTGGCATGAATTCCCTGAAACGGATGCCCGCCTCGTTGCGGACATGTCCAGTGATATTTTATCCCGGCCGCTGGACATAGGAAAATTTGGTCTGATTTATGCGGGAGCCCAGAAAAACCTCGGCCCATCAGGTGTAACGGTTGTGATTGCAAACAAGGAATGGCTTGCAGCGGGCAGCTGTCCGCAATCCAAATTTCTCGATTACAACACCCATGCCGAAGCAGACTCTTTATATAATACCCCCCCTACTTTTGCCATTTATATGCTGGGGCTAGTTTTAGAGTGGGCAGAAGAACAAGGCGGGACCCGTGGCCTTGAAAAGAAAAACAGGGAAAAAGCGGCAGCCTTATATGATTCGATTGAAGGCAGCGGAGGCTTCTATATGCCCCACGCTGAAAAAGGCAGTGAGTCTCAAATGAATGTAACATTTACGCTCGCTGACAAGGATTTAGAAACGGACTTTCTTGCGAAGGCGGCAGAACAGGGGTTTATCGGATTAAACGGTCATCGGAGCATCGGCGGCTGCCGTGCATCTATTTACAATGCCGTGCCGCTTGAAGCCTGCGAAAAGCTTGCCGGCTTTATGAATGCTTACAGGAAAAATCATCCCGCCAGCACTTTTTCTTTTCAATGAGCGGGGCTCCTGTTATAATTTGTTTAACCGCTTTTGCAATGGGAAATTAGTTCACCATTGGAAAGCAGACTTTTGAGCCAAGAAGAGGAGAGTTGAGTTATGAAAACAAAAGAACTGGTTACGATGTCCCTGTTTGTCGCCATTGGGCTTGCTTTGCACAGCATTATCCCGCCGATTTTTTTCGGCATGAAGCCGGATATGATGCTGACTATGATGTTTTTGGGAATTGCCCTGTTTCCAACCCTAAAGAACACACTGCTTTTGGGGGTATTGACAGGAATTCTTTCAGCATTGACCACTGGATTTCCAGGCGGGCAGCTGCCGAACATCATTGACAAGCCGCTTACAGCACTGGCGTTCTTCACATTGCTTGTCTTAGCGGGCAAAATGACTTCGAAACCTGTGACTGTACCTGCTTTTACAGCAATCGGAACCGTATTATCAGGAATTATATTCCTTGGAAGCGCCCTTTTCCTTGTAGGTCTTCCCGGGGGAGCAGGATTTACGGCCCTCTTTATAACTGTAGTTTTACCGGCAGCCGCATTGAATACGATTGCCATAACCTTTATTTTCCCGATCGTTGCAGCCATAAATAAACGTTCAAAAACCGTTTCGGCTTAAAGATGATTGATTCAAAGGGGACTGACCGGTATCGGTCAGTCCCCTTTATTCGATCAGCCCGATCTTTTGAACATCCCATTGCATTCACATAATGTCCATCAGACATGCTGATTGGAGCAATCCTCTTTATTTTAATGCAGCAAAGACAGCATGATGCCGACAAGTAATGTGATCCCTGCTCCTCCCGCCATCACTGCCGCCCGCTGCTTTAACACCCATTTAGGCGGATAGGAAGCAGCCTGCTGCGCCTTTTTTACATAATTGAGTGAAACGAGTAAGAAAACGAGACTAATGAAGTAGAATAGAATTCCCAATCAGCATCCTCCTTCTCCCCCTTTTACGCCTATGTATATGCCTTTACGAACCCGGCTATGAAACTTGTTTCCCTTCCCTCCTGGTGATCCTGTTTAACAGAGCGGCAGTGGGGTATCATGTAAAGAAGGATTTTTTGGTGGTAATGTGGAATGTTTTAATATCGGATAACGGGAGTGATGAATGAATGTCAAAAGCCAAATCCATTTTCCTCGGAATTCTTGCCGGAACCGTTGCCGGAGGCGCAGCAGCCCTGCTTTCCGCCCCTTCTTCCGGAAAAGATCTGAGAGGCCAGATCAAAGACAGCAAAGACCGTATGCTTAATACCATCAATCAGCTAAAAGAGGAAAGCATCGCTTTAAAAGAACAGATTGTACAGGCAGCGAAAGACAGTGCAGAAGTTATTAAAGAGGTCTCAACTGAGCTGCAAACGTCCCTCCAGGAATTCCAGGTGGAAATTGAACCTCACCGTGAAAACCTGCAAAAAGAAATTGAAGCAATTGAAGAGAAAATTAAGCAGTTAGAGAATACTATGAAAAATTGATGAATATTCCCATATAAGAAATAGCTGTAATAAAAAGGTGCTCAAACTTTGTCGGTTTGGCACCTTTTTTCCTTATACCTTTCAATAGTAAAGGATTGCATTTATTTATTTAAAAATTTTGTTAATTTACATCTTTATTAATCTTTATTTTTTTGGGATAATAGAGAATATTAGAAACGGGGAAAAGTAGGTGAATGGGAATGAAGAAAAATGAAAAGGATTACACTGTAAAAGAAGCATTGCTCTTTAGTCAGAGAATCGCCCAGTTAAGCAAAGCGCTTTGGAAATCAATCGAGAAGGACTGGCAGCAATGGATCAAGCCCTATGATTTAAACATAAACGAACATCATATTCTGTGGATCGCCTATCATTTAAAAGGAGCCTCCATTTCCGAAATCGCAAAATTCGGAGTGATGCATGTCTCAACTGCTTTTAATTTTTCGAAGAAATTGGAAGAGCGCGGCTTTCTTGAATTCTCAAAGAAACTCGACGACAAACGGAACACGTATATTCAGCTGACTCCTAAAGGAGAAGGAATTCTATTACAGCTTATGGAGGATTATGATCCTACTAGAAATGCCGTGTTCAAAGGAGCGATGCCGCTTCAGAGCCTCTATGGGAAATTTCCTGAAATTATTGAAATGATGGCCATCATCCGCAATATTTACGGGGACGACTTTATGGAAATATTTGAACGATCTTTCAGCAACATTGAAAAGGAATTTGAAGAAGAAGACGGACGTCTAAAGAAAATCGAAGCAGAGGAAAAGGAAGAGGAGCAGCCTAAAGCTGCGGCGAACCAGTAATCAGGGGAAGCAGCCTTCTTCATAGAGGAAAAAAACACCTGCACTAAGCGCAAAGAGTCTTTTCAGACCCTGATTGCGCTTTTTTTTATAGAGCTTATTTAAGTGCATGAAGCCTTATATTTCCCCCTGCTCCGTCTTCTATTTTACTGCCAAAATAAATGTTTTGTTAATTTGATTATTTTTTTGTTTTTTAGTATTGATTTTTTCAAGCTGCGGCAGTAAAGTAGGTAAGGATTTATTTTTAGGGGATGGTGATTGTATGAACTGCTGGAAAACCATCGACCTGTCGAAAGACTATGGGTTTCAGCGTCTATTCATTTATTTTATACTTGCATCCATTGCAGCTTTTATTGCCCTTTACCTTCCTTTGTCGATGGTAGACCAAAGTGAGAAGCTGGATGCAGAGCATATGTTGACTTTCTTTCTATTATTGGTTTCGATTTTGCCCGTTCATAAACTGCTTCATTCCCTTCCGCTTATGGCATGCGGAAAACCGCCAAAAATGAAAATGGAATATGCAGGAATCATCCCGATTCTGCGCCTGAAGCCTTGCGCAAAAATCAATAAACAGCTGATGCTTGCAACCTTGCTGTCCCCATTTATCATTTTCACAGCGATCAGCATCCAGGCAAGCCTTTTAATGCCTGAATATGTTCATTATTTCTGTCTGGCCGCCGCCCTCCATATCGGCTGGTGTGTGCCCGATTTAATATACGCCCGTTTGATTATAGCCGCTCCGAAAACCTGTATTGTGGAAGAAGACCGGAATGCTTTGGAGATCCTGATTCATAAATAGCAGGAATTAGCTGTAACATATCCCGATGAAGATTCGCCATGCTTCACGCGGTACCGGTGCAGGAAAACCAACCGTATTAAAAAGGCTCTGAACATGTTCAGAGCCTTTTTATGTCTGGCGGATATTATTGCTCTCTTTTTACAGCGGGACGGGGGTTTTTTTCATGGAATTAAGCTTCGATTACTGGTCCAAGCCATTTATTTCGTGTATTTAAGACGTGAAGGATCGCAACTTTTCACTTATATCGGCTATTTTTTACTTATATCGGCTATTTCTGCTGGATATCGGCTATTTTTCCAATATATCGGCTATTTTTTGATTTTATCGACCGAAATGAGGCATATATCGATTTTTCGGCAGCGTTCGACAAAGATGCCAATTTCGGCAGACAGCTCCAAGTCTTCACCCTGCGTCCAGCCAGCTGTATCGGATATACATCCCACCCTCTTCCCTCCCCTCCTATGCAAATTCAGCCGATCATCAAAGCTCCAGCTGGCCCGCAAAGAAGGCGCGGCCGACCGGTAAAGCCGCAAAGCCGCAAAGCGCCGCTTATCAGCGAACAGACTCCAGTCCATAAATAAGCAAATGCCGGCTGCGGAATCATCAGCCTGGTTAAACAGTGCCTTTTTATCAAAAGATGGAAAGCCTGCATATTGAAAGAACAGCAGATGCAAACCGGCATTTTCCTATCTTTTTCTAAAGAATTTTGGTAATCTTATATGTATCAGTAAGGAAAGGGGGGATCTCATGTGATCATCTTGTTCATTTTCTTTGCTGTCTTCATCTTGTTTTATATCAACACATTAACGAACCAGCTTTGTGTCGTTCGTGAGATTCCTGAAGACCGTCAAACGAGAGTGTTTCGAATGATTAATGTCCTTATTACGATTCTGCTGATCTCTTCGTATATTGAAATTCTTTATACATAGAACTCGGAATCTGCTGCTCCGATCCATTTATACACAAAAAAGCTGACCATCTGATGGCCAGCTTTTTTGCTTATTGATTATTTTTGCTAAGATGCTTATTAGCAAACGTATGCTGCACCAACGATGATCAACAAAATGAACAACACAACGATTAACGCAAAACCTCCAGCGTAAGAACCGCCCATTGAACACACCTCCTTACCGATGGTTAAGATATACTATGCATTTCATTTGTATTGCGAATGGGCGTATATCCTGCATTTGCAGTTACGAACAGCCCTTATTAATCAGCAAATGTAAGCTGCACCCACAATAATCAGCAAAATAAACAACACAACAATCAGCGCAAATCCGGAATTGTATCCTCCCATGACATATAGCCTCCTTTCGCGTTCATCACAGTATATGAGGACGTTTTTTGCTTGACTGGGTTTTTCGCCCAGAACGGAAAACTTTCTTCTGTTTTCCCTGAGGAAGCACGCCTGGCAAAAATTCACACAATTTCACATAATAGGAGATTCATGGCTTTTTTATATTTGAGAGCGCTTGCATTCCCTGGACTGGACTGGCGTTAAGCAAGGCAAGCTTTCATTTCTTAGTTCGATTCAATCCGTTTAAACAGTGCACTCTCGCGAGATTAGGTTGCAAAAGTCTACTGAACATGGCACAATGTTTTATAGTATTTAGTACAAACACTACTATGGCAGGAGTTGTATCGAATAATGAAAAAAATGGCTATAGCGGCTATTACAGCGACGAGCCTTTTCACACTCGGCGCATGCAGCAGCGGACAAGCTGGCGGTTCTGATGTCGTGGCTGAAACAAAAGCTGGGAATGTAACGAAGGACGAGCTATACGAGGCAATGAAATCCCGGGCAGGCGAGCAGGTTCTGACGGAATTGGTTCATAATAAAGTGCTTGGTGAAAAATATAAGGTTTCTAAAGATGAGATTAAAAAAGAACTTGAAACCATCAAGTCTCAATACGGTGCTGAACAAATTGATGCCCTGATTAAAGATCAAGGTGAAGAAGCTGTTAACAATATGGTCAAAACGGAACTTTTGCGTAAAAAAGCTGCTGAAGCAGAAGTCAAGGTTACAGATGAGGATATTAAGAAATATCATGAAAGCCTGAAGGGCAAAATTAAAGCGAGCCACATTCTCGTTGAAGATGAAGCAAAAGCCAAAGAAGTGAAAAAGAAGCTTGACGACGGCGGCAAGTTTGAGGATCTCGCTAAAGAATATTCCTCTGACGGATCAGCCCAATCCGGCGGTTCTCTTGGATGGTTTGATAAAGAGCAAATGGTAAAAGAATTCTCAGATGCGGCCTTTAAGCTTAAAGAAGGCGAAATCAGCCAGCCGGTTAAATCGGAGTACGGATACCATATCATTCGTGTGGATGAAACGTATAAATCCTTCGAGGAAATGAAAAAAGGCCTGGAAGCAGATGTTAAAGAACAAAAACTTCAAGATCCTGCGACCATGCAGGCGGGCATCGACAAAGCGCTCAAGGACGCAAACGTAGAAGTTAAGGATAAGAAGCTTGAAGACACGTTTAAAGCTCCTGAGCAGCCAGCTATGCCTGCTCAGCCTGCTCCGGCCGGACAGTAATAGGAAAGACGCACATGTAAGAGGAGGCCTTTGAGCCTTCTCTTTTTTTACCTTTTTCCTCTCCTTTCCATCACCCGGGGCTTTCCGCACTTGCTATTTATTCCCGTACCTGTTATCCTAGTTAAGAATTATTTTTGTTCGGATATTAAGATCGAATACGTTTCAGCTTGATATTTTTAGAGCAAGAATAGTAACACGTTTGTGCACATGCACTAGGAGGTAACAAAATGTTAGAAGGTACAGTTAAGTGGTTTAATGCAGAAAAAGGTTTCGGTTTCATCGAGCGCGAAGATGGCGACGACGTATTCGTACACTTCTCCGCTATCCAAGGTGAAGGTTTCAAAACTCTAGAAGAAGGCCAAAAAGTTACTTTTGAAATCGTTCAAGGTAACCGTGGCGATCAAGCTGCTAACGTAGAAAAAGCATAAGTTTTGCCCATATAAAAAGACTCCTGCCTGCAGGAGTCTTTTTCTTTTGCTAACCTATGATAAACCCGGCCGCTGCTTTCCACTCTAAATCCATAAGCGCTCCACCGAGTTTGAGCATGCGGGGTCTAACCTTTTAACCTGTCCTGCTTCTCCCGCTGGAGTCTAACGCCTCACCCGGCAGGTGTCTATGCACGAACGCAGCCTGCTGCTGTAAGAGAATTATACGGTCATTTTTTCAGCTTTTCTCCGCTCTCTTTCAGCTTTGATCCGTTCAAGATAAATCCGGCCTTCCTGTTCGATGAATTCCAGATCCGTTTGTTTATCTTCTCTCGATAGAGTTACATACTTAAATCCGCTGAAAAGCACTCCGCCCATACATAAGTAAATCCACCACGGCATTGTCAGCATCCCGGTTCCTCCTTCAATAGCCAAGCATTTATCTCATGCTTATGCGCCAGAAGAAAGGATTATGCTAGTTATGGAAAACCGGTTTATAAAAGGATCTGTTTTCAAGAGCAAAAACCCTCTCAGAAAATTCTCCAGGCTTCACCCGTTCAAGAGCCCTGTCCAGCATATTCATTTTCGCATCCAGATTATCTATATAATGGAGAATCTCTGCTTCTTTAATCATCGGCGGTTTTGGGCTTCCCCATTCAGCTTTGCCGTGATGGGATAAAATCATATGCTGAAGAATGACCACTTCCTCCGATTCTATTCCAAGCTCTTTGGCCGCCTGGGCAACTTCGTTTACCATAATGGATATATGCCCAAGCAAATTCCCTTCGACTGTATATGCCGTGCTGATCGGACCGCTCAATTCCGTGACTTTCCCAAGATCATGCAGGATGACGCCTGCATAGAGAAGATCTGTATCCAGTGATGGGTAGAGCGCTGCAATGGATTTTGCCAGATTCAGCATGGAAACGACGTGGTAAGCAAGCCCTGAAACAAACTCATGGTGATTTTTTGTTGCCGCCGGATATTCAAGCAGCGCCTGCTGATGCTGCTTCACCAGATGCCTTGTAATCCGCTGGATACTTGGATTCTTCATTTCAAAAATATATTGAGTGATCGTATTCATCATTTCTTCTTTTTGTAATGGAGCCGTCTCCAGAAAATCGGATACATCATGGGACTCATGGTCGTGAAGAGGTCTGATGTTTTTAATTTTCAGCTGGTTTCTTCCCCGGTAATGATGGATATCGCCTGCAATTTTTACGATTCCCTGCGCTCCATAGGTTTGCTCATCCCCTTGGCTGGCATCCCATAGCTTTGCTTCAATTTCCCCGCTTTTATCCTGGAGGATGAGGGTCAGGAAGGGTTTCCCGTTGCTTGCTACTCCTTTAGTTGAAGATTTAATGAGCAAATAAAGCTCAACCTGTTCCCCGACATCAAAATGCATAATACCTTTAGACATGAAGATTCCTCCCTGTTTTTATCTGTGAATAAGTATAGCATACTTAAGATAGCCCGCTTTTCTAAACGGTTTTTTCGATTCTTTTTTGATCCATTGCATCCCTTTCAAGCACGTGAACGCCGCCAGCGAACTCTTCAGCCAGCTGTTCATGGCAAGTGAAGATAAGCACCTGCTGTCCGGCTGACAATTCATGCAGCGTCTTAAGCATCTGTGACGTCCGCTCCCCGTCAAAATGCACAAACCCGTCATCGATCAGCACCGGCAAATTCAGCGTCTCGTTCAGGCTGTATATCAGTGCCAGTCTAAGTGAAACATAGAGCTGCTCCGAAGTAGCCTGACTCAGCTCTCCAGCTTTAAATCGCTGGCCGTCTATTCTCTCAGCAATGAAGGTTTGCTCGCGCTCCGGCAGGTAGACGTTCACATATCTGCCCTTGGTCAGCTTTCCGAAAAAATAAACGGTCCTCTCAAGCAGCTTTGGCATTCTGACCGTCCGGTAGTATTGGATGGTACGCTGGAGAAAATCCCTCGCCAGCGTTCGAACAGCCCAGTCTCTCGCTGTCTGTTTCGCTTCTTCTTTTTGGACCTCAAGCTCATGAAGATGGTCAGAATAGCTGCCATCAGCCTCCAGCGACCTCAGCTTAGCCTTTAGATGCGAGGCCTGCTCCCGTTTCTCTTTCAGACTTTGCTCAGCTGATTCAGCGTCTATTCTAGTTTTCCGGAGCTCATCCTCTAAAAGAAGCCAATCGCGGCCTGCAAGCTGCTGAGCTATATCGCTCGCCTCCAGCTGTCTCTCTGTCCACAGCAGCTTTTTCTCTGCTTCCCTGCGCTCTTGATGGTGAACGGCCATTACCCGGAAGGATTCTTCGTCATAAACTTGAGCTGTTTTAAGAAGGTTATAGTATTCTTCCTTTTTGCCGTTCAATTGGAGGAGCCGCTCTTGATAGTCTGCATTCACTTCCTCAAGCCGGGCTTCAATATGAATGATTTGGACTGCTTTCCCGTTTTCCACAAGCATTGCCGAGTGTGCTTCCTCTATAGCATCCGTAAGGTTCCTTCCACGAGCATTCCCAAGACGGAGGAGGCTTTGAGCATGATGTTCGAATTGCTCTGCAGCTGCTTGAGCCGCGCGGTAAAGCTCTTCTTTCCTTTGCTTTTCCGAGTAGATCTGCTTATATCTTTCTATCATTCCAATAGATTCGGCCAGTGAAGAAGTTCCTGCTCCTTCTTCCAGCATCAGTGCCCTTCTGATCGGGTTCAGGCTTTCTTCCAGCTGAAAACGGTCTTTCTCCCACTCCTCAAACCTGGCGATGATCCGGTCGCATGCTCTTTCTTCCTGTTCAGTACGCAGCTTTTCCAAATCTGCCATCTGTTTGATCTGCTCGTCTTTCCACAACAGTCCTCTTATTTCTTCAGCCCGCTGTAAGGAACGCGGAGAGGAATCTTTTGTTTTTTCGAGTTCACCCTCTAGCACACTCTTCCGCTCATGAAGATGCTCCATAAGAGAGCGGCTTCCCCTGTTGTGGAGCCGGATCAGGACACCAGACAAAAGGAGTATGGCTGTAAGGATTCCCGTGATCATCCACTGCTGTTGAATAACAGACCATATCATTCCTGCCCCCAAAAGAATGGTTAGCATCACAAATAAAGCAGTAAAGCTTTTTTGAAGGTTACCTGATTTTTTTTTCTGACTTTCCATCTCTTTTTCCAGACTGACAATTTCCCGTTTGAGCTGTTCTGCATTGAGAGGATTATGATCCTTTTCGAATGTGGAAAGCTCCTGCTCAAGCTGCAGCCGCACTTCCTTACCCATTGTTTTTCCAGCTAGTGAGGCATAACGTGCCTCACTTAAATCAATGGCTTCTCTTGCCCGGTCGAACTGCTCATCGAGCTGCTTTTTTTGGAGGGAAAGGGTTTTCGATGCTTCCAAGGCGTCAGAAATCGCGCTTTTCATCTTAATTGTTGTATCGATAGACGCCAGCTTTTCCTGATGAGGAGGACTCTCATAGACTTGATCAGCCAGTTCCGTGAGTTCTGCAGTCATGCGCTGAATATCAGCTGCAAGAGCATTCCGTTCTTTTTCCAGAGCTTGGTACTCGGCTGATTGTCCTTTTAAGCTCTCGATTTCTAATTTATTTTCCAGTATTTCATAGTCGGGTTTTAAACTGGAGGCTTTATCAGTAAGCAATCGGATTTGTTCCGCAAGCCTTTGAGCTTGTACCGACAGCGGCTCCATTTCTGACTTCAGACGGTCCATCCGATTTGTGCCGTCTGCAGGAAAAAGGCTCGTATCAGGCATGGTCGCAAGCTCCTGCTTCAGGTTTCTTTGTTCATTCAGCAGCGGGAGGCAGGAAATCGCTTTGCTTAAAAAGGATTGCTGTTCGCGAAGGTACTCCAAGCGTTCCTCGATTTCTTGAATCCCGGTCTGTATTTCTCCTTCCTGCTGTACAAGCGGCTGGTAATCCCTTTCCCGCTGCGCTGCTGCTCCCGCCGCATCAGCAGTGCGCTTAAGCCGTCCCAGCTGCTCATTTAATACAGGTTTTTTGCCATTTGGTTTAAACAGCCTTTCCTGTTCTTTTGCAAGCCTCTGCTCAAGCTTATACACCGTATCGGTACCCACCATGCTTGTTACGTAAAGGAATTTTCCAATCTCCTCTTCATTTAGCTTCTCAATTTGCTGAAGACCATGCAAATCAAATGAAAATACAGATTGATAAAAGGTCCGATCCATTCCGCCTGTCCATTCTCGAAGCAATTTTTCCCCTGCCGAACCGCCGCTGGGCAATTCAATGACAGCTTCTCCACCGGATTTTCCGCGAACCCGTTCAATTTTCACCCGTCCGGTACCTGGAACTTCGGCAATTATGGCCCCGCCAAAAATTTCACTGCTTTTAGGTTCGTATTTGCTGTCAGCCTGCTGTTTTGAAGGAAGACCAAATAATATACTGTGGATAAACGACATGATGGTGGATTTGCCAGCCTCGTTCTTTCCATAAAACAATACCTCCCTGCCTTCTTCCAGAACAATCCGCCGGCTTACAAACTGGCCGTATCCATAAATAATGAGCTCTCTGATGATCATTTGTGAAGCTCCCCTTCCCTCAAAAGCTCTGTCAGAACGAGATTCTCCGCTTCCCGGATCATTTCCAGCTGCTCTTCTTCGGTAAATTCAGATAAGTGCTTACGGACAGAGGCGTGACTAAATAAAGGGGCCGCCGCTTCAGCAAAGGATTGATACGTTTCTGTTATCCTAAAGAAGTCCCTGTAAAAAACAGAATCCTGTCTTAGCCGATCCCTATCCATCTGAAGCACTGTGTGATCGGTTATTTTCCCAACCCAGACAAAATCCTCCCGTTCCTCTTCCTCCTCGTTTAAAACAGACATGATGTCCTTTACTGCATCGTTTTGCTTTAAATCTGCTGCCATCGGAGTTTCTCCAGTGAGCTGAATTGAAAGAACTGCCGGGCGGCCGCCGGTTCTCAGCTGCTCTTTCGCCTCCCTGCACAATTCCATCAGTCTGCCGGCAGTTTGAGCCTCATTTAGATTCACACACAGTTCTTCCCATATGACATCACAGAGCGGGATAAAATCTGTTTTCACACCTTCCTCATTGATAGATACGCAATAGCAGCCTTTCTCACCTGTTTCCTTTCTGTGGCGTCCCTGGAGGTTCCCCGGGTACACAATCGAAGTTACCGGGGATGGCAAAACAGACCGCTTATGAATGTGCCCCAGCGCCCAATAATCAAATCCTGTTCTCTCGAGATCCTGAATCGTGAAGGGGCTGTAAACATCATGCTCTTCATTTCCTCCTTCAGCCGATCCATGCAGCAAACCGATGTGGAAAGGGGCCCCTTCTTTTTTTATGTAGGAGGACGTTAGGTTTTGTGTTACGGAACGTTCCGGATAGCTGTAGCCATAAAGGTGGGCAGCAGGCTCTCCTGCTTTCAGGAATGGAATGCATTCAACTGCTTCATGACTGAAAACATGGACTGATTCAGGCCATTCCACCTGCAACCACCTCCCTCCCATATGATCATGGTTCCCGTGGATCACAAACACCTCTATCCCGGCTCTGTCCAGTTTTTCAAATTCCCTTTTCAGCCGAAGCTGAGCTTTCAGGCTCCTGTTTTCCCCATCGAATAAATCTCCGGCGATGATCAGAAAATCCGCTCTTTCCTTAATCGTATAGGATATAAGGTTGGCAAAGCTCGCAAATGTGCTTTCCTTAAGCCGGTTAATCACGCTTACCGGCAGGTGCCGCAGCCCCGCAAAAGGACTATCCAAATGCAAATCGGCTGCATGAATAAATTTCAAAGATGTCATAATAACCCCTGCTTTCGTAAAGCCTTTCCTTTTATTTTATCATCCGGACAAAGCGAATGCACGTTCTCTCCTGAATGATTCATTAAATGAAAGCTCTGGTGAATCCCGCTGTTACTCTTGCTTTAATAGATGATGATGGATCCTCCCTTCGCAAGTAAGGTATCGTTGAAATGATTGAAACGTGGTCTCTGTACTCTTTTATTACAGGCAGACCCCCTGTAAACGTGGCAGTAAAGCCCTAAAACTGTCCATCAGCAAGGAACGGGTACTCCAGTTTGCGGCGGTTACTAATAACTCCAGTGCACGGTTATAAGTGCCTGAATGCATCAATCATCAACTTTACGGAGGAAACGTCAATGATAGGATCATGGAAAGAGGCTTGATTCCAATTTTCGAAATATATAGTAAAATAGAATGATCTAAAGTTTACGGAACAGCATTTTTTGATCAAGATGAAAGAAAAAAATTAGATTTAAAATTGAGGTGAAGCACATTGGTGTGATTGCACGTGATAAGTAAAAATATGTGGAGGAATAGGTATGTGGATATTATTAGGGGTTATTGCTATAGCATCAACTTTTATAAACCTTTATTTTTATGCAGCAGGAAAGGATTATAAGCATGCTATGGCGTTAGGATTATCATTTACAGCATTGACACTTTGTGCAGAATACAGTCTTGTATCAGATTGGGTAAAAAGGGAAGATTGGTCAGCTTTAGGGGAAGCACCTAATTTTGAAAGGGTATTATGGTTTTTGACCATTGTTTCGATCTTACTGAATATTGCACCTGTCCTTTTAGAACGAAAAGGGAAGAGATCATGACTTTTTGTCATCCATTTACATCATTCGGGATGACTATGGAGTTCCGGGGGCGGCAGTTTTCAAGTCAATGAACTACACAGAACTCCCGATTGCAGTGGAAGTTCTGTTTTTTAATAACTTTCAGCATTTCAGTGGTTATCCTGATGACAGACCTCCTTTACTCCTCAGCCCGTGAAAAGGCATTCTGACTGCACTGCAAGGTGTTATATCAAATAATAATCCTGAGCGTAATAAGCTTTAAATCCGCAAGACTCATAAAGTTTCAGGGCACCTGTGTTTTTTGCTTCGACTTCAAGAAAAACCGGGTTTCCTTTTTCTGTTTCTTTCGAAAGGATGGAAATCAGCGTTTTGCGGCCAATGCCCCTTTTTTGATGTTCGGGAGAAATTGCGAAACCATAAATCCATGCCTCTCCGTTTTCTTCTGAAACCCGTACCTTTCCTGCAGGCTCCTCCTTGTACTCAATTATGTACGATTGCTGTTCATTTTCCATTTTTAATCTTCTATTATATTCCTCTGCATCTTTTGGCGAAAATCCAAAACAGTCAACATCAATCTGTACTTCGAATGGAAAATCTGCTGCTTCCGGTCTTCGCAATACAAGGTCAGTGTCCGGATTAAGCGGACCGCCTTCCCACTTCATCTGATGCTCAGAAAAAACAAATACTGCCTCAGTCTTGCTTAAAAACCCTTTAGCGGATTGCGAGTTTCCTGGTGCATTCAGCAGAATTTGCCGATACCCCTGATTTTTCACTTCTCCTATTGCCTGCTGAAGGAGGTTAAAAAAGATCCGGTTCCTCCTGCTCCCGGGATGGACCATCCCGCAGATCTCCGCCTTGTTTCCAAAGCCATATATGGCAGTGAACCCTTTTAATACGTCTTCCTCATAGTAAAAAAAATCCTGTTTTACGTGATGATCGCGGTTTTTTAGCATCTCCCAATTCAGCTTCAGCAGAATGTTTTCATGCTCCTCGCATGTCTTCTGCAGGCTTTTGATGTCCTCAAGCTGCTTTTCCGTTAACATGACCAATCCCCCAACTTGTGAAGTACGGAATTTAAGAAAATTTGTTTAATAAAGCCTATCTGCCTCAGTTTCAGGGCATGTGCAGGCGGCTGAAAAGGCTTGGATGGGTGGATGTCAATCTCCTCCCCCGCCTCCGCCGTCTCCACCTCCACCATCTCCGCCTCCGCTGTCTGAGGAGTCAGAGGAGGAGTAGAAGAAGCCTCCGTCGCTGCCGCTGCTTGAGCCGGAGTGACCTCCTTTTGACTTGCCTGCCTTTACTATGATGAAAATTAGTCCAAATAAAAGAATAAGTACCATAAATCCCATTCTGATTTCCTCCATCCTTTAAATAGTCAACACAGAAAACCGTGTGAACTTGCGTATAAGCGGATATCAGCCTTCTTATCGGGAATGCTAACCGGCAGGAAGGTGATAAAAATGAAAAAATTGTGTATGATCCTGCTGGCTTCCCTTGTTCTTTTCTACGGATGGAACCTCGAAAAGGTTTCATTTACCAGCGAAATAGCTGCAGCTGCTAAAACTCCGGATTTTACAAAGGAAGCAAAAAAAGAAGCCGCCAAAGCTTATCCGTTGAGCCCGGTGCTGGCAGCGAGGCAAATATGGGAGCAAACCCGCCAGGATAAATCCCTCAAACATTATCAGCTTACTCTGGCAAATGGACAGCGCAATAAAGAAGTTCTCGTTATTGTTCAATACAAAACCGGCACGAAGAAGATTCATTCCATTCAAGTGCATGAATTGAAATAATGCTAAACAGAACGTAAAGGAAAACCCGGGAGAGCTGCTTGAGCATTCCCGGGTTTTCGCTGTTTTGCTGATAAAGACGTTTACTGAACTTTTCAGATTCAAAAGCAGCACGGTCTGCAGCACTGCTGCTTGATCAGTTATCTTTCCCCATGCTAATCGCTTTTTTAATATCTTTCAGCGAGCTTGAATTTCCATACATTAAAACCCCGCCTTTGTAAACACGTGCTCCATAGTAAGCAAGCAAAAAGATTGTTCCGAGAAGAATAACAATCGATAAACCGGCTTCCCAGAACGGTACATCGAGCATGCCTACCCGAAGGAACATAATCATCGGGGCAAAGAACGGAATATACGATGTCACGGTAACAAACGTATTATCCGGATTACCGAGGTTGAACATCGCAATCATGAATCCGGCTACAACGATGAAAATCATCGGTGTAATCATCTGCTGCACATCTTCAATCCGGCTGACAAGCGATCCTAAAAACGCAGCGAGAGTTGCATAAAGGAAGTACCCCAGCAGAAAGAAAATAATGCAATACGCAATCGTAGCAGGAGAGGTATTTGAAAATCCAAAAATTCCACCGCTCATTGCATCAATCTCTTCCATCCGGTCTTTAACGGCCAAATAACCAAAGCCGATCATCAGGGCAAGCTGGGTTAAGCTGACCAGTGCAATACCAAGTATTTTCGCAAACATTTGCTGGATCGGGGATATGCTTGAGATCAGAATCTCCATGATTCTTGAAGCTTTCTCCGTCGCAACCTCCATTGCAATCATACTTGCATAGGTAATAACGGAAAAATAAATAACAAACAGCATCACATAAACGAGTCCCCTGGCCTGATTGAGTTCTTCCGCTGACTTGGCATTTTCCTCAAGCGCGATTTTTTCCATTGCTACAGGAGCAAGAAGCTCTGCAACCTGTTCGGGTTCCACTCCCAGTTTTTCGGTTCCTGCGGCAACCTTAGTCTGCTGCAGCGACTGGTCCAGCGTATAAGCAAATTCGGCATTCATGACGGACTCTGCATGAAAGGTCCCTTTCGGAAGCCCCTGAGCATCACTGCTTAAAACGACATATGCATCCAGTTCCCCGTCCATTACTTGTTTCTCAAGCGTTTCCGGATTCGCTGAGGACTGGTTAATAGTTAAATCCGGTTCCAGAGTCTCCGCATTTTGGCGGAACGGCTCAAAAAATGTTCCGGACTGATCGATCACCGCAATTTGCTTCGGTTCATCCTTAATGAACAGCTCCATCACGTTTTGAAGATTTGATATTCCCAATATAAGCAAAACCGTGATTCCAGTTGTAATCAAAAATGATTTCGATTTAATTTTGCTCAGGTATGTATGCATTAGAACAACCCAGAATTTACTCATAGGAAGCACCTACCTTTTCGATGAAAATATCATTTAAAGACGGTTCTTCGAGCTCAAATCTGCGGATAAAGCCCTTGTTTTGAATGGCCAATAAGATATCCTGGGAAACTTCCTCGCCTGTTACCTGAAGCCGGATTCCTTCTGAGATTTTCTTCGCTTTTACTACACCCGGAAGCTCGCTTAGGTAAGACAGATCAAAATCTGCATGAATAATAACATTTTTCTTTCCAAAAGACCGTTTGATTTCTTTAAGACCGCCATGAACAACCGGCTTGCCCTTATGCATGATGCACAAATGATTGCACAGCTCCTCCACATGCTCCATACGGTGACTGGAAAATACAATGGAAGTGCCCTGCTGCCTAAGTTCTTCAACAGCTTCTTTTAACATTTCTACATTGACCGGATCCAGTCCGCTGAACGGCTCATCCAGAATAAGCAGTTTCGGGCGGTGGAGGACCGCTGTAATAAATTGAATTTTTTGCTGATTCCCTTTTGAGAGCTCTTCTACCTTTTTGTTTAAATACTCGGGAACTTTAAAACGGTCGAGCCAGCGTACCAGTTCTTTTTCAGATTCGCTCTTATTCATCCCCTTCAGCTTAGCCAGATAGACCAGCTGATCTTTAACCTTCATCTTAGGGTATAGCCCTCTCTCCTCCGGAAGGTATCCAATTTGATTTGTAACTTTGTAATTGACCGGTTTTCCCTGCCAGCTGATCTCACCCGCACTCGGATTCAGCAGACCGAGAACCATCCTGAATGTCGTAGTTTTTCCTGCACCATTCGCACCCAAAAATCCGAAAATCTCTTTTTCAGGTATACTGATATCCAGCTGATTGACAGCGGTATGCGCACCAAAATTCTTTGTTACATCATTAAGCACTAATGACATGTGTATCCCTCCTTCATCTATAGTTACGGCTCTTTGTGGAAAAAGTTTCATTTTATCTTAAATTATGAAATTGAATGCTGCTGGAAGGATTTTCGGAACCTGTTTCCGAAATAATATATAGAAGCTGCAAATTTGACTGCCATCAAAGGGGGAAATGAAAATGGGAATGTATTATTTGACTGTATTCGAGAAAAACGGGGAAAAGCTGCTGGATGAAAGCTATGAAGCAGCAAACGATCAGGAAGCAAAAGTTCTGGGGACAAAAAAACTAGAAGAAAAAAACTATACAAAAAATACCCACCGGTGTGTGAATGCAGCCGGCAAAATGATTTTATTTGAACGGTAGGAAAAAAAGAGGTCCGGGACTCTAAGAGTAAGCAGTTCAGTTTTTGTGGAGAACAATGGAAATAACATATTAATGTACAGACCAAATCGCATAGTGATTTGGTCTCTTATTTCGCTGATATATCAATATTTTCACTCAATAAATGTATAGATCGGGAACATTTAGATAATGAACTTGTAACATCCGGATAAGCAATAAAATAATGTGAACGGGGAGATCCATTGCTTGATATTCCTCACGATATAATACCCCAAAAAATTAGAGTAAATTAATATTTTGGGGCGGGTCTATTTTAATTTCAAGCTGGTATTCTTTGTTTCATGCTACTGACCAACCAATGGATACGTTCGGCTCTCTTTAAGTGTATCGTTCATAATTTCAACTTCCCATGCATGAAAATCCAAAGCTGCCAATTGGACAGCATTTTCAAATACAGTACGGTCTGCGTCCGTCACGGAATTTTTATCCATAGTGTATTGCACTTGAGCAACACCATTCGTAATTGACGAGTCAAGAATCTCAATCCCGTCCGCAACCGCTGATGAATAAAACACATCGCCTTCAACCGACTTCATTTTCTCAATGGTTTCAGGGAACGTCATCGGCTCACCGCTATCATTTACTATTTGCTCCTCTAACGGTCCGCCAGCAATAAATAAAGTCTCTTGTAACTCTTTATCATAGACTGCATAGTAGCCTCGTGTTGCACCTCTTTCCTCTTTGACGACCACCGCATCATCGAACGTTCTTTGAGCAACAGTGACCCTTGTTTCACCACCAGGATTTAGTAACGTAACATCTTCAATCCCGTGTAGATCACTAATACCAAACAACGACTCGTAAAATAAACGGCTTTGCGCAGAAGTTGCGTCTAATTCACTCCCTTGTTGACTAAACTCCACGTATAAACTAGGCCAATCAAGTGTCAAATCAGCATATGAATTGAGTATGTCCTGCTCAGAAGGATCATTATTAAATAATGACGTTTCCAAGCGTTGTTCCGGAGAAATCATTTCTTCAGATTCTCTATCACGATCGATAGAATATGCAATATAAAAACTTTTATCTTGACTAATGACTTGAGTGTCAATGAAATAATTCGGATTTAACTGAGCTCCACCATAAACTTCTGTGTCGCCACCTTTTTCATCAGACGATCCAGTTTCTTCATTGGTATTAGTTTCTTCGTTGGTTTCACCTTCTGATGTGTCCATTTTTTCAGTGCTGCCATCATCCGATGACCCTTCTTCCGTGTCTGAGCTGCCATCGCTATCAACATTATCTTCGCCGTTGTCCTCAGTAGTGCCCTCAACCTCTTGTGAATCAGCCGTTTTGTTTTCAGTAAAATCAGCAGTCTGTGAGTTTTCTTCTTCCCCTGAGCTTGAACAACCAGCGATTAGAAAAGCTACGGTAAACATTCCGGATATTTTTGTCATTTTTTCCATTTTTAACACCCCCTATTTCAGCTATACCCCTTGAGTATGTGAATAAAAGTTTTTTATTTAAATATTTTTCTGAATTTATTCAAAGCACTCAACTTTCGCACTTGAATTTATGTGATTGAAGCTACGGCCTCTAATACCACACTTGTTTTTACAGATTTTCCGAACAGGAAAGCCCATTCCTTTAGGTGTGGGATGAAAGTGAGGTCGGATACGGAGTACCACTGAAAACCGTAAGGTTTGTGGTGCTTCAAGTATCCGAAATGTTTTGTTCTT
>NZ_JBNILN010000018.1:0-47908 GCF_050107715.1 Metabacillus sp. 84 | reverse complement strand
GATACCGAGGACAAAAGACAAAATGATAGTTGAGCAATGATACGGTTGTACTTGTTCTTCTATATTCATTCATAGGTTTATTGTATCAGTTTTATTTAAAAACTGATTCAATGCGACAATAAAAAAAGAACAAAACATTTCGGATGCTTGAAGCACCACAAACCTTACGGTTTTCAGTGGTACTCCGTATCCGACCTCACTTTCATCTCACACCTAAAGGAATGGGCTTTCCCGTTCGGAAAATCTGTAAGATTAGCATTCTGCAGAATGTAAGCACATCAGGTCATAGCTTTTAGCAAATATTACCCTTAAGGAGGAGTTTTGAACCCTTTCCGAAATGTTTCCCCTTAAAAAAACAGAAAAGAATGACATCAAATGACGGAATAAGGAAACTAAAAGGACTTTTATCCCTTTTTCACTGACTTAACTGGCTTCTGCTGTTTTGACACGATTTCCACCAAAGCTTTTTGCCTCATATAGTCTACGGTCTGCCTCGTTCATTAAGTCAAGGTAGGAATTGCCCTCTTTAATAAACAGGCTGGCTGCCCCCAGGCTGATCGTCACTCCCTGCTCCAGCCCGCCATCTATTTTAATTTTTATATTTTCAACTGCGCTTCGGATTTCTTCTGCCAGAATCTCAACATCTTTATCAGGCCGATCCTCTAGAATGATGACAAACTCTTCCCCTCCATATCTTGCTGCTAACCCTCCCATCTTCCTTGCAGATTGTTCCAGGCTTTTAGCCACCTCCCTGATACACTCATCGCCCTTAATATGGCCATACGTATCATTAAAAGATTTAAATGAATCGATATCAGCCATAATGACCGATAATTTTCTTTGAGGAGGATGGATTGCTTCTTTCCATTTAGATGAAAGGTAGGAATGAAAGTAACGGCGGTTATAGATCCCGGTTAATGCATCTAAATCCGCAATGCTTTTAAGCTGCTCATTGGCCTGCTGAAGGTCCATTATCTCCTTCATCAATTCAGCCACTCTTTTACTTTCAGCCGCCTGATTCGCCTTAACGCCCAAACTGAATAATATTTTTGTCTTCGTTACAGGCAGCACCATGTAATCCTCCGCACCTGCATGATAGAGCAAATCAACTTTACTCGACACCTCTGCATCCAGTATCGGCAAAAGAACTCCATAATCATTTAAAAGTTCATTCTTTAGCTTCGGCAAAACCTCATCTGGGCCGTCCTTCCATATATCCTCTGATACGAGGATTAGATCGAATAGCTCCGTGGAGGTGTTTTTTATAGACACAGCCAAATCCACCGTTTTAACTGAATGAAAAAGTTCACGTTTTGTTTCCCCAATTTGAGGCATATCCATTTTTTCCATACCGATATGGATTGTTCTCATAATTTTTTGCACTCCTTCTTCGCTTAAGGTTCAGAACCTATAGTTAAATAACGAATCCTAACCTCAAATGGATCATTATGTATTTTCATTCTTTACCCTTAGTAGAAGAAGAAGAAAACCGGCCGGGCACTTTCCAGGCTCCAGCTTTAATGGTTAGATCTAAAAAAGACGTTTGGAGTTCTTCTCCAAACGTCTACCTATAGGAAGTGCCTGTAACAAATTGATGGATAGTCCATTAAATGCAAAGGAATACTGACAAAAAGAAACACCTGAAAGCCCATTTTAAAGAACAAGCGCAAAAAGGTGAAGCAGCATGAATTTTAATAATGAGTTAAATATAATCTCGAGAGCTCCGCAGTACTTGTCTGTTGATTTCCGTAGCGGGCGCTGTTTACGCAGAAGCCTCAAACTTTCCTCTCAATCAACAGCTGAAACTAGATGTATTAAGCAGCTTTACCCTATCCACACCAAAAATGCCCAGCCATTTTTTCTCCATGAACATGCTTCGGTTAGACAAATCTTCAGAAAACCCAGAAGCATGTAACATGTTTTCAGTGGCTGGTGGTTCTTTTATGAAAGGCAGCACATTCTCATCTCATTGCCTTTGTTAATTAAATTTGCATGGATTTCCAAAAATGAACGCTAAAGCTATAGTATGACTCAGAATTTTGGTTAATTACACCATTCTGTGTTTTTCCCTTTTTTTCCTGAATATATTTTGGTTAATTGTTCCTTGAAGTGAGCTGCCCAATCACCATTGTCCAGGATCTGCTTCAGCCGACAAGGTGCGTATCATCCGTTTTCTGAGAAAAAATCATTACTTATAAGGCAGGGATCCCGTAATGAAAAAAATTAAAGAGCTCAGGAAAAAAAATGGGCACACCCTTAAAGATCTGGCTGACAAAGTCAATTATGATCCCAGTAATCTTTCCAAGATTGAACGAGGCATCAATCAGCCTTCACTTACCCTTCTTTCAAAAATAGCATCCGTCTATTCTAAAGACTTGAATTATTTTGTAGATGACGAAGAACAATGGGAAACAGATAGGGGTAATGCCAAAATACAAGAGATGAACCTAGATTCCCCTGATCTATTAAAGAAGGTTACCCTTTATATAGATGGAATAAAAATCACGAAAGAAGAAATGGAATTTATTCTCGATATAACGAGAAATTTGAGGGCAATCATTCATAACAAAAAGATACAGCAGTCACAATTGGATGAGCTGCCGGCTGAATAATCCGGTAGCTTCTCGTAGTTGTACGAATCGCTATGAGGAATTTTTGCATAAAAGAACCCAAGAACACGGGCTGTATTCTTGGGTGATAGATACATTTCGTTACGATCCAATTAAGATTTTACCAGCGCAGATTTCTTGCGGGTCTGTCTCTGCCAGCCAATGGTAATAAACAGTGTAAAGATAAGGAGTACAAATCCAAGCATAAAAGGATATAAAATCTGGACGTCATATAAAAGGCCTGCAAACGTAGGTCCCAGTACATTTCCAATACTCATGTATGAATTATTCAGGCCCATTGCAAATCCCTGTTCATTCCCGGCCATTTTCGAAATCAGTGTATTTAAAACAGGTCTGAGGATAGAAGTTGCCAGGAAAATAATTAGGGTTATGCCGAAGAACAGAATGTAGTCGTCCGCAAACAGAGAAAATAAAAATCCTGCAGCGGCCAGCGCTATGAATAGATTCAGAACAGTGCCTTCACCGAACTTCTCCACAATCCAATTCACAATAAACAGCTGGACAACCACACTGACAATCCCGGTGGATGTGACCATGAATGCAATATCCTGCGGAGATGCCCCGAATTGATCGTCTACAAAAAGGCCGAGTACGGATTCATAGGCCATCAGGCCAAAGCTCATAATGAGAGTGATGACCAACGGAACGAAATATGGCTTCCTGACAGACAGAGCAAGCTTTCTTAGCATAGACTCTGTATCAGGGCTTACATGATTTTCTTCAGGAGCCTGGATAGACTCACTTTCCTTTAATACCAGGACAGAGAATAAAACAGCCACCAGGGAAACGAGGGCAGAAATAAGGAAAGGCATTTTCAGTCCCAGTTCTGCCAGGAATCCGCCGACTCCGGGACCGATCACAATACCCAAAGACATAGATGCTGAAATATAGCTGTTTCCTTTTGCCCGCTGCTCAATGGTTGTAATATCTGCAATGTAGGCAAAAATAGCCGGAATTAATAGAGCTGCCCCAATTCCGCCAATAACGCGAGAAGCGTAAAGAAACCAAATGGAGTCGGTCGCATAAAAAATAAACATGGAAAGCGTCAAGCCGGCAAGACCATACACAATCATCTTTCTTCGTCCGTACTGATCCGCCCAGCGGCCCGCGATCGGCGAGAAAAGAAGCTGCGCGCCTGCAAAAATAGCAATCATCAGACCAGCCGCCATGCCTCCCTGGTCAATTGATTTTAAATAGGCCGGCAGAATGGGAATGATGATCCCAAAACTTCCAATCGCAATAAACATGTTAATCATCAAAATAATGAGCTGCTTTCGCTGATTACCTGTCATAATGAATCCTCTCTTTCTGATGCAGTATTAAAAGTATGACGGCCGTAAAGAACATAAAAAAACCGCTATCAAGCTCCAGATAGCAGGCCACGCAAAAGCAAAAAGAGTACAGACCCCGCCATTCGAAGCTGTATCATTCCACTTAAGATCTATGGTCACACCTATCCCATTCAGAAAAGTTTTCGCCCTCTATAGGAACTTCTTTAAATAGGATTAGCTGTTCATGGCAATTAGTCACCCTTCCACAATATGTACAAATAATAATACCTTATTCCGATGGCCAAATCAATGAATTGCCCTTGGATTAAGAGAGCTTACCGGCGGATGAAGGAGGACCGCCGGGGTTTCGCTGATTCATACCTTCAGCAAAACGTATAGTTAAGAGTTACAGCGTTTACAACTTATCCAAGGGGGTATTGTAAGTTATACCAATTAAAGGAGGATTTTGAAATGGCTAACACAAATGTGAACAATGTGGATGAGAAAGTTGATCAAATGGACTCCGAAAAAAGGGATCGTATTCTACAGGACTTTGAACAGTTTAAAAGCTATCTATCAGATAAAGTAAGCAAGGGTGAGAAACTGGGGATGAATGAGGAGCAGCTGGCAAAAGCTGCGGAAAAAGTTGCAGACTATTTAGCCAAGCATGAGGAACCCCGCAATTCAGAGGAAAATCTGTTAAAAGAGCTATGGAAAGTGGGAGACAAGGAAGAGCAGCATGCCTTAGCCCATATGCTTGTCAGACTGGTAAAGTAAGCAGCTTGATACAATGAAAATACTGCGTAATAAAAACCGGGAAAGCGAATTCCCGGTTTTTTCTATTATCCATGTTCTGCAAGTGCTTAGACAGAAGACGATTTTATTGAAAGCGCTTATGAATATTGTTATATTTATATGTTCCTGATTCACTGAATTCACTAACCTCCATCGACAAAGCGAGATACCGGCTGGAAAAAAGCTCCGCGAAATGCTGTTTAGCCATGCCGAATAAAGCTTCGCAGACAGCCAGCTTATCTTCTTCCTCTCTTCCGGCCCCCAATTTGAGGCTGATATGGACAAATGCGTCATCTTCTTTGCCATCGGCTATCCAGTAATGCCTGATTTCCATTGCTCTTGAACGGATGCCGCCTTTTGGGAAAAGATCGCTTCTGCTTAAAAAAATGGCATTGATTTTCTTAAGCAGTTCTTGTATTCTTGCGGAATCCTTTATATTACTCGTATATTCTACGATAATATGAGGCATCACAAACCTCCCTCTCCATCCGAAACGATGGTATTCACAAGCCTTCCTAATCCCTCGATTTCTGCAATAACGACGTCTCCTTCGGCAGTATTGGCAAGCCCCTCCGGCGTTCCGGTAAGGATGATGTCATTTTCATTCAAGGTCATGAACCCGCTCAAGTATTCAATCAAATAGGGAATGGTAAAAACCATATGACGTGTGCTTCCCTCCTGAGTCAGGTTACCATTGATAAATGTGCGCAGTGTCAGGTTCATGGGATCAGGGATGTCCTCCGCATCTGTCAGCCACGGGCCAATCGGTGTGCAGCCATCCCTGTTTTTTACTTTTAAATTGGGGCGGTAATAGTTTTCCAAGTAGTCCCTTACGGCATAATCATTCGCTATTGTATAGCCTTTAACATAATCATAGGCATCCTTTTGCTTAACTCTCCTCGCCTGTTTGCCTATCACGGCAGCAAGCTCGCATTCATAATGCATATAAGAGGCATTTGCAGGCCGTTTTGTTAAACCTCTGTGGCCGATTAAGGTATTCGGGCCTTTTAGAAAGATCAACGGCTCTGATGGGGCTTTAAAAGCAAGTTCTTTAGCGTGATCGGCATAATTCAATCCAAGGGCAAAAATCGTGCCCGGTTCCAGCGGGGGGAGCCAGACGACATCCTCTTCCTTGACGGTCATTCCGCTGCCCAGGATAATTTGTCCATTTTTCTCTGTAGCCTCGTGAATGCTTCCCCCATACGCTACTCTCGCTCTTTTCATAGCTCTCCCTCTTTTATGAAACGGTTTTCCAGTGTTCCTACGCCGGTTATGCTGATTTTCACAACATCCCCCTCCTTTACCCTCGGCGGATTTCCCGGGACGCCAGCCAGAAGGACATCACCTTCAAGTAAGGTCATAAATTCGGTTACTTCAGCAATCAGGCTCTGAACAGGACGGATTAACCCAGACATTGCCGTTTCCTGCTTCAATTCCTCATTCACATAAACTTGAATGGAGAGTGCCCCGGGATCCGGCACCTCCTGGCGCATGATAATCCATGGACCGGCCGGACAAAAGCTGTCCCGGCATTTTTGTACAATAGCCGGCCGGTGCACACTTGAATGGGGGATAGTCAGATCGTTAACCACCGTATACCCCTTTACATACTCAAGCGCTTCCTCTTCGTTCACTCTGGAAGCTGTTCTCCCGATAACGATGCCCAGTGCACCGCCAGTCTGCAGCTCTCGTTCACCTTCTGGGATTGGAACCGGACAAAGGTTCCCAGTAAGGGTATTAGCCGGCTTGATATACAAAACAGGAGCTTTTGGCGGTTGTTCGTAAGGCGCCTTGTAAATAGACTCCCCCAGTGCTTCCAGTTCCCCGCTGAAGTTTAAGAGCGTACCGTAAACCGTTCCGATAATCGGGCATTCCAGCGGGCGCCTGTCCGTGACGGCAGCCTTTCCATACAGAAATACATCTCCATGATCGTTTACCTTTACTTCTTGCAAAAACGAAGAGCCAGGGATTTTCATCATCGCTGCTTTGATCATTTATCCTCCCCTCCTATATCATAAATTCCGGCTTATGCTGTTTTAATGCCGGCTCCGATACCGGGATCGGTTCGCCTGTTTCTATATCCAGAAACGGAGATGTTTCATTAAACCAGCTGTCCGGTGCTTTTGTTCCCCAGAAGGTCTGCCGTCTCGGGTCATTCAGATCCCACCGAATGGGTTTGAAATCCGGATCGCTTGTTAAATAGTCGCCGCTGTAAAGTTCAATGCGGTATCCGTCCGGATCACGCAAATACAGGAAGAAAGCATTGGATAAACCGTGCCGCCCGGGCCCCCGCTCAATGCTCCCGGCATACCCCATAGAGGCCAGGACGTCACAGCAGTGAATGATCGCCATTGGATCCGGAAGCCAAAAGCCAATATGATGAAGCCGCGGTCCTTCGCCATTCATAAAGGCCTGATCATGTACCGTTTGCTTCCGGTGAAGCCAGGCTGCCCAGATTCTCCCGTCCTCTGTGGCGGTATACTCCGAGCAGGAAAAGCCAAGCTCATTTCTATAAAACCCGGACGCAGCCTCCACATCAGGAACTGAGCAATTCGCATGGTCAATGCGCTGTACTCTTGCACCCCTGTATAAATCATAGCGCTGAAGCATTCGCTCAGCGGCGTCCATTTCGCAAAAAAACTCAATAGGCATTCCGGAAAGATCATGGACGTGAAGCGCCCTTCCAAGTGCATGCTGAGTTCCCCTCTCAAGCCACTTCGTTTTCAGTCCCTTACCCTGAAAAAGGGACTGAATCCGGTCTAGATCCTCTTCTGATCTGACCTTGTAGCCAAGGGCATGCACTCCGTGTTTTTCCGATTTTTTCAAAACCAGACTATGGTGGGTATGCTCTTCCATTCCTCTTAAATAGATGGCTTCACCTGTGTGTTCAGTTTCCGCAAACCCTAATGCTTTGACGTAAAACTCCCTGGAACGCTCCAAGTCCTTCACGTTCAGCACCGAGCGGGCCAGACGGATAATATGAAAATCGGTCATTTCCCTCCCCCCTCTTCTAGTTATTCTTAATAAGTTCAGCAGATCGGTCCAAAAAGGCTTTAACCCGGTCTACATGCTCCTGCTTTTCGTATCCGCTGTAAAGTGCGCTCGCCATCCGCACCGGATCGCCGAAAAAGAACCGTTCATACAGGGTTTGTCTTGACCCGAAGGAACTCATGCATACATCCCAGGCAAGGCGGTAAAGCTTTACGCGGCTGTATGCATCCCCGGTTGCAGACTGAAGGTATTGATCCAAATCAGGGCGGATCTCTGAAGAAAAATCTGCCTCTGATGGAATGGCCATTAAACCGCTTGCTCCCATAAGCTGCATGATTTCAGTAAAGCGCGGATACATTTTCGGAAAGTAGTTCCGGGCAGCGTTAAGAGGGGCAAAGTCCGGGGTCATCGTTCCCCAGCGGTCAAGCTTTGCATTGGCTTCAGAAGCTGTCAAGTAAGCCTTTAATGTTTCAAGTGCAATAATGACCTCAGAAATCTTCTCCTGGATGTGCTGATATTGTCCGATGTTGATCGTTTCTGCCATAAGCTGCAGGATACCGAGGATAAATTCTGTTTTCGCAATATTTTTAGCTGCTACCTGATGTGTCATATGAACAACAGCGCTGCTTTCTGTGTATGCTTGGTTGCACACCGCTACATCTCCCAGAGAAAAAACACGTTCCCATGGCACAAGGACATCATCAAAGACAACAATCGTATCCATTTCTTCAAAACGGGACCCGAGCGGGTGATCAAAATCTGATTTTCCGTAATCGAAGGATTCCCGGCAGATAAATTTAAGACCCGGTGTGTTATTCGGAATGCAGAAGGCATACGCATACGGGTTTTCTTCCTCCGACTGCTTTAGCAGGGTGGAAGGGAAGACCATGATTTCATCTGTTATGCCGCCTTGAGTTGCTAAAAGCCTTGCTCCTTTAATCAAGACCCCATCCGGTTTTTTTTCTTTTATTCTCGCAGCGGTAAACGGATCGGACAGCCGGGAGGCACTGACACCCCGGTTAACCTGCGGCTGAATAAGCGTGTGGGTCAGCGAAAGATCGTTCTCTCTTGCGTATTCATAATAATTCAGCATGTTTTTCGCATAAAGAGGATCCTGTACTCCGAACATTTCAGCCGCCGCGCCATAAGCCATTAGTCCAGCGTTAATATAATCCGGTGAGCGCCCCATCATGCCTCCGTGATATCTCGCCCACTCCTGCATCATCCTCCGTCTTGCCGACAGCTCCTCTTTTGTTGAGGGCTGCATAAATGAAGTCCCGACCCTCTCTCCTGTCTTCGGTGACACATAAGTCATAAACTCATTTTTATTGGGATCATGCTGCATATCATACAGCTCGGCCTGAGATTTCATCACCCCTTTAAATGCAGGATGCTCCGATATCTTTCCCTCGGCTTTCGCTCCATGAATCCAGATTTCTGCCTGGGCACTGTCAACGCGGTCGATATATTCTTTTCCTGTTTTAGCCGGCATTGATTACAGCTCCTTTCTTTTTCCGAACTGAGGAATGTGATGATTCCCGAGCGCTGTATGAATAACCTTTGGCTCACAATAAAATTCAAAAATAGCATAATGCCCGCCTTCCCTGCCGATCCCGCTTGCTTTCATGCCTCCAAAAGGAATCCGCAGGTCACGTACATTATGCGAATTAATCCACAGCATTCCTGCTTCTACAGCCTGTGCCACGCGATGTCCCCGTTTCAGATCATTTGTCCACACGTATCCGGCGAGGCCATAGGGCACGCTGTTTGCAAGCCGGATTGCTTCTTCCTCGGTTTCAAATTCAATGACCGACATGACCGGTCCGAAAATTTCCTCCTGGCATACTCTCATCTCATTCATCGCATTAAGCAGCAGTGTTGGCGGAACAAAGTTTCCATCCATTAGATTTTCCGGCACCGTGCCTTGAACGACGTCACAGCCTTCCTTTTCCGCCAGTTCAATATAGCGCTTCACTTTCCTGCAGTGGTCTACTCCGATAAGAGGACCAAGCTGAGTATCAGAATTCAGGGGATCCCCCATAACGATGTTCTCTATTCGTTCTTTTAGCTTCTCTACGAATGAACTCTTTACGTCCTTGTGCAGGAGCAGGCGTGAATTGGCTGTACACCGCTCACCATTAAATGAAAAAATCCCCCACACTGCTGCATCAAGCGCACGGTCGGTATCCGCATCTTCAAACACAATCAGCGGAGACTTTCCTCCAAGCTCCATCGAGGTTTTCTTTAGTGTATCTGCTGCATTTTTAATAATGATAGAGCCTGTTTTTGTCTCACCCGTAAAGGAAATCGCCTTCACATCCGGATGGGACACAAGCGCTGCGCCAGCGGTTTCACCAAAACCGTGAACAACGTTAAATACTCCTGGCGGCAGCTCTGCCTTATGAATGATCTCCGAAAGCTTGCCAGCAGTCAGGGGAGAAAGCTCTGCCGGTTTAAGAATAACCGTGTTTCCAGTGGCAAGCGCCGGGGCAATCTTCCATGTTTCCAGCATAAACGGCGCATTCCATGGGGTGATTAACCCAATAGGCCCCAGCGGCTTGTAAACTGTATAATTGAGAAACTGGTCATCTGCTGTATAGGCCTCCCCATGCAGCTTCGTCTGAACCATTCTTGAGTAAAACCGGAAATTTTCAGCAGCACGCGAGGCCATTTTTCTAGTTTGGGAGATCGGGAGACCCGTATCCAAAGATTCAAGATAGGAAAGTTCCTCGATTTCTTCCTCTATTAATGCTGCGATGTGCTCCATGTACGCCATCCTCTTTTCCAGCTTCAAAAAGCCCCACGGCCCCTCTTCAAAAGCTCGCTTAGCGGACGAAACAGCTAAATCCATTTCCTGCTTTCTGCCTTCTGCAATATGGTTAATGATCTGGTTCGTATATGGATTAACGTTCTCAAATGTCTGTTCTGATTTGATGAATTTCCCATTGATGTAATGCTTCACATGCTGGAGCTGTTTGTGCTCAGCTCCGGCTGCATTTGGTTTGGACTGAATGGTCATCCTGCTTTTCCCTCCTTTCTCTACTGAGCTTTTGCCCCTTCAGGCAGGTCAACGTATTTTTTAAGAACACTGCGAATTTCATCCTGAAGCTCCTGTGACGGCAAATCCATCGGAAGGCGGAGAACCGGCGTAATTTTATCCATCATTCCAAGCGCTGCCTTGAGCGGTGCCGGATTGGTATCTTTGAATAAAACATCGTTCAGCGGCATTAGCTCATAATGGAGGCTTAAAGCGCGGTTCAAATCCCCTTCACTCCAGGCATTATACACTTCAGCCACTTTTCGCGGCTCAATGTTGGCCGTAGCACTAATGTAACCCGCCCCGCCAATAGCGAGCATCGGGTAGCAAAGAAGCTCGATGCCTGAATAAAGCAGAAAATCTCTTCCGCATTCAAGCAGCACCCGGTTCACATGCTCAAAATCCTTGTTGGATTCTTTTACACCGATGATGCCCGGAACTTCTTTCGCTAAACGGGCCAGCGTTTTCACTTCCAGGTTTACAGCTGTTCGGCCAGGAATGTTGTAAATGATGATGGGAATCTCAACGGACTCTGCCACTGCTTTGAAATGTTTATAAAGGGCATGCTGGGAGGGCTTATTATAATAAGGAACAATAACCATCGCTGCATCCGCCCCAAGTTCCTGTGCTTTTTTCGTTAAATAAAGGGTTTCTTCATGATTGACGGATCCGGTCCCGGGCACAAACGGAACACGGCCGTTTACTGCTTCTGCTGCAGCTCCCATTACCCGGACCCTTTCCTCAGCCGTCAGGGAGCTTGGTTCGCCCGTTGTCCCTGTAACCGAAATCCCGTGGCTCCCGCTCTCAATATGCCAATGGATTAAATCCTTAAGCGCTGTAAGATCAATCGACCCATCCTTATGGAATGGGGTAATAACAGGAGCGATTGAACCTCGTAATCTCTTTTTAATCTCCTCATATCCAGTCAAAGCACTCTCTCCTTTTTGTATGATCGATCAGCCGGACCCATAAATTTTCACTTTATATGGAAACGCTTACAATTCTACTCTATCATGTGCTACGATATAGAAAAAATACCGAAATTCCAGCAATCCTATACAAAAAAAGTATGGAAGGGATGAGGAGATTGGACGTTAAGCAGCTTCGTTATTTTTGCACCATTGCCGAAGAAGGCCAGGTCACCCGCGCTGCCAAGAAACTGCACATGGCCCAGCCTCCGTTAAGCTATCAGCTTAAAACCCTTGAAGAAGAGCTTGGCGTTCTGCTGCTGGAACGAAACGGCAAAAAATGGAGCTGACAGATGCCGGCTCCATCCTCTATGACCGCGCCCAATCGCTGCTGCTTCAAATGGATGCTGCTGTTTCTGAAGTGAAGGAAGCGGGCGCCGGTCTGACCGGACTGCTTTCCATCGGGTGCGTTAAAACATGTTTTTCCTTCATTCCTGAACGAATCCGCTCTTTTCGCACGCATTTTCCAAATGTTTCTTTCCGCCTTCACGAAGGAGATTCCTTCAGGCTGGCAGAGGATCTACGCAGCCGGACCATCGAATTAGCCCTGGTCCGCCTGCCGCTTGACCTGGACGATTTTGACTTTCTCCCTCTTTCCAAAGATCCCTTCGTTGCCATTGTTCCCGGGCATTGGAAAATGAACGGAACCGCTGCTATGGAAGACCTGGCAGGACTCCCGCTTATGCTCCTCCACCGTGTTAGCGGAATTGGTTTATATGAGCTGGTCCTGAACAAATTTCAGCAGCTCGGGCTGGAACCCCGAATTGTCTGCCAATGTCCTGATGCTGCCATGCTATTATCGCTTGTCCGTGAAGGTGTCGGTGCGGCCATTCTGCCAGAATCCACCCTTCACTCCTTTCCGGACAGCGGCTTAAAGGCGGTCTCGATAAGCAACGGGGAAATCCGGTCGGATTGTGCACTGATCTGGCTGAAGAATCGGTCTTTATCGAAGAAAGCGTTACGGTTCCGTGAAACATTTTTGGGGAGCGGGGATGATAAGCAGGCAGTGCGGACCACCACCACATCAAAGGGTGACAGCTTCTGACCCCTGTAATCAGGGATCAGAGACGTCAGGTTCAGCGGTTTCAACTCCATCAGGGGAGTTATTTCAAAGCCGGTACTGGCCACTCCGCCCTTAAGCGCATAGGGCTTGGTTTATCGTCCTGAATTCACAGTTCTTTCATATGCTTCGAACAGAGCCTGAACCGAAATCCCGTTAATTTTCATATCAGACACATCACACTGGTCAATCTCTGCACCTTTTAAGCTGCAGCCTGCCATCCGGACCCCTGCTAAATCACACCTTTCAAATGTCAGCGGTGTCTCGTTCCCATCAAGGCTCGTATCTTTAAACTGGACTCCGCCCATCGTAACGTGATCGAACCGGCTGCCTGAGAGATTCAAATCCGCCAGCAGGCTGCTTCTGAAATTTATATTTTGGAATTTTGTACCACTCATGTTGCAATTGCTGAAATGAGTATTCATAACGTTGCTGTTGCCAATTGAACTGCTCGCTAAATCCACCTTATAATACTTGCTTCCAGCCATTCTGCAATCTTCATAATGCTTGCCGGACAAGTCCTGATTACGGACTCTTACTGAAGGATCTTCAGAGTCCATTCGCTTTTCATAGCAAAACTCGTCTTCCGATTCATATACTTTCTGAAACCCTGCTTTTTCATAAAAATAATGATTATTCAGCTGTCTGCTCGATGTTTCCAGCTCCCATGAAGTGACCTGTGGAAACTCCTTTTCCAATAGTTGAAGGGCCTTTGAACCGATGCCTTTCCCCTGTAAGGAAGGGCTTACAAAAATACGGTCAATTCTGCCATAGATGTTCCCGGAGATGGTTAAGATAAGCCCGCCGGCAATTTTATCCTGATGAAGTATTTTATAATACGAGAGTTCCTGAATGCTATACTCCGTCATGTGAATCGATCGGTAACCCGGTGGCTGGATATTGAAATCTCTGAAAGGGTCACTGTCCGCAAGCCATCTTCGGGCCTCCGCGTCAAAGGTCTCCTTCATCAGGCTGGTTAGAATCTCTGAATCTGCTAAAGCTGCTTTTTCAATCGATACTTCGCTCAAGATCATGCTCTCCTTTTTTGGCTTTTTTCGAATGACTATTCTGCTGCCCGTATGAATTCGCGACAGAGGAAAACAAATCTTCTGACTGCTGCCCTCTTACGGGCATATTTCCTATTTTACCATTTCCTTGTAAACCATAAGGACCATTTTGGCCTAAATGTATTGACCCTTTCCTAGAAACCTTTATAATTCGAACTAATTCAATATGAACACTCTTTTATCAAGAGCAGGCGGAGGGACAAGCCCTATGAAGCCCGGCAACCGGTTGATGATCGTCAACACGGTGCTAATTCTTGCAGCATTCAGCTGACAGATAAGAGAGAGGATTCCTTTGTGTGCAAAGCCTCTTTCTTTTCTGGAAAGGGGCTTTTTATGTTGAAAAAAGTTTAGGAGGACAGAAATGATCAAAAAACCTTTTTTATCATTATTGCTAAGTGTGAGTTTGATTGGAAGCCTGCTGCCTTCAGCGGCATTGGCTGAGGAGGCAGAAAGAAAACACAGCCTTTTCAATTCAGAGAAATACGACTACACAACGTATGACGCTCTCGAAGGGAAATTAAAGGCTTTCCAAAAACAAAGCAGCCGCATCCAATTGGACATTACAGGGAAATCTTCTTCCGGGAAAAACCTCTACACCGTTACCATTTCAGATACTAAATCGAAGCATGGTCAGCTGAAATATAAAGGATTACGGAAACTGATGAATGAGAATCCCGAGAAAGCACAGCGCTACCTGAAAGCGAACCCGGATATCAAGCCTCCTATTCTGATCCATGCCTCGATCCATGGAACTGAATTTGTCGGTACAGATGCAGCCCTCCGCTTGATTAAACGATTCGGATTTAAAAATGACCGGGAAACAAAAGACATCCTGAAGAACTTTACACTCGTTATCAATGTCGATGCCAATCCGGATGGGCGGGTGGACGCTACCCGTTTTAATGGAAACGGAATTGATTTAAACCGGGATTTCATTACCCAATCCCAGCCCGAAACGAAGGCAGTGGTCAAGCAAATTGCGGAGCTTAACCCCCTCGTTCTTCTGGACCTTCACGGCTACGTAAGACAGCGCGGTGAAGAAAAGCACCCCGGACTGATTCTTCCGGGTACACCGCCTCATAATCCGAATTATGAATATGATTTGCTTTATAAATGGATGAATCAGCAGGCTGAAGCGATGGAATCCAACCTAGTCAGAAGCAAAGCCGGGTATAAAACGGACCTATACAAAACAATGGAGGGAACTCATATTCCACTTAGAGATTCAAAATCAGGCTGGGATGTGTATCCGCCCATTTATACTCCGGCCTATGCCATGCTCCATGGCGGTCTCGGCTATACACTGGAAGCACCGGCAAATGACTGGGACGGTGTGAAATGGCAGGTTGATGCCGTAACCGGTGCTTTACAATTTGCTTTGAAAAATAAGCAGGCGATGCTCCATGACCAGCTGGAAGTTTTTGACCGCGGGGTTAAAGGGGAACACCCAAACAATGAAAAAGGCTTCTATCCTGAAAGCTACATTATCCCGGAAAATAAAACGGACAACACCGCTGTTCTAAAGGCTGTGCAGCATCTAATGAAGAACGATGTGGAAGTTGAGCAGGCTGTAAAACCGTTTCGTGCAAAGGGCAAGCGCTACGAAAAAGGAACCTACATTGTTGATCTTAACCAGGCAAAGGCCGGTCTTGCCAACGCTTTCCTATGGGAAGGAGAGGACATCACTGACGATATTGATGCAATGTATGATATCGCAGCCTGGAACCTGTCTGAGCTTTGGGGCTTTGATGCGATTAAAAGTGAAGAGGAATTATCTGTTCAAACACAGGAAGTGAGTGAAAAAAGTGCACGCGGAAAATTGATTGGCAGTGGTCCCTACTTTATTCCGAATACATCTGTTCATCCAGTCCATCTAGTCAATTCACTCATAAAACAAGGAATTGCTGTTAATAAAGATCCCGATGGGAATTTTTACGCGGACGGAAAAGGAAAAGTTCTCAGGAAGGCTGTACGGAATTCCGGATTAACCTTACGCTCAAAACCAGTTCCTGAAGATGCAGAGCCGGTAAAAGAACATAAAGTTGCCATTTTAAAAGATGGCGGAATCGGAAAGGCTCAATCCCATTCAGGTACAAAACTTGCTCTGGAACGTCTCGGGTTCCATGTAACGGAAATTCATCCCAGGGACGCAGCCAAGCAAGGATTGAACGACTTTGACACCTTTATATACAGCGGAAGCAGCAGCCTTACTTCCTTTAATTTAAGCGAAGCAAATAAAGAATTCGGGTTATCAAGTGAAGAGGAGCTGAAAAAATTCAATAAAGAAATCAAGCAATTTGTGGAGCAAGGCGGTCATTTTATTGCGATTGGAGCAGGAGGGGCAGAGGCTGCCAAATCCGCAGGGCTGACAGCAGTGGAAATCAACAAAGGCTTCTCCAGCAGCAATGGAATTGTGAAAGTGGATTATCATTCAACGCCTCTCTCAGCTGGCTACAGCAAGAATGATGAGGGCTTCGTATATGGGCCAGTTTGGTTTTCCAGCACTGAAAATACAACCATTGCCGCCTCCTTTGCCAATGAAGACAGCTTTTTCACGGCCGGCCACTGGAAAGACCGTTCAGCAGCTAAAGGTCAGCCGGTTATTGTGCACGAAAAAGATAAGCAGGTCACTCTAATAGGAATAGAAGCTGGCTTTAGAAACCATACAGATTATTTGTTCAGACTCATCTCAAATGCCGTCTTTCATAATCAATAGGAAAAAGAGCATCGGTTCCGATGCTCTTTTTCGTTTCTGAGGAGAAAATAAGGCCGGGCTTTCCTGGCCGCCGCGAAATTTGACGAATAGTCGATATGTGGTTAAGTACGGTCGATTTAATAAAATTTCGGCCGATAAAAAATAATTTCGGCCGATATCGGCCGAAATTAGGTCGATAAAATACAATCTCGGTCGATATGATTCAATTGCCCCCTTGGCCAGCCAAAAAGCCAACTGAAACCATGTAATTGCTCAACTCAGGACCATTACGGGTGGCTTGCACACCCAAAGCGGCTTCCAGGCAACAAAACTTGCTTAAAATAATGACTAAAAAGACCGAAAATATTCTCTCCCAATCCGCTCAATCATCCTGCTCATTTTGCATCTACATCCAAGATTACTTTTCTCTTTCATTTCCATTTAATAGAACAAGAGACTGGAGTTCACTCCAGTCTCTTCCCGTTCATTTATTTAGGTCCGCCCGTATCATTCGTGATCATTTCATACTCGCCGATTTTATTTTGATAGTGGCTGTCTGAGTACACTTCAATCTCATGCTTTACCTGAAGCGTCGCCCCTGCCATTCTGAAAGACTTATGATCCTTTAAGTAAACGACTTTGTATTCACCTAAGACGACCATATTGACGAGACCGGCTAAATAGTTGCTCACGCTGGCTGTAGGAACACTCAAAGCAAATCCAAGCGTTTGAATGACTGCGCCCGCTGAGTATTTTTCAAACTTCGTACTTCTTCTCTCAATCCCGGCATCCACCCATTCATCTGAATAAACACCTTTAACCGCCGGCTGAACAGGCTTTTGGACTTCATTTGCACTTGCGGACCAAGGAAGAGCCAATCCTGAAAGCAACATCCCGGAAGCAATAAATGCTGTAAATTTGTTTTTCATGTTGTTCCTCCTTTAGTATCGTAGGTACACACTGAATACTACTCCACTTTTTTACAAAAATAAACGAAATTTGCCTATTTATTTAAAATTGAGAAAATAGCAGGGTTTTGTCTACTTATTGAACGCTTATTACGGTGAAGATCTTCGTATACTTTGATTTTTCAATAGATGGATTGGCCGAATTAAGTTTAGCTGCATAAAAAAAGAGCTGCCACAAAAGGCAACTCTTTCAACGTATGATTCCTACTGGGTTCGAACCAGCGACCTCTACCCTGTCAAGGTAGCGCTCTCCCAGCTGAGCTAAGGAATCGCAATATGTAATGACAGCCTCTTTCAGCTGACTTTCTCTATTATATTTCCACTCCGTTTGTCTGTCAACAAGTTATTCATTTAAATCGTGTTTCTTCGCTGCTTTTGCTACAATAGGTCTATCAATTGGGAGGAGGAATCAATAATGACGGTTAAAATTCAGGTGTTTTCTGATTTTGTATGCCCTTTCTGTTTTATAGGCGATACCCCGCTCAAGCAGGCTGTGGAGGGAAAGGATGCAGAAGTGGAGTTTATGCCTTTTGAGCTCCGTCCATATCCAATGGAAGCGATGTCTCCAAAAAGCGATTACATTCAGCAGGCTTATCAGCAGTCGGTACAGCCTCTAGCTAAGCGCTTTGGTGTTGAGATGGAGCTGCCGATGGAGCTGGACCCGGTTCCGCATACACATCTTGCCCATCAAGGCTACCAGTTTGCCAAGGAGCACGGAGAGGGACTCGCTTATGTAGATGCAGTATATAAGGCCTATTGGCAGGAAGGCTTAAATATTGGAGATATGAATATTCTGACCGGGATCGCTCGTGAGCTTGGGTTAAACGAGGCAGCATTTCAGGATGCAATTACAGGCGGGACGTATGTTCAAGACCACAAGGAAGCGCTGAATCATGCGCGATCAGCTGAGATCCAAGCGGTACCTACTTTCATTATCGGAAATCAAAGGCTTCAGGGACTTCATTCTAAGGAAGCGATCGAACAGGCTATCGAAGAACAGGCTGGCGGCGCAGCGAATCCAGGGAATGCCTGCGGACCAGAAGGCTGCTGAAATAAAGAGGGAGTGAATCAATCATGGCAAAGACGGAAGCCTTTACGGATGCCATTTATGATGCGATCGAACAGGTTCACGGACTGGATGACGGAAAGCAATGGACTTTAGATCGCGCAGGGAAGCTTGGCATAAAAGAGCACATACAGGAAATGAAAAAACATTACGAATCAAGCTACCGTGAGTTTGAAACATGGCTTACAGAGCTGCTTCAACAGAAAAAGCCTCCGGCTGAAATCGAGGCAATGCACTTTGCATTGTATGAGACAGACGATACAATAAGCTTTTACATAACGGGTGCAGAGGAATGGGATGAAGAAGGCGACTGGGCTTTTTCAAAGGATTACGCCCCGTTATCTGTGGAACAATATCTCCCGGTATTTGCACCGATTTATCAGATTTTAGAGGATCATTTGCCTGCCGGCTTATTCCTTGGCACAGTTTTGGTGATTAGTTATGTGAAGGAATATGTTAAGCTCAATGCCGGTCTATTTCCGGATGGAGTCATATTGGCTGCAGGATTTGATGGCGGAGACGTCATCGACTTTATGGAACTCTCATAGAATGAAACGGACTTCTTTGCGGAGGTCCTTTTCTTTTTAATGCATGCCTGTGGCCTCCTGAATTCTGGGTGATTAAGAACAGGAGAAAGAGCTGATGGATCCCATCGGCTCTTTCTCCCTTTTTCTTTCCTTAAAATTTCACAATTTCCCTTGCCTCCACAGGTCTCTTGGTATAAAGTGGATAAAATATCGATTTAGGGGGATTCTGATGAACAGAAAAGCAGCCATTCTCTTAAGCTCCACCGGAATCTCTAATCTTGGTGACTGGATTTATTTTATTCCTTTAAATTTGCTGGTCTATCAAATGACCGATTCGGCTGCAGCGGTTGCCGGGCTGTACATCATTCGTCCGCTAGCCGGCATGATGACCTCGTTTTGGGCTGGAAGCCTGATAGACCGCTATTCTCAAAGAAATCTGATGATCGGACTTGACTTTGCCAGGGCGATTCTGGTCCTGCTTCTTTTAACCACGCCTTCCCTTCCGGTTATTTATGCGCTCGTATTTGTGATTTGTATGGCGGATGCGTTTTATGATCCGGCAGCGTCTGCTTACGCGGTTAAGCTGATCCCTTCTGAAAGCAGGCAAGTGTTTAACTCTTACAAAAGTCTTGCCTGGTCCGGTTCTTTCATATTGGGTCCGGCTCTTGCGGGACTGCTGTTTATGGCTGGAAAGCCGGAGCTTGCCTTTGCTGCGAACGCTTTATCGTTTTCCCTATCGGGTTTGCTGCTTTTTTTCTTGCCAAGCTTGGAAATGAAGGCACATCCTCCAGGGAAAAATTTCTCGTTAGCTGTTTTGGCCAGTGACTGGAGAATGGTGATGAGGTATATGAAATCAGCGCGCAGTGTGATGGCTGTTTATCTCCTGTACAGCGGACTCATGATGATGGCAGCCGCTCTCGACTCTCAGGAAGCCGTATTTTCTCAGGAAATATTAGGGCTTTCCGAAAGCGCCTATGGCATGCTTGTAAGCATCTCAGGTATAGGATTGCTTACGGGATCCGTTATCAATAGATTAGCTGTGAACAGATTGCAGCCATCAGCATTGATTGGCTGGGGTGGCATGCTGATTGCGGGAGGCTATTTCATCTACTCCCTTTCCTCCTCCTTTTTATGGGCTGCCGCAGGTTTTTTCATTCTTGCTTTTTCTATGGCTTTTGCAAACACCGGAATCTGGACATTTTATCAAAACCACGTGCCATCGGACATAATGGGACGAGTGGGGAGTGCACTTGGATTGTTAATTTCCCTTTTTCAAATCGTTTGTGTTCTTGGGATCGGAATTTCCGGGGACTGGTTTCCGCTTAGGGCTGTGATCGTCTCGGGAGCCGCCGCAATGATTCTTCTTTCCATTCTTCTTCTGGCAGCAGTGATGAAGCCGCCCTCTGCGGCCACAAAAGCAATGTATGCTGCAGAAGAAGGGGCAAACTAAATTCAAATGGTTCCCTATTTCATTCAGACATACACCGTGTTATACTAAACCACTCAATGTTAAACAAACGGATGCAAAGAAAAATCTTCGCATTTCGAATAATTATAGAGGTGTATGCGAATGAACAAACGATGGACGATTGGCACAATCAGCGAATTTGTAAGGAAAAATTCTGAAAGCAAGCTTCTGACTGCGGAATATCATGGTTTCTCTCAAAAGCTGCTATTCCAATGTGCATGCGGCAGCCAATTTGAAAAAACCTTTACCAAATTCAAGAACAACAACCAGCGTAAGTGCGATGTATGCCAGCCCCCAAAAGCATCACGATAACGTGCAAACTTCACAAAGTGCCGATTTCTCATAAAAGAAACGGCACTTTTTTTGACTTCAAATCCTCTTCCAGCTAACGGATCTTTAAGCAGGAAAGCCCTCACATGCTATAATTTAGAAAAATATGGAGGGATAAAATCGTGTTCAGTATCCTTAAGTGGTTTTTCTTTGCTCTGACACTCCTGCTTGCTGCGTATAATCTTCTATCGCAGAATTTTGCTTTTCAAGGGATGATGATTTTCTCTTTGGGAGCCTTTCTCCTTACAAGGGCATTCGAAGACATCAATCAGGAGAAAAAAGTATTGGGGTATATCCAGCTCTGTGCTTCTGCCTTTATCATCCTTTCATCGTTTCAAGTGTATATCGGATAATTTCATCAAAAAAAGAAGGGATTGAACCGCTATATTAAAAATGTTCCAGGTGCTCCTGTCGCTCCTTATCCTGGTTCTAAGTGTATATATTTTCTTATCTGATGATTTTGCCCTTTTGGATCTTTCCATGCTCCTAATGGGTCTGCTTTTAATTGTGATGGGACTTAGAGAGTACAAAAGCAAAAGGATCCCAATGGCCGTTGTGCTTTTTGCCGTATCACTCTTTGTTTTTGGGGTGTTGGTCCAAGCCAGTTATTTTTGATCCTGAGCAGTTAGGGGATCGACTTTATGCCAATCCCCTCCCTCTCAAGCTATTGTTTTTACAGCAGACCCTTCTGAATTTGATGCTTAAAAACCTCACTTATAACCTTGCATACTGCAGCGGCTTCGTCTTTGGAAGCTGGTCAAGGGCTGCCTTAAAGTCCATGATTAAATCCTCTGCTTTTTCCAGGCCTACACTGACTCTCAGCAGGCCGTCTGTAATTCCTCTTGCATAGCGTTCTTCTCTGGGCATAGCCGCATGAGACATCTTAGCCGGGTAGGAGAGGATGGTTTCCACCGCTCCGAGACTCACTGCAAACACCGGGAGCTGCACATGATGAACGAGCTTTCTAACCGCGTCCTCATCCGATAACTTGAACGATAGCACCGCTCCCGGCCCTTCTGCCTGATAACGCTGCACCGACCAGCCCGGATGATAGGATAAGCCTGGATAATATACTTCCTCTACTGCAGGGTGCTTAGAAAGAAACGCAGCAAGCTTATGGGCGGATTCGGTTGACTGTTTTAGCCTGACATGAAGGGTTTTGAGCCCTCTTAGCACCAGCCAGGAATCCTGTGCACCTAAAATTGCCCCGAATGAATTCTGCAGCTTGTAAAGCTGATTTCCCAATTCTTCATCTTTGACTGCGGCAAGTCCGGCTACTACATCACTGTGCCCGGCTAAAAACTTTGTTGCGCTGTGAAGGACAACGTCTACCCCCAATTGAAGAGGACGCTGCAGTGCAGGGGTTAAAAACGTATTGTCCAGGAAAGTAAGACACCCATTCGCTTTTGCAAGTTTTACCATCCCTTGGATATCTGTAATTTTTAAAAGCGGATTAGAAGGGGTTTCCAAATAGATCACTTTTGTATTTGGACGGATTTTGGATGCAACGTTGTGAAGATCCGTCATGTCCACGAATGTATATTCAATGCCAAATCTGCTCAGGACCTCCGTTACCATCCGGTACGTGCCTCCGTATACATCTTCAGTCACCAGAACATGATCCCCTTTTGATAATAAAAGAAAGGCAGTCGAGATCGCACTCATTCCGGAGGAAAAAGCAAATCCTCTTGCACCGCCTTCCAAATCAGCAATTGCCCTCTCGAGCACTTCCCTTGTCGGGTTGCCTGAACGTGCATAATCATATTTCCCGAACTGATCAAAATCAGTCTGATGAAAAGTGGAGGACAGGTGAACGGGAACGCTGACTCCTCCCGTTTCCTTATCTGTTTTATGGCTGTTGTGCAGCAGCTTCGTTTGCATTGACCAATCAGTATTGCTCAATTTTTTCCGCCTCCTTAACAGCCTCGAATGCCTGCTTCAAATCCGCTTTGATATCTTCTGCGTGCTCTATTCCCACCGAGAAGCGCAGAAGCCGGTTACAGACACCGTTTGCCGTACGTATTTCTTCTGGTATATCCATATGCGTCTGGGTAGCCGGATACGTCATCAAACTTTCAACCCCGCCAAGACTCTCTGCAAACGTGATGATGTTCAAATTTTTCAAAAAGGGGTTGATCCACTCCTCTTTAGCGATTCGAAAGGAAAGCATGCCCCCTCTTCCCGGATAAAGGACATCCGTTACCTCTGGGCTTTCCTCTAAAAATTTCGCCACTTCTGCAGCATTGAGCTCGTGCTGCCTCATTCTTAATGCCAGCGTTTTCAACCCCCTGATCAGGAGCCAGGAATCAAAAGGGGATAAAACGGCTCCGATTGCATTATGGTGGGACGCAAGCTCCCTGCAGAGCTCTTCGCCTTTCGCTGCCACAATTCCGGCGAGCAGGTCGTTATGCCCTCCCAAGTACTTGGTTGCGCTGTGAATGACAATATCTGCTCCGCTTTTCAGCGGCTGCTGGATGACCGGTGTATAAAAAGTGTTATCGACAATCAGCAGCAGTCCATGCTTTTTTGCCATTTGTGCGACCGCTGCTATATCCGCTTCCTGCATAAGCGGATTCGTTGGCGTTTCTAGAAAAATCGCTTTTGTATTTGGGAGGATTCTCGCTTCAGTATGCTCCAGGTTTGTAAATGAATCATATTGAAACGTTAATCCATATTTGCGCCATTCCTGCTCAAAAAGCCGGTACGTTCCGCCATAGATGTCCGACGAAACGATTAAATCATCACCTGTTTTAAACAAAGCCATAATCGTCTGAATCGCCCCCATCCCGGAGCTGAAAGCAAAGCCCTGATCTGCTCCTTCAAGCTCCGCAACAGCATGCTCAGCGATTGCTCTCGTCGGGTTGCCCGTCCGTATGTAATCAAAGCCCGTCGACTCTCCAATTCCTGCATGGCGATAGGCTGTCGTTAAGTAAATCGGAGGATTGACGGCGCCTGTCGCCTGTTCACTGCGGTTGCCTATTTGAGCCAGGATCGTTTCTGTATGTTTTGTCATATTATCCCCTCATTTCTTTTAATAAAAGAATACAAAAAAGCCTTCTCCTGAAATAAGAAGAAGGCTTGTCGCTTAAACATTTCTTCCTCTTATCTCCCAAGCTCCGAGTTGCTTGCTGGATTTAGCACCTTGGTACGCAGTCACGTTCGCGTGTCTACCGGTTGCTGAGGTTTCGCAGGGCCAGTCCCTCCACCTCTCTGGATAAGAATAAATCGTCGGAAATATATGAATTTTTTATAACCTTACCGTATATCTATGATTTTTTCAAGCTTTTCATTCATTCTTTTCTGCTCTTTTGAAAACAGCATTTTTTCCAGAATCGTGATAAAATAAGTGGAAGCGAATTCAAAAGTGAATTTTTAGCTTGTATTACATTCATCTGGAGGACTTACAAGTGGAGAAGCAAACTGGAATCGTTAAAGAATCTTCTTTTTTTTCAGAGGCATTAGATGAAGAGCTGACAGTACTCACCTACCTGCCCAAAAGCTTTTCACCGCTCTATAAATACAGCGTCCTGATTGCCCAGGACGGTCAGGATTACTTCAGGCTTGGGCGGATTGCCCGCCAATATGAATCACTTCTGGAAACCGGAAACGCTGAAAATTTAATTATCGTGGGAATTCCTTATAAAAACGTTAAGGACCGGAGAGAGAAATACCATCCTGAAGGGGCGAAGTTTGCTGCCTACAAGCGTTTTCTCGCTCATGAACTGGTTCCCTTTCTGGACCGGGAATTTCCGACCTATCAGGTGGGTCAGGGCCGTGCCCTGATCGGTGATTCGCTTGCAGCTACGATCGGATTCATGACAGCTCTCGATTATCCGAGCATTTTTGGCAAAATCATTATGCAGTCTCCTTATGTTGATGCACAGGTGCTTGAGGCCGTTTCGTCCTTTACATCAGGACCGGAAATGACGATTTACCATCAGGTCGGCATAAGAGAAACTGAAGTAAAAACCACTGCCGGAGAGGTGCAGAATTTTATCGAACCGAATCGTGAATTGCAAAAAGCGATCGAAAAAAAAGGATTTCCTTACACATATGAAGAATTTGATGGAGACCACACATGGACTCATTGGCAGCCTTTGCTTCCTGATGCGCTGAAGGCCATGTTCTAATTTACTATTCAACTAATGGAGGGAACCTGAATGAAATACGGAATTGTCTTATTCCCGGCAAAAAAACTTCAAGATCTGGCGAATTCTTACCGAAAACGCTATGACCCTCATTATGCGCTCATTCCGCCGCATTTGACCCTGCGCACTCCGTTTGAAGCATCGGATGAGAATATAAAAGAAATTTCCAAAGAACTTCGGGCTATCGCTAAAAAATTCAGCCCTGTTCAGCTGGAAGTTCAAAAAATCAGCTCCTTTTCTCCCGTTAATAATGTTATTTACTTAAAAGCGGAACCGAATGACAATCTGATAGCCCTTCATAATGAGCTTTATACCGGTGCTTTGGAAGAGGAGCCCGAATATTCATTTGTTCCTCATATCACCATTGGCCAAAAACTATCGGATGCAGAAATGGCAGATGTACTTGGACAGCTTAAAATGCAGGAGAATCATCATATTGAAATGATTGACCGCTTCCATCTTCTTTATCAGCTTGAAAACGGAGCCTGGACGGTATACGAGACGTTTATCCTTGAAAAAGGAGATCTTTGATGCACGCTAAAGTCGTTCAGACAGAAAAAGAAATGCAGGATGCCTTTTCTATCCGCATGAAGGTATTTGTAGAAGAGCAAAAAGTGCCGGCAGAAGAAGAAGTAGACGAGCATGAGGAAGCAGCTGTTCATGTAGTGCTTTACGATGAAAGCCAGCCAGTCGGAACCGGAAGAATAAGGGAGTTGGATGGCTATGGGAAACTTGAGCGCATCTGCATCCTTCCCTCCCATCGCGGGAGAGGTGCCGGTAAAATAATCATGAAAGAGCTTGAAACCGTCGCAGCGCCTAATATTGAAAAATTTAAGCTGAATGCGCAGACCCAGGCGGTACCATTTTATGAAAGACTCGGCTATGAAATACGCTCAGGTACATTCATGGATGCCGGCATTCCACATGTAACGATGATTAAAAAACGTACATAACCGACAGCGGAAATCCGCTGCCGGTTTTTATTTGAGTGAAAGTCCGGTTAGCTGTGCAAGCTACTAAGGGTGATTGTCATGGATATGTTTAAAATAGCAGTTGAACTGGTTGTGGGATTTTTCGGATTGTTTGTCATGTCAAGGCTCCTTGGGAAAACACAGATCACACAAATTACTACCTTTGATTTTATTTCTGCTCTCGTCCTCGGGGAATTGGTGGGCAATGCCGTTTATGACGAAGATATCGGGATAGCAGATATCCTCTTTGCCATTGCCATTTGGGGAATTTTGATCTTCATAATAGAGTGGTTTACCCAAAAGTCCAACAAAGCCCGGATTCTCATGGAAGGAAGTCCAACCATTGTAATACGGAACGGAAACATATTGAAGGATCAGTTAAAGAAAGAGAAGCTTGACTTAAATCAGCTGCAGCATTTGATCCGGTCAAAAGGCACTTTTTCTATGAGAGAGATTGAATTTGCCATTCTTGAAACGGATGGCAGTGTAAGCATTTTAAAAAAACATCAATATGAAATGCCGGTCCGTTCGGACTTTTCCATGGATGGGACTGAGCCTGTTCTTCCTTACAGCCTGATATTGGATGGGTCTGTTCAGCGGGATAATTTAGCAGAAGCAGGCCTTACCGAAGAATGGCTTGCTACAGAATTATCTGTTCAGCACATTCACTCCTATAAGCATGTCCTTTATGCTGAATGGCGCAAAGGAGATGGGCTGTTTGTCCAAAAAAAATAAGACCTTATCCGGTCTATACAGACTGCTCCTGGCGCTCAGAGCAGTCTCCCCCTCATATGGCAATGATCAGGCGGTTCTGCTGCCGAAATATTAACCGGTCAGCATAACTGAAGCTTTTATTAACCTGAAGCTGTTTATATCCTGATATCAAATGAAAGTCCTTTTCCGGGTTCAGAAGGCAATGTCCGTTCAGAAGACCGTTTGGCGCGTTCAAATAATCTTGAAAACCGGTTTTCCTCAAACTTGCGTTCTTCCTCCATTTTATCGCGTTGAAGATGGATTTTTTGAACACGGTTAAGTGCAGCATAATCATTTTTTACAGGCACAGAGCGATTGGCATACTGTATGTACTGATCATTTTGAATAGGCGCGACCCAGCTCATTCTCCCACTCTCCTTTATATAAACATACCCCAATATTTTAATAAAAAACGCCTTCATTACCTTTTTCTTTTTTTAGCCATCTGTTAAGATGGTTGTTGTCTATTTTACATATAATATACGTGCCCTAAAGTGATTTTATGGGAGGAAACCAAATGTTTTTTGCGAAATTTTCTGATAGATTGATAGAACTCCCTTCGTATCCCAGAGAGGATTTTCAAAAGCTTTATAACTTAAGTAAAGCCGGTCTCCTGACATGCCCTGTTTGCGGACGTCCGGTTATCCTGCAGTTCAGGATCTCTTCTCCTCCTGAATTCATCCATACAGATCAATCCGGTTCAGAGGCCTGTGTAAACGCATATATTCCTTCGAAACCTCTAAAACCAGATCACCAGGAAACGTCATCTGGAGGGTTTCGGATGCCTAAGAACAAGCCGGTATCCGATTCAGATGCTTCCACGGTTTGGAGAAACCCTGATTTTCCAGGATTGATTGCTCCGTTCACTCAAAAGGAAGATCCGCTTATTACGCTTTTTGATGACGTTACGCTTAATCAGGCACAGCATGCAGCGGTCACTTCTGAAGCAGCCTCTACCCTCGTACTGGCAGGAGCCGGCAGCGGGAAGACCAGGGTTTTGACCTCAAGGGCTGCTTATTTAATCCAGGAGAAAGGAGCCGACCCGGCCTCTATTATGCTGATCACATTTACTGTGAAGGCCGCGAAGGAAATGAAAGAGCGGATGTCCTCGCTGTATGGTCTTTCGCCTCAGCAGGTGAACCGCATGGTGACAGGGACCTTCCATGGCATCTTTTACCGTATTCTTACTCACCACGACAGGAGCCGCTGGGATTCTAAACATCTTTTAAAGGAATGGCAGCGCGAGCAATACGTCAAGCAAGCCGGCCGAGAGCTGAAGCTTGATGAAACAGAGTTCCCTTTTGATCAGGCGCTTCAGCAGATAGGACTTTGGAAAAACTCCCGGCTTTCACCTGCTGACATTAAATGCGCAGACAAATGGGAGGAAAAAGCTTCCTTTCTATATAAAAGATATGAAGAGTTTAAAGAGGCCAATGGCCAGTTTGATTTTGATGATATGCTGCTGCAGTGCCTGCTGCTGCTGGAACACAACGATGAGATTCGTGAAATGTATCAAAAACGATTTGCTTCGATCCTCATTGATGAATTTCAGGACATCAATCAAGTCCAATATGAAATGATTCAACTATTATCAGAGCGCCGGCAATCCGTTTTTGCAGTAGGAGACGATGATCAGTCTATCTATGCATTCCGTGGAAGCAATCCCGCCTTTCTGCTTCAATTCACAAAAGATTTTCCGGGAGCGAAGGTTATTCACCTTGCTTCCAACTACAGGTCAAGCCATGAAATTGTCGCAACAGCCAACAAAATGATTGCTAAAAACCGAGAGCGCCACAAAAAGAGAATGGATGCCACCTTCACAAATGGAGTCAAACCGCTGTTCTTTTACCCTTATGATGAAGAGGAGGAAGCAACCCTCATCGTCAACGATCTGAAGGAGAAAATGCTCAATGGACGCAGACCTGAGGATTTTGCCATCCTCTACCGCACCCATACCGGCGGCCGGGCGATATTTGAGCGGCTGAGCGAGTCCAGCATTCCCTATGCAATTGACCAGGAAACCGGCTCTTTTTACGAGAGGAAAATGGTTCGGACCCCGCTGGCTTATTTAAGATTGGCGGTCAATCCGGATGATGGTCAAGCAATGAAAGACCTCGTCTTTGCCCTATTCCTGAAATCCCAGGTTTTGCAGGATGTAAAAGCATTATCCATAATGAATGATTGTACACTGCTTGAAGCTCTTGTTCATATCAAGGACATAAAGCCTTTCCAGCAAAAGAAAATCAAGGACATCCTTCCATATTTTCAGCGGATCCGTACAATGGCGCCACTTGATGCACTCCTAGTTATCGAGAAAAAAATGGGGCTTGCAGACACCATTAAAAAACGGGGCAATGAAGGGAACAAAATCGAGAAAGGTTCCGATGACCTTCAGGATTTAAAAGTTGCAGCCAAAAAGTTCAGCACGATAAAAGAACTGCTGGAGCATGCGGATCATATGACCGCCCTCTCTGCTGATCTTAAAAGAAATGGCCGAAATCAGGCGAACGGTGTCCGGTTAATGACGATTCACCGATCAAAAGGCCTTGAATTTCCATACGTCTATGTCCTCGGTGCAGTGGACGGCAGCATCCCTCACGATTTCTCTCTTGAGTCTGCACGTAACGGGGAATTTGCAGCATTTGAAGAAGAGCGCAGGCTGCTTTATGTGGCGATGACCCGCGCCCAATACGAGCTCTATTTATCTGCTCCTCAAACGCGGCGCGGAAAAAAAAGTGCCCCATCACGATTTTTTCAGGCAATTGAACAATAGGAAGCAGGGTGACCACCTGTCTTAGAAGAAACCCCCGCATTGCAGTTCATCATGCAAGGCAGGGGGTTTACTATTTTCAAAGCAAAATGGCGGCCGGCAGCGGAAACCGGGTATTTCATTGGTCCCTCACCAACCATCCTCTTTCATTCTTTTAGTCGTATCCCCCAAAAGTGATAAGAGCCACTCTCCTGACAATCATAGCGATAAATACAATAATAGCTGGGAAAAAAGGATATTTTCAGGGAGAAAAAAATTCATCATGCAAATACTTAATATCCCTGCACTAAAAATCACCACAATCCTGTATGCATAAGAAGTCATTTTTTCGAAGTGAATGCAGTCAACAAAGCGTAGGAAGGCAAAACGGCAGCAAGAATCAACCACTCCATAAATGGAAAGAACGAATGAAAAAGCAGCAGCATAATCAGAACGGCCAGTAGAACATTCTTCAATCTCCTTCCCCTTGAATAGTGATTTCATGAATAGAACCCCTCAATTTTCCCTCAATTCTATTAGCTGAATCCACCATCAGGATTGCCCGGTAAAATTTCAGGCTCGTCTGCCCGATAGGAAAAGCATTATTTCGGATTTTAGAAATACATATAGAACACAAGACGGAAAGGAGTTGTGAAGATGGATTTTTTATCTGTACTTTATAATATTTTATTTACTTTCTTTCAGGCTGGAGTTTGGGCCGCTGGTTTCTTTTATTTAGTGAATATCACTTTTCCAGACAAGCGGATTAAGGATGCTTCGAAGATCGCTCTCGCCGTAACTCTTGTTATTTATCTTTTATATGCCATCGCCAAACATATATAGCAGATGGAGAAGCCTGGGCAAAGTGTTCTCACTTTGCTCATTTTATTTGCCTTATTGCTTTTGGCTCTGTTATACGTTAATGTTGATATTTCATCCGAAATGAACTCATTTATGAATTTTTGTTGTTGGCGTCTTCTTCACCTAAAGCAACCGTTAGTTTAAGTATATTACTTCACAATCTTCTAACCGATTGATCCCTTATTTATGTATTAAAAGCTATCAACCTAGCATTTGTATCTTGGATTATTACAATAGCATACTTTTAAAATCACATTTAAGTAATGACATAACAATTTCATCTGAGTACGAATCATTATAGTATAAGGATTGACGTAAGACGCCTTCTTTTACAAACCCTGCCTTTTCATACGCTCTAATTCCACGCAAATTATGGCTAAATACTTCTAACTGTAAACGATTTAATTGGAGTTGTTCAAAAACAATTCTTAGAACAATGTTTATAGCTTCAGTACCATATCCTTTACCTGTTAATGAAATAGAAGCCATCGATATTCTGAATCCTGCTTTTTTGTTCTCCTCATCTATTTCTAAAATCGATAAATCCCCAATCATTTCGTCAGTACCTTTTAAACAAATAGCGAAATCATAGCGACTTGAATCATTATTAACATTTTCAATATGGTTCTTAATTTGATCCAGTGAAAAATTAGATTTCGTTCCAGTCATATAACGTATTTCTTTATCCATTGTGTTTTCTAATATCATAGGTGCATCTAACTCGCAAAGAGGCCTTAAATAAATTCTCTCACTCTCTATTCTCATTTTAATTTCCTCCTCAAATTGTTTTACATTTTTAATTCCCGCACTTTTTTTACCAGAGTACTACTTCAACTCCCTTCTAAGAATACCTGATTCTTTAGTTAAACTGCCCACTGGTTCAAAAGGAAAATCAACAACAACATTAACAGAGCCTTGCTTTTAAAAAAAGGCTGTTTTCACATAGATTGTTGCTATTTGACCATACTATAAATAGGCTGATATATTGCCATTTATGGAGGTGTTCGGATATGTGGAGACACGTTTATCGTAATATTAGTGACTCATCAAAATCAGAGCAATTAGCCCTATTTGAAGCAATGAAACAAGACTTGTTTCCAGAAGAACGGGAAGATATTGCGAAGATGCTCAAAGACATTCGTGAAACTCGTTTTTCTGGCGGTCTGGCGTGTCTTCACTGTGGTAGTCTATCAGTCAAGAAGAATGGTAAATATCGTGCAAGACAACGTTATCTTTGCAAGGATTGCGGTAAGACCTTTAACGATATGACAAATACTCCATTATCAGGATCTCGATACCCTCATAAGTGGCTCAAACACTTTGAAATGATGATTGAGGGTTATACTCTACCCAAAATTTCAGAAGCCTTGGAAATTCATATTTCTACGGCTTTTTATTGGCGACATAAAATTCTAAAAGCTATCCGTTCATTAGGAAATCAAACCTTAAAAGGGATTGTAGAGAGGGATGAAACATTTTTCTGGAAAGTGATAAAGGGAAAAAATCTATTACTCATAGAAAACCTAGTAAGCGTGGTGGTGTGGCTACGAAAAGAGGCATTTCAAAGGAGCAAATCTGCGTTCTCGTTGCTCAAGACCGAAATGGACAAGTTATTTCTCAAATGGCAGGAAAAGGGCGTATCAAATCGACGGATATAGACAAGGTGTTAGGTGTATATATCGACACCTCTGCTTTGCTATGTAGTGATACAGCTACAAACTACAAAAGGTTTGCTAAGGATAAGGGCTTACAACACGAAATGGTAAATATGAGAAAAGGAATTTATGTGAAGAAATCTATCTTTCATATCCAACACGTTAATGCTTATCACAAACGATTAAAGCAGTTTATGGAGAGATTTCAAGGTGTTGCAACAAATTATTTGGATAACTATTTATTTTGGTTCCGATACCTTGACCAAAGTAAAAAAGTTGCTCACAAAGAACGCAGACAACTTTTGTTTGGTGCTTGCCAAAAATCAAATTACATTACAGTGGATATGTTTAGAAGTGCATAAAATACTTTTTAAATCCGAAATACAAGATAGCCCTGTTATTTATGGAACAACTCTATTAATTTTGTTGAGTCCATAACGGCAATTCCACTATTATTTAGAAACATTAATGACTTCTCTCTTTTTATATCATTCGAACTTGCAACTGCATCTCTTACTACTGTTACAGTGAAATTCCTACGAATTGAGTCAAGTGCTGTTGAGGCTACACAACCCTCTGCAAATAAACCTACAATAACAATATGCTTAATCTCATTAGTCATTAAATATGAAACAAGTTCTGAATTACTCAATGCACTCCTTTTGTTTTTTGGAAAATATAAATTATTCACCATTAGCAATCTATCATCTAATTCAGCACCTTCACTTCCTTTTAATGCTGAATTTTTGGTTAAAAAATTCACAATAAACTGTTTAGGTTCATATTCATTACCTATATACACAACAGGGACACCTTGACTGTCAGCTTTTTCAACAATTCTATTAACTTTTTCCAACATTGGTTCGATTTGATGTTTTGCTACTGGCATCCGAGCTTCATCACCAATAAATCCCTTTTGAATATCAAGTACAAGTAAAGCTATACCCATCTCATAACCCCCCTATCGTTAAGAAAGTCTCTTAACTAATGTCAATTCTATTTTCTATATTTTAACATATGATATATTATATTTTCTTAACAAATCAAAAACACCTTACGAAAACAGCGTAAAAAAACGAACAGATAAAGGATGCTGACAGTTATTGCATGCTGCAGGCTGAAACCGCTCCCTGCTTATCGTAACAGTGGGTACCATATGTTCTGCTTCCCCGCGCAGGAGACCTGCCCCTGCTGCATCCGTCTGCTTCCCTCCTACCCTCGATGAGTCTGGTATTTGTTTCCCCTCACCCCTTACATATTTAAACAATTATTTCCAAAGTGCTTCCAAAGTCCCCTTCTTAAACTCCCATTATCTACAAAACGCATCAAAAAATAGAAAATTCAGACTACTATTGTTCGGTCATTATGTCACTTATTTCGCTTGCCGAAACAATATAAAATGAAACTGTAAGACTATCATTTTTAGGGGGTTTATAATGAAGAAACCAATTTTTGCTTCTGTCCTGGCCGCTTCTCTCATCCTAGGGGCCGCAGGTGCGCAAACGGCTTATGCTAAACCTGCAGAGCAGGCATTCGAGCTGAATGTAACCGAGAAAAAAATCTTAAAAAAGATTAATGCAGAGAACATGTACAGCACGATTGCAGAGCTTTCTAAAACACCTCGTGTTGCAGGGACCGAATCTGAATGGAGAGCTGTACAGTATGTAAAGAAGAAATTTGAATCGTACGGGTACAAAACCAAGGTTCAGCCATTTACTTTTGAGGGGTATGACGCGCCAACAAAAATTGAGCTTACCGTAGGATCGGAAAGCTTTAAGCCCGGTTCATTTACATACACAGTCGGCGGCAAAGTATCAGGGGAGCTTGTTCTTGCAGGCCTTGGGAAAAAAGATGAGCTTCAAACCTTGGATTTAACAGGTAAAATCGCTATGATTAAACGCGGCGAAATCAGTTTTGCCGAGAAAGTGTTAAATGCTGCAGAAAAAGGAGCATCCGGGGTCATCATTTACAACAATACCACTGGTGCATTAAGCGGCACACTAGGGGCAGCAAACGAAAAATATGTACCCGCCGTTACGCTGACTAAAGCAGAGGGCGAGGCGCTTGCAGCCAAAATCAGCAGCGGCGATGCCGGAACGGCCCATTTACATGTGGAAGGCGGAAAAGTAGAGACCCGCACCTCCCATAACGTCATCGCGACAAAAAAGCCGGTTGTATCAAAAAATAAAAAAAGTGATGTAATCGTCATCGGTGCCCATCATGATTCAGTTGAAGGAGCTCCCGGTGCCAATGATGACGCTTCAGGTACAGCGATGACTCTTGAAATGGCACGTATTTATCAGCATGTGCCAACGGACACGGAGCTTCGGTTCGTTACCTTTGGAGCCGAGGAAGTCGGACTTATCGGTTCCTATCACTACGTGGAAAGCCTCTCAGATGAGGAAATCAGCAGGACCATCGCAAACTTTAACCTGGACATGGTTGGAAGCAAGGATGCAGGAGATCTTGTCATGCTCACCCTGGACGGAAAAGCAAATCTAGTGACAGAGCTTGCCCAGGATAAGAGCAAAAAGCTGAATGGAGAGCCAACTCCATTCGGCCAAGGCGGCCGAAGTGACCATGTGCCGTTTGCGGAAGCAGGAATTCCGGCAGCTCTCTTCATTCATAATCCAACTGAGCCTTGGTATCACTCTCCGCAGGATTCCATTGATAAAATCAGCAAGGACAAGCTGCAGGATGTAGCAGAAATCATCAGCACCTCGGTCTACGAACGGGCACGTCTCGATATTAAATGGCCAAACGTTTTCAGCGGACCTAAGATGAAAGCGTCCCCGGACATGATTCAGGAGCAGGAGCTCAATTAAATCAGGAAAGCCTTTCATCCAAATTGGACGAAAGGCTTCTCTTTATTTCTTATTAATCATTTTAGAGATCGTATTAAAATCCAGTTTTTCTTTTCCGTTCACAATGGAATTGACGATTTTGTCTTCGGTTTCTTTTGGCACTTTTTTGTTTGCAATTTGAGCGACTTTCCGGATAACACCGCGAACTGTATTTTCATCACGGAAGTTTGCGTTTTGCAGGGAGTTGGCAAGATTAAGAATTTCATTCATGTTAACGCCAGTTTTCTTTTCAATATTTTTAAAGAATTTATTATCCATTTTTTCTGCCTCCTTACTGTTGATTTATCCTATGAAGGTGCCCAAAAAATGGTGCATGTGTTTCTAAACGGAGAAAGTACGGGCTCTAAACCCGTACTTTCCTGTTTGCACATCTTTGAAGGAGACTGCAAGTTTATTAGTTGTAGAAAGAAGCACCAACGATGATCAAAAGAATGAACAATACTACGATTAGAACGAAAGTAGAACCGTAGTAACCGCCACCGCCGTAGCCGCCACCATATCCATAACATCCATAAGACATTAGCCAAGCACCTCCCTTTCCTTCTTCTCTACAACATATGTAGATTGTCTGAAAAGGGTATGGACATTCGTACATTTGTCCCCTGTTTTATTTTCGCCCGGATTTCTTAACAATCCATTTCTCCATATCCTGAGCGGCTCTCTCCATTTCTGCCTCAAATCCATCAGCTGCTGCATCAAGCTTATTCAGCTCTTTATCTTTCCCCTTCAGCCAGGAGTCGCTTTTTTTCATTACCGAATCATGCCCCTTCATCCGATCGCCCATAAACGTTTCAAATTCTTTACTGAGCTTTTTTTTCGCCAATATTCTTCACCGCCTCTTTATATAGAATATGGAGAGCAAATTACTGGGCACAAAAAAGATCCAATCCACCGCAGAGTGGAGAGTGCATGCAGGGAGAACCGGATACTGAACCGGAAGCATCCAATGAGCGTCTGAAGCCAGTCTGCTGCCGGCTGAGAGGCATACAAAATGCGGGTGCTTACCGAACCGTTTCAGAATAAGAAATATTGGCCCTAATTAGCTAAGTTGTGCAGTCACATTGTATACTGGTCTGCCTTTTTTAGGCTGAAAGCCGAAATTATACGTTAAACCGGTCCGGATTTTGGGATCCGTTGCGGTACGGAAATTTTTTATTGTCCGTATTCCGGATTTATTGTCCGTACTTTCGTTTTATTGTCCGTATTCCAGATTTATTGTCCGTACTTTCATTTTATTGTCCGTATTTCCAATATAATTACTTTTCGACAAAATCCGCTAGATCGTACAGAGGCATTGTTTCCCGGTCGGCCGGTTTTTGAGACTGAAGGCTGCACTGTGGCGTTAAACCTCACAGACCTTGGTCCAGTTCCGGTACGGAATTTGTTTTATTGTCCATATTCCAGATTTATTGTCCGTACTTTCGTTTTATTGTCCGTATTTCAGATTTATTGTCCGTTCTTTCATTTTATTGTCCGTATTTCCAATATAATTACTTTTCCTATGAAAAAAATTACCTTATATTTGTATGTTAATCCAACTACAAAAAAGCCTGCAGAAAAACCATCGGGTTCTCTGCAGGCTGAGCAGGTTTACACCTGCCCTTTTTCACTTATCTTTTTTTCCCGCAGCCGCAGCCTTTTTTCTTTACAGGCTTAGAAACCTGCTGCACAGGTACAGCAGGCTGAGGATTGGAATTCAAATATGGTTGCTTCATTGCCAGAGCACCTTCCTTGTTCGGTGATAAGGTATTTTATGATTGATGAAAAGAATTTGTACTGAGTCATCAACCTAATCCAGCAATCTTGATATAGCAGACTCAATCATTCCGGCAAATCCGGCAAGCGCCAATATACAAACCAGCGGCTCTGTCCCTTCCGGCCACAAGAGCCAGCTTCCATAAAGGAACCCTGAACACCACACCCCGGTACACCAATAGCAGCTTAGAAGTTCCCCAATCCACCTTCTTAGCCCTTTTCCTTTCATTTCAATATAAATTACGCCATCCACAGTGTATTCTTCATGAAATGGCCTTCGCAGCCATTCCATGATTTTGTCAAAAACGATCAGCCTTGTCAGACGAAAAACAGCTAACGCAAATAAACAAAATGTTAACCAGTTTTCAAACATCTTCTTCACCTTCCGTTCCTCTATTACAATATGAACGGAGTAAACAGATATGAAAAAAATCACCTGAAAACTGTATGTTTTCATCAGTCCAAACATATCAGAGCTGCATTAACTATGTATATATGGGAAAGGAGTGAATCATTTGTCTAATGATCGGTCAGTCATGGATGAACCAGTGAGTCAGGATACAGAGCAGACAATCTCTCTGTTTCAGCAAACGGACGAAGGCATCTACATTAAAGACTCAAACGAAATTACGGTCGAAACCACCGACACTCAGCTCGCTCTTTCCATACAAGCTGCAATCCAGGCGGCCATCGCCCTTGTAATCAATTTGACGATTGCAGACAGTTCACGAGCAGAACAAGTGACCCAGCATATTTTAACCAGCGCCGTCCTTCAGCAACGAAAGAAACAGCGCATCATCATTATCGGCTCTGAGAATGTAACGGTTAAAGCTACTGATACAGACGTCTCGATATCCCTGCAGCTGCTCATTCAAATCCTGCTGGCTCTGTTGCTGCAGATCGACATTCTGTAACCCTTTCTTAACTATAATCAAAAGGAGTGACTACCATGTCAAGCAAAAACCTGAACGACATTTCTTCAACCCTCATGCAGCTGTTTGTTTCCGATGTATTTAACAAAAACAACATTACGGACGATACAAAAAAACAGCTTACAGAAGACCAAAAACAGAAAATTAAAGCCGTTGTACTCGACCTGCAAGCGAAAGTAGACGAATTCATCGAAGCTCAAGCCAAGAAAAAAGAAGACGAAGAAGCTCCTAAAGCAGAAGCACCAAAAAACACAACACTACGAGACATGCTTAAAAACAAGAAAAACAACGAGTAATCAAAAAATGGGTTATTGCCTCAGGATGTTTGTCTAAACAAAAGCAGATATCCAAACATTTAATAGTATTACAATGAAAGGAGGAAAATGAACATGTCAAATTACTCTTGGGTTGCCAACGACAGAAGCTGCTCCCACCCTACAGAATGCAGCAACAGACTTGGCACAATGTGCGATAATAACGGAGAGGTAGATCAGAACTTCGATCAAGTAAGCAACACGAACCAGCTTTCTTCTGAAACCATCATCATCAAAGACTCTTGTGATATCGAGGTTACAACAACTGAAACACAAATCGGTGTATCCCTTCAAGCAGCACTTCAAGTGGCCATCGCCCTAGTCATCAATCTAACAATCGCTGACAGCGCCCGTGCTGAAATGGTTACACAAGATCTCTTGCAAAAAGCGACAATCACTCAAGCAAGCGCACAAAAATTGGTTATCGAAAACTCCCGCAACGTAAATGTAAAAACAACAGACACAGACATCGCTGTATCCTTGCAATTGCTTATCCAGATCCTTCTTGCTCTTGTCGTATCCATCGACATCTTCTAATTCTCCCCCTAAAAAAAAGCAGGCTCCCCGCCTGCTTTTTCTTTTTCCTTCTTTTTCCGCATCCATCCAAATACTCGTGACGTTCACCCACACCAACGGATAGGTCCCCACATATGTTGTTAAAGACTAATGTCAATCAACCAATTATTAAGGAGATGAAAACATGAGCTGCGGAAAATCCCATGGAAAATACGACTTCGATAGCTGTGTATGCAAAGCGGTCGAAAACATCCTGGCAGAACAAGAGGCTGTCGAGGAAAGCTGCCCTACCAGCTGCTACAGCAACCTGCTAAGCCCATCAGCTATGCCTGGCCGTGATACAATTCCGTTCTTGTTATTTGATAAAAAAGGAAAACTATTCTCAGCATTCGGAAATGTAGGCGGATTTATGGATGACGCTACTTGCTTTGAAACAATCTTCTTCCGCGTTGAAAGCCTAAGAGATTGCTGCGCTACCCTTTCCCTGCTTAAACCAGTGAATGTAGACGGCGACACAATCAGCGTTTGTGACCCGTGCGCAGAAGACTTCTTTGGACTTGAAAAATCCGACTTTTGCATCGAAGTAGATCTGGATTGCTTCTGCGCAATCCAATGTCTATCCCCAGAGCTTGTAAACCGTGTATCCCCGATGAACAAGAAAAAGCACCACCATGGATAACACCTTAGTAGACTGCCTAAATGGTAGTCTATTTTTTTTTTTGCGTTATGAAGGGGAAATGGCGGTGCAGGTGGAGAAGCGTTACGCTGAAATGGATTCCGGCTGCGGAGGGTGGGTTGCTGGTGGGGGCGGTACATTTACATGGGAGGCTCTTTAATGGGGATGGTTCCCCCTTTACATTGGCGGTTCTTACTGGGGGTGGTTTCCTTTTACATGAGGGGCTCTTAATGGGGGGCGGTTCCCCTTTACATGGGCGGCTCTTAATGGGGGGCGGTTCCTTTTACATGGGCGGCTCTTACTGGGGGGCGGTTCCTTTTACATGGGCGGCTCTTTGATGGGGATGACCGGCTGTTAACAGGTCTGCTTGTAAAGGATAATATGGCTAAAGCAAAATTTGTCAAATCACCTCGAATAATCGATATATTGATTTTATCGCCGATATATTTTTATTTTGGTCGATATAATGTTTTTTCAGTCGATATATTGTAAAAATAGCCGATATATGAAAATAATAGCCGATATATTTGATTTTCTCCGGATATTGTCGTTTTGGCAGGCAATCTAAAAGTCTTCAGAGCTATTTTCCGGGCAATCGGCGCCATTCACCATTGCCTTCTGATTCCATTCCAAAGATTTATAGCATATGACGGCGGATTTGGCAGCTAAAACGGAGGTATTCAGTAAAAAATCATGGCTCCTTGAGTAAGAGAGCGAGCATGCAAATATTTTCTAAAAACCGAACGAAACGAACAAGCTGCTCTGAGCATCACCTTTTTGCTGGGAATATCAAATTTATAAAGATTGAGTCGTGAGGTAACTTGGGGTTTTAAGTAATCCGAAACACGGAACGTAAATCGACTGGCACATGCAGCCTGAGCAAACTCCCCATTATTGCCCCTTCTCCCGCTTATCCGTCCAGTCCGCACTTGCAATTCCTTCCCCTTGCAGCCTCAAAAAAGTGCCACTTCCTCAATTTTGCCCCCGCTCCTTTCCTCCCTGCGCCTTTCTGAACAGTCCGGCTTTCATTGCCCTTTCAAACGGCAAAATCAACTCAGCTCCCGTTCCTCACCTTCTCCGCTTCCCCCTAAGTTTCGTCAGCCTGCCTCCCCCCATTGATCTGCCCATTTCCAGCCCTCCACTCCAGCCTGCCTCCCTGCCCCCGCTGATCTGCCCATTTCCAGCCCTCCACTCCAGCCTGCCTCCCTGCCCCCGCTGATCTGCCCATTTCCAGCCCTCCACTTCAGCCTGCCGCCCTGCACCGATGATCTGTCCGTTTTAAGCCCCCATTTCACTTACCCTCTTCCCAATTTCACCGCATTCTATGAGCTGTATTTCCTGCCCTTGAGTGCATTCTTCCAAACCCCGTTCATTCCTGCCGGATGATTGCCTCTCTTCCCTGGCTGCCGGCTATAAATAAATTTAACTGAATAGGCACTTGCCCTAGCACCTTTAGTCTTGTACCTGCCTATCCTAGTATAGACAATAATCCTTATTCGGGAGGGATAATAATGACTCGTTCTAAAGACTTCGGGTGTGTTTGCGACGCGGTTGAAAACATCAGCGATCTGCAGAATGCAGTGGAGGAGCAGTGTTCTACCAGCTGTTACAGCAACCTTCTTTCCCCTGTTAATACGTTGGGAGATACGATTCCATTCATTCTATATACGAAAATGGGAACTCCATTCACAGCTTTTGGGAATGTAGGGGGACTCACTGCGGGAGATTGCTTTAATACCATCTTCTTTCGTGTAGAGCATGTGGAAAAATGCTGTGCTACACTTCGTTTACTGATTGCGTTTGATGCAAAAGCACATGTTTTGGATTTTCATAAAGACAGTCCATGTGATGTTTTTCGATTGGAGAAAACAGATTCCTGCATTGAAGTGGACTTGAACTGCTTCTGCTCCATCTGGTGTCAAAATCCAAGACTCATTAACCGCACACATAACAGCTGATTATTAAAAAAAAGAGCTGAACTCGGGTGTCCCCGATTCAGCTCTTTTTAAAATCCGATTGGCTGGATCGCCTGGATATCTTCTGCTTTAATATTGACTGGCTGAGAACTTGCGCTTGTTCTTATATGAACGATTCCGTCTGTTTCACCAAGAATAATCCCTCTGTATGTCTGGTCTGAGAGCTCTACCTGGCAGAGCGTTCTCGGGATGTTGCTTGGTAATGTGGCAAAAAAGTTGATTTTTTCTGGCACGCTCATCTGGTTTAACGACTTTCTCGTTTTCCGTTCATAGACAGGTGCTTCAGTTTCTATTGGGGATTCGCTTTGTTCCTGGACAAGCTGATCTGGAATTTGATTGTTTTCAGCTTGTGTTTCTTCCAGTGTATCGATTTCTTCAATTTTCGGTTCACTCATTTGCTTTTGCTTGACTGATATCTTTTTCCTTACGGCGACTTGCTGCATATTTGCTTCGGCTGCAATGTTTTCAGGCTGGACAATATACATGAGCGGCTGTTTAGCCTGCTTTTGATTTTTTTCGGACAATTCTTTCCACCCCCAGGTCATAGACTGTTCAAGACAGTTTATTCGCTTTTTACGGAATTCATGACCCGAAGAAATCAGGAAAAGACGACGGTTTTGTTTCCTTCGACTAAAATGCGGTCTTCCAGATGCCATTTAACTGCACGGGCGAGAACGCTCCGTTCAATAGAGCGGCCAATCCGTTTTAATTCATCAACATGGTCATGATGGGAAACGCGTTCGATATCCTGTTCAATAATCGGACCTTCATCCAGCTCATTCGTTACATAATGAGAGGTTGCCCCAATCAATTTTACACCGCGCTCGTAGGCTCGTTCATAAGGCCGGGCACCAATAAAGGCCGGGAGAAACGAGTGATGAATATTGATGATCCGGTTAGGATTAGCGGCTACAAAGTCCTCGGTCAGGATTTGCATGTAGCGGGCCAATATGATCAGTTCCACATTGTATTCATCAAGCAGGTGCATTTGCTTTGCTTCTGCTTCTTTCCTGATTTCCTTTGTGGCCGGGATGTGGTAGAACGGAATTCCAAGTGCTTCCACAATCTCCCGGCAATCGTCATGGTTGCTGATAACGAGTGACAGATCCGCGGTAATGTCACCGCTTTGCCATGCCCAGATGATTTCCAGGAGGCAATGAGGTTCCTTTGAAACAAAAATGGCGGTTTTTTTCAGATCGGTGACGCGGACAATTTTCCACTCAAGGTGAAATTCATCTGCAATCGGCTCAAACGATTCATTCATTGCTGAGAGTTTCGCTGCAAGCTCAGGGCATTCAAATTCGATTCGGAGAAAAAATGTGCCGCCCTCCGGATTGGATGAATACTGGCTTGATTCAATAATGTTCGCATGATGCTCAAAGAGGAATTTTGAAACGGCTGCAACAATGCCCGGACGATCAGCGCATTTAAGCAGAATACGGCCTCTGTTCGCATATTTTTCATGGTATTTCTTCAGGTTGGATTTATTAAAAGGTTGCATGATGCACTCTGCCTTTCTTATTTCAAATAACTGTCCTCTATTATAAAGAATCTTTGTTTAAGAAAAAAGTAAAGCGCACTTGACTACACCCCTGATGTAAAGTATAGTTTACGTACAGCAAACTTTACATCACAAATGGAGGTTTCAGTTGAAAACACTTATCCGTGAGAAAAGAAATGAGATCAGCATGACGCAGGAGGAGCTCTCAGTCCTGGTAAATGTCTCAAGGCAAACCGTTATTTCGCTGGAAAAAGGCAAGTATAAACCATCCTTAGTTCTTGCACATAAGCTAGCTCAGGTCTTTGCATGCAGGATAGAGGATTTATTTATTTTTGAAGGGGATGAGAATATTGGCTGAAGCATTTGCGGAAAATTGGGTGGCATTGGCAGGACTGTTTTTTGGATTGCTTTGCGGAAGGGCTGGCTATGTATTCGGGATAAAGATGAGAAATAAGCATCGCGGCAATGATGAACGGTATCCATTTCTTGTATAAGCGCCAAAGCCTTTTCCTGGAATGTAACGCTTACTGTTATCATTGCTGGCTGGACATTGATTATCTTATTTGAAGGCATTTCCCTCCCTTTCTTTATTTTTACTGCCCTCTGCGTGCTTCATTTGATAAGCTATGGGATATCTGCTGCCTATTATTCCAGCCGGGTATAAAGAAAAAGCTTGAGGACAGAAGCCTCAAGCTTTTCATTTTATCCGCCGATAATATGATACCCTGAATCTACGTGCAGATTCTCTCCAGTCATTCCCCGGGACAGGTCACTGAAAAGGAACAGAGCTGTGTCGCCGACTTCTTCTGGAGTTGTAGTACGGCGAAGGGGTGCTTTTTCTTCAATTTCCTTAAGAATGGAGTTGAAGTCGCTGATTCCTTTTGCAGAAAGAGTCCGTATTGGACCAGCTGAAATGGAATTCACACGAATGTTGTCTTTCCCGAGATCTTCAGCAAGATATTTAACGCTTGCATCCAGGGAAGCTTTCGCTACACCCATCACATTGTAGTTCTTAACAACGCGCTCTCCGCCAAGGTAGGTAAGTGTTACGATACTTCCGCCTTCAGTCATTAAACCTTTTGCTTCTTTGGCTACCGCCGTTAGGGAATAAGAGCTGATGTTATGCGCAAGAAGGAAGCCTTCCCGTGTTGTCGCCATATAATCGCCTGCAAGGTCTTCTTTATTGGCAAACGCAATACAGTGGGCAATTCCGTGAAGGACACTGACTTCCTGCTTAATCTCCGTAAAGCATTGTTTAATTTGCTCATCATTTGTAATATCACATGGATAAAAAAGAGAGTCATCGCGTTCCAGTGTCTCAGCAAGGTCCTTTACAGGTTTTTCAAAGCGCTCTCCTGCATATGTAAAAATAATCCTTGCGCCTGCATTATGAAGAGAGCGCGCGATTCCCCAGGCGATGCTTCGTTTATTGGCAACTCCCATCACTACAATATTCCGGCCTTTTAAAGAAAAGTTCATTGAGTGTGCCTCCTGTTTTATACATGTTATTAGTACCTGGTTACAAGTATAGCACCTGCCAAGAAAAAAAGACAGGCGCCATTGATGCCTGTCTTAAAAACTGCTATTGCAGCTCTCTTCTTAATTCTCTTACGTACTCAAACGACCCTGTGACGAGCAGCCGGTCCCCTTCCTGAAGCTGGGTGTCTCCATGCGGCACAATTGAATCTTTCCCCCTGAAAATCCGGACAAAGATGATATCTCCTGTAAAAGGAAACGCTCTGAGGGTAACTCCAGAATACTTGATATTGTTCATTGTAATCTGATACAGTCCTGTTTCTTTGTTAGCAAGAATTCTTACAATGTCAGGAGATTCAATCAAAGCCTGAAGCAGTACTTTTGTAGACAGCAGCACAGAAAAAATATCCACTCCATGTTCTTTGAGCTTCTCTCCCAGTTCTGCGGAAGCAATGCTTGCAATGACCCGCGGAACTTCCTGCCCTTTTGCAGCAATGGCGATATCGGCGTTTCTTTCCTCGTCTCCTGTGGCAACAACCAGAATATCAGCATCAAAAACATCACACTTCATCAGAGTATCCAGAGAATAATCATTCAAATCTTTAATCTCAAACAGGGATTTGGCCATCTGTTCGTCCATTTTATCCTGCACCGTATGATAAACGACCGTCTGATAATAATCAGGATTAAGCTCCCTTGTAACCGGCAGGGTCATTTGGTTGGCCCCGATAAGAGCTACTTTCAGCTTTTGCTCTTTTAGTTTTTGCTTAGGAAAAAGCTTTTTGAAACCGATAGGCGATATGATGCTTGAAATGACCGCCACCAGAATCAATGCCCCTGACATCTGTTCATCGATCACATTAGCCTTTTGCCCAATGGTAGTTGCGGCAATAACCAGTGACAGAGTAGCTGTTAAGAGGAATCCTCCTGAAAGGACCGTTCTCATATCATACCATTTCCGCAAGTATAAAATCGGAATCAGCTTTGATGCAAACAAAGCAATGAGCAATAGAGGAATCAGCGCAAAGATTTTAGGATCCCCAAAAAGTTTCCAAATGTCCAGCTCAACCCCGATCATGACAAAAAAGATAGGAATTAAAAAGCCGTACCCAAACGAATCAAGCTTCTGTACCATTTCTTTGTTGGGTGAAAGAAGGGAAACGAGCACTCCGGCAAGGAACGCTCCTAAAATGTTTTCTGCACCGATCGTTTCGGAAATTCCTACCAATATGATGATCAGCGCAAAAATGGCTCTCGTCCCGATTTGAACGGTTCCTTTTGACATCGATTCAATAAACGTGCGGTTTTTGAACCGGTTTCCGACAAAGTAAAGAACGACTCCTGCTGCAAACAGAATGAGCAGCAGCCAGATGCTTCCCCCTCCTTCTCCGTAAATAGAGGCAAATACGGCAAGCAGAATCATGGTGACTAAATCCGCTATGACGGCAACGAGCAGGATAATCTGGCCGATGTTGCTTTTCATGATATTGGCTTCCTTTAATACAGGGACCACGACCCCTAAGGAGATGGTCGATATAATTAATGTCATTAAAAAGGCGTTTTTGATTAATCCTGTCCAGGCAAAAACTAGGGACATCGCGATAGACAAGATAAATATCCCGGCAAAAACAATACTTGAAGCCAGGAACGTATTTGGAACCGGCTTTCCGTTTGGAAGCTTTTCCTTCCTCTTTCCACTTGTAAACGCGCTAAAGTCTATTTCGAGTCCGCTGAGGAACATCAGGAAAATGAACCCCAGGGTAGAAAGTGTCTGAAGCCATGTGTCCTGTTCTACAATGTCAAAGCCGCTTTTACCAATGACGAGACCCATCAGAATTTCTGCTACCACTACCGGCAAAAAATTCAATTTGAAGCGGTGCATGAGAATTGGGGTCATAAAGGCAACAATTACGACAATAACCAATGATGTTACGGAAGCTCCGTGTTCCATGTTCGCCCTCCTGTCTAAGAATGAAGATTTTGAATAAATAGGGAAGCCAGCCCAAGATAGATAAGAATACTGATAATATCGTTAATCGTTGTAATAAATGGGCCTGACGCCACGGCCGGATCAATTTTAAAACGGTGCATGATAAGAGGCACCATAGCCCCGGCGACTGCTGCTACAATGAGCGAGCAAAGAATGGCGGTCCCGACAAGCAACCCTAACAGGAGGTCCCCTTTCCATGCAAATACAATGCCTGTAACTAAGATTCCGCAAATCGTCCCTGCGATCAGCCCGGTGCCTGCCTCCCTGCTTAAAATTTTCAAGGATGTCTCCTTATCATCTTCCCCAATAGCAATCCGTCTGATGGCGACTGCCAGAGCCTGAGTACCCGTATTTCCCGCCATCCCAGCAATGAGAGGAATGAAAACGGACAATATGGCAACCTGATCCAGAGTCTTTTCAAACCTGCCAATAAGGCTTGCTGTCAGCATGCCGAGAAACAGCAAGATGATGAGCCATGGAAGTCTCTTTTTGGCAGCTGAGAATGGGCCTTTATCAGAAGAATCTGCATCGGAAATCCCGGCAAGCTTCGAGTAATCATCCGAAGCTTCTTCATCGATTACATCAACAATATCGTCAATCGTAATGATACCAAGCAGCCGATCATGAATATCCACAACGGGCAGCGCCAGAAAATTATAATCTCTGATCTTTCTGGCCGCTTCCTCCTGATCCACCGAAACTAAAACCGAATAAACCCGTTCATTCATAATTTCAGAAATCATCGTGTCATCATCAGCAATAATCAAATCCCGAAGTGAGACGACACCAGCTAAGCGCCGGTCTTCATCTATTACAAAGGTATAATAGATTGTTTCAGCATTAGGAGCTTCCGTTTTCAATATTTGCATAGCGGATTTCACGGTTTGATGGGCATGGATCGCAACGAATTCAGTCGTCATGATGCTTCCGGCGGTAAATTCCTTATAGTGAAGCAATTCGCGTATTTCTTTTGCGGCTTCCTCCTCCATAAGTGTCAAATATCCCGCTACCTGGCCCTGATCCAATTCATTTAAAACATCAACAGCATCATCGGCATACATTTGAGCAAGCATGTGGGCTGCATAAGTGGAATCCATTTCAGAAAGATACGTCTCAACTTCTTCCTCATCTGCATCCAGGTTCTCAAATATCGCAGCCATTTCTTCAGGCGAGAGATATCGGTACAGGAGAGCCCGGTCTTCAGGTTCAAGTTTCACAAACCATTTTCCCTGATCATAGGAATGACGGTTAAAAAACAAATCCCTGAAAGAATCCATCTGATCCTCTCTTAGTGCTGTCAGCAGAAGCTTTTCTTCAAGCTCGTCCATTTTTTTCAGTTCAGCCATCCGCAGCTCCCTCCCTTCTTAATTCCAATCACTTTGAAAATAGCATAATCACATAGTGATTAGAATACCGCATTCCCTTTTTTTCTTCCACCCATAACCTTTCTGACTCTCCTCTATTGAATAGTTGGACTTCTTTTGGGTATAGTTTGTGATAATCGCTGGAAATTAATCGGGAGTGAAGAAGATGGTAAAAATCGATGTAATCGGAGATGTGCACGGCTGCTTTAGAGAATTAAATGAGCTTATAAAGAAGCTGGGATATATAGAGAAGGAGGGTGTTCCCGTTCACCCCAATGGAAGAAAACTATCCTTTGTGGGTGATTTAACTGATAGGGGGCCCGATTCACTTAAAGTAATTGAAAAGGTGGCACGCATCGTACAGTCCGGTACTGGCTTTTATTCTCCCGGCAACCATTGTGATAAGCTTTACAGATTTTCCGAACGGGAAAGCCCATTCCTTCAGGTGTGGGATGAAAGTGAGGTCGGATACGGAGTACCACTGAAAACCGTAAGGTTTGTGGTGCTTCAAGTATCCGAAATGTTTTGTTCTTT
>NZ_JBNILN010000017.1:0-61803 GCF_050107715.1 Metabacillus sp. 84 | reverse complement strand
GTATTAAAGTTGAATATGTGAATCCCGCCTACTCGAGTCAAACTTGTCCGAAATGTTCAAAAAAAAATAAAGCCATAGACAGGAAATATAAGTGTCAGTGCGGATTCGAAAAACATAGAGATGTAGTTGGTGCAATGAATATTCGCTATGCACCTGTGGTTGGCGGTCATAGTCAACCAGCCTAAGATGCTAAATGCACTGTCTTAGGAGGGGCAATGAGATGCCCCTGTTTTGAAGGCTGTTCAAAACAGAAATGGACTGCGAACGTTTAGTCATTCAAGAATCCCACCCGTCACACCGTAAGGTAGGGCTTGCGGCTTTAGCCGTGGGAGTCTCAATCAAAGTAAATTCGGTGGTTTCCCTTATCTTCCCAAAAACGTTGAACATCCTGCAGATGAAAATGGACAGCCACTGAAACTAATATCACAAATCAATTTCAGCGAAGTCCCCAGGCTTGAAGACTTCCCGGAGCGCGGCATCCTCCAATTCTATCTCTCTTCAAATGATGACGTATACGGCTTAGACTTTGATTATCCTGCAAGCCAAAAAAACTTTAGAATTCTTTATCATGAAGAAATCCTTGATGCTGAAAAGATCGTAACGGATTTTTCCTATTTACATAGCAGCGGAGAGGAAGATTTTCCTATAGAGGGAGAAGCGGTCCTTTCCTTTGAAAAGTCGGCAGAAACGATCTCCTCCTGTGATTTTCGGTTTGAAAAAGCAGAAATCGATTTGGAGGAAGAACCTGAAATTGAAGAAGTTCTTTGGGAAGCCTTATCCGGCCAGGGGCACAAACTGGGCGGGTATCCGTTTTTTACCCAATATGATCCGAGAGATGAGACAGAAGGCTTTGAAAATCACCTGATTACCCTGATTCAGATTGATACAGATGATCGAATTGATCTAATGTGGGGAGATGCTGGTGTAGCGAATTTCTTCATTTCGAAGAATGATTTGGTAAATAAAAACTTTAAAAACATCCTTTATAACTGGGATTGCCATTAACAGGCGCCATTTACGGCTGACGGGGATCAATCGGTAAGGCCTTAAATGTTTTGACTCTTTTAGTACACCAGGTTTATCGTTCAAGTCAGGTGCTCCTTTCATTTGAAATACTGAAAATTACGGCTACCGCAGGCTTTCCATTCATATTCTAGAAAAGAAGAATGGAAGGCGGGGGATCGGAATGGAAGAACTGCTAAGAACGGCTGCAGAAGGCCGGCTGGATTATATAGTAAATGGAAAGGCGAGGCACTTTCCATATTTGCAGGATCTTGAAAAGCAGTCACTTGAAAGGAAAGCGGCGGAACTGATTGAACGGAAAACGATGGCTGTCAAAGGGAGTTCAAGGATTAAAGTAACCGGTATTGAGGAGCAGCGCGATCTTCAGCACGTTCATTATCTTCTTCATGAGCGATGGCTCATTCAAAATGATGATTCCTTCTATATGGAAGAAAAAATAGGACGCCGCTTCGCCTTGATGACAGACAAAGAAGTGTTAGAGGACCAGGAAGTAAGCCGCCCATCAGAAACTGACGATGCACCCCTATCGAATACAGAACCGTCAGAAAGAAAAGGCTTCATGTATGACCGGATGGCGGCGGTTCAATATGCGGAGCGCTGGTGGAACAGCCATAATAATCGATATAAAAATTTCGAGGTAAATTGCACAAACTTTGTTTCCCAATGTCTTCATAGCGGCGGAGCCCAGATGAGAGGGTATCCCGGCAAAGGGACTGGCTGGTGGATGCAGAATAACGCATGGAGCTACAGCTGGGCGGTTGCCCATTCGATGAATTTGTTTTTGCCGCGTTCAAAAGCAGGGCTCCGTGCAGTAAAGGCCGGCTCCGCCGAAGAGCTTCGTCCGGGAGATGTGGTTTGCTATGATTTCCAAGGGGACGGCCGTTTTGATCACACAACGTTCGTCGTCGCTAAAGATAAAAACAATATGCCCCTTGTGAATGCCCAGACCTCAAACAGCCGGATGAGGTACTGGTCGTACAAGGATTCAACTGCCTATACACCGAATATCCGCTATTCGTTTTACCGGATACAGGACGATTCTGAGAAAAGCTAAAGCGTGGTATAATGATTGGGATTGAAATTTAATAGAGGTGACCATTTTGGGATTACACGTAGTATTGTATCAGCCAGAGATTCCTGCCAATACAGGGAATATTGCCCGTACATGTGCAGCAACGAATACAGTCCTTCATTTGATCCGCCCGCTCGGATTTTCAACGGATGATAAAATGCTGAAACGCGCCGGTCTGGATTACTGGGAGCATGTAAATGTGCGCTATCATGATTCACTGGAAGAGTTGTTTGATGAGTATGCTGCAGGAGAATTTTTCTTTTTAACGAAGCACGGCAAGCAGGCTCATACCGTATTTGATTACTCTAATCTGCAGAAAGATTATTTCTTTGTTTTTGGTAAGGAAACAACAGGACTGCCAAGAGATCTTATCGATGAAAACATGGATCGGTGCCTGCGGCTTCCAATGACGGAGCATGTCCGTTCCCTCAACCTTTCCAATACAGCAGCCATCCTGGTTTACGAAGCACTGCGTCAGCAGAATTACCTTGATCTAACATGAAGAAAACGGCCTTCCTGGTGAAGGCCGTTTTTTTATTTGCGGATTTTCGGTTTATCGTTATATCCTGCTGTAAAAATGGAGACGAGGAACGTAATGCAGACACCTAGCATAAGTGCGGTCTTCATAAAAGCCCTCCTAAAGGTAGTAGTCCAAGCGGATACTTTCAATTATACGGCATTATGTAAGCGCTGTGAATTGTATTCGCTGTCTTTTTCTCCCTTTTTCATAAATTTCAGTCATATCGATTGCTTGGCACACAATCAGAAAAACAAGAATGATAAGCCTCCTTTCTTCATAAAGTTTAATAATCTCTATGAAGCACCAAAGATGAAGGAGGTCCTTATGGATATCTTAAAGAAGATCGAAAGGTACAGAGAAGATGAAGAGCGTTTAAAATGGGAAGGAACCTTCGTAGAATATTTGGAGATATTGAAAACCCGTCCATACGTTGCCCAATCTGCTCACTCTCGGGTTTATAATATGATCAAAGACTTTGGAATTGAAGAAGTGAATGGCGTTAAAACGTACAAATTTTTTGATCAGCAGCTTTTCGGTCTTGAGGAAGCACTTGAAAGACTTGTAGAAGAGTATTTTCATCCGGCTGCAAAACGCCTGGATGTAAGGAAGAGAATTCTCCTGCTGATGGGTCCTGTGAGCGGCGGGAAATCCACCCTAGTCACGATGCTCAAGAGAGGGCTTGAAAAGTACTCCCATACAGATAACGGCTCGGTTTTTGCCATAAAAGGCTGCCCGATGCATGAGGATGCCCTGCATTTAATCCCGCATCATTTGCGGCAGGATTTTTATGAGGAATACGGAATCCGGATTGAAGGAAACCTTTCTCCGCTTAATATGATGAGACTTCAGGAGGAATATGGCGGACGGATTGAAGATGTTGTTGTGGAACGTATCTTTTTCTCGGAAGATAAGCGGGTAGGAATTGGCACGTTCAGTCCATCCGATCCGAAATCCCAGGATATTGCAGATTTAACGGGAAGCATTGATTTCTCGACCATTGCCGAATACGGCTCTGAATCGGACCCGCGCGCCTACCGCTTCGATGGAGAGCTTAATAAAGCAAACCGCGGCATGATGGAATTCCAGGAGATGCTGAAGTGTGATGAGAAATTCTTATGGCACTTGCTGTCCCTGACGCAGGAAGGGAATTTTAAGGCAGGACGGTTTGCGTTAATCAGCGCTGACGAGCTAATCGTAGCGCATACGAATGAAACGGAATACCGATCCTTTATTTCCAACAAAAAAAATGAAGCTCTTCACTCAAGAATCATCGTTATACCGATTCCGTATAACCTGAGAGTGACAGAGGAAGAGCGGATCTACGATAAAATGATCAGCGAAAGTGACGTAAACGATGTCCATATTGCGCCGCACACTCTGAAAGTAGCTGCGATGTTCTCTATTCTGACAAGGCTGAAGGAAGCAAAACGCGGGGACATCGATTTAGTGAAAAAGATGAGACTGTATGATGGGGAAAGCGTGGAAGGCTACAATTCAGTAGATCTGGAAGACCTGAAAAAAGAATACCAGGATGAGGGAATGAGCGGCATTGATCCCCGTTACGTGATCAACCGGATATCCTCAACCATCATCCGGAAGGAGAATCCGTCGATCAATGCTCTCGATGTTCTCCGCTCATTAAAGGAAGGGCTTGACCAGCATCCTTCCATCTCACAGGAAGACCGGGAGCGTTACCTGAACTTCATTTCCGTCGCCCGTAAAGAGTATGACGACATTGCGAAAAAAGAAGTACAAAAAGCGTTTGTGTATTCTTATGAAGAGTCTGCAAAAACCCTCATGGAAAACTATTTGGATAACGTTGAAGCATACTGCAACAAGAATAAGCTGCGTGACCCGCTCACTGGTGAAGAAATGAATCCGGACGACAAATTAATGCGTTCGATCGAGGAGCAGATCGGCATTTCTGAAAATGCGAAAAAAGCATTCCGCGAAGAAATCCTGATCCGTATCTCCGCTTATGCACGCAAAGGAAAACGCTTTGATTACAATTCCCACGAAAGACTGCGCGAAGCAATTCAGAAAAAGCTGTTTGCGGATCTGAAGGACGTTGTTAAAATTACGACCTCATCCAAGACTCCGGATGAGCAGCAGCTGAAGAAGGTTAACGAAGTCGTCAAGCGTTTGATTGACGAGCATGGCTACAATTCTACCTCTGCGAACGAACTGCTCAGGTATGTAGGGAGTCTGCTGAACAGATAAAGAACGCGAGCCGGGGAAACCCGGCTTTTTTGAGTTGGGCGGATAGAGAAGGTCCGGGATTGGTTATTTTTGTGCCTCCGTCCCCGTCGCGGGAAAGCGCCTGGGTTGGTTATGCATGCCTCCGTCCCCGTCGCGGGAAAGCGCCGGGGTTGGTTATGCATGCCTCCGTCCCCCGTTGCGGGAAAGCACCGGGGGCTGGAGGCAGATGTCCCTTTTCCCTTCTCTCCCAATGCTTATGATGATTGGGGGACGGAGGGAAGCCAGTAGACATAATTGGGGTCGGAGGCAGCCTCCGTCCCCTTTTTTTCGCAATATCAGGGACAGAGCAAAGACTGTTACGCCCCTTGTGCTGCAAGGTTCCGTTCAGGAAGGGGACGGAGGTTTAATGCTTTAGCAGGGCGGGGGACGGAGGCAAGGCTTGTAACCACAGCATTACCAAGCGACAGGCGAGGCGGCGCTAACCGGCAGCAGGGGACCAGCAAAATTGGATTAGATCCTATTTTGCGTATATAAGCTGCTGATTCATCCAGGCAAAACAATCCTCAGCAGCAGCCATCTGTTTTAACTGCTGCCTAACCGGGTAAACACTTTATATACTCATCCGAGGAGTGATACTCATGGATCAAAAGAATCCTAATAAATCAAAAGAGAGTTCTAGTGTCCGCGATATGGACGATCTGGTGGAACAATCTAAAATCATGGAGCATATGAAAACGAATCAGGAAGTGAAAAAATCCGGCAAGACACCGGATCCGGATCAGCATAAAGAAGAAAAGGAAAAATAATATGTAGAAACCCTTGCTTTGGGAAGCAAGGGTTTTTTTGATGAGAAAAACTTTCTTGTGGATAAAATCTGCCCATATGATTGCCAAATACCCTTGTCTAATCATTCTGCAAGGGATGCCCAATTTTCATAATTGTTTGTCAATTATCCATATCCATCGCATAGGATAGAGTAATCTCAAAATTTCAGCCAACGGGTAGAATTACATTCACCGCCATCATATGCAGCAGATCAATCATCGGTGAAGAAAGCCAGAAAGTTTTTTTAAAAAAGTTTGGAGGGGAAGGGGAATATGTCAAAAGGAGACGCTAGCAACTTTGTCATTTCAAATGAAGATTGGTCCCTCCACCGCAAAGGCTATGACGACCAGCAGAGGCATCAGGAAAAGGTTCAGGAAGCCATTAAGAAAAATTTGTCTGACCTGATTACAGAGGAAAGCATCATTATGTCAAATGGTAAAAACGTAGTGAAAATTCCAATTCGCTCACTCGATGAATATAAGATTCGATACAATTATGATAAAAACAAACATGTAGGCCAGGGTGACGGCGATAGCCAGGTGGGAGACGTAGTTGCAAGGGATGGATCACAGCAGGGACAGGGGCCTGGAAAGGGACAGGGAGCAGGAGATCAGGCAGGGGAAGATTATTATGAGGCGGAAGTTTCGTTAATGGAGCTCCAGGAAGCTCTGTTTAAAGAGCTTGAACTGCCAAATCTTAAACGCAAGGAAATGGCAGACAGCATTGTTGAAAATATTGAATTTAATGATATCCGGAAAACTGGCCTTATGGGAAATATAGATAAAAAGCGTACAATGATGTCTGCATATAAGCGAAATGCCATGAAAGGAAAGGCGCAATTTTACCCGATTTATCCGGAGGATTTGAAATTCAAAACGTGGAATGAAGTAATCAAGCCTGAATCGAAGGCCGTAGTGCTTGCGATGATGGACACAAGCGGAAGTATGGGCCTATGGGAAAAGTATATGACCAGGAGCTTTTTCTTCTGGATGACAAGGTTTCTAAGGACAAAATACGAGCACGTGGAAATTGAATTCATTGCCCACCACACCGAAGCAAAAGTTGTTTCAGAGGAAGAATTTTTCAATAAAGGAGAAAGCGGCGGAACGATTTGTTCATCGGTCTATAGGAAAGCTCTGGAGATCATCGATGAAAAATACCAGCCTTCACGCTACAATATCTATCCTTTTCATTTTTCAGACGGCGACAACCTTACTTCTGATAATGCCAGGTGCGTCAAGCTTGTAGGTGATCTCATGAAGGTGTCCAATATGTTCGGTTACGGAGAGGTTAACCAGTATAACCGTCATTCAACGCTGATGTCCGCATACAAAAATATCACCAATGAACATTTCCGCTATTATATCCTCAAGCAAAAAGCCGATGTCTTCCATGCAATGAAGAGTTTTTTCAGAAAAGAAGCAGCTGAGATGAGCAGCTGAACAGGTGCCCTGCGCGGCGTGCGCAAGGGCTTTTTTGATTTTTACAATGTACAGATGCTGTTAAATCCATAGGGTAGATAAATAGTCTGAGAAGTACATTGTAAAAGCGCTTACAACATAGTAAGCTAAGTTTATACCTATTTACTAAACCGATTTAGTACGGGGTTAGTGTTTATGTGTTTTTCCTTTAGGTGCAAACGGGAGAAACGTTTCGGTTCCGAAATATCATGATGAAAAAGGGGAGTGGATTGGATGAAAGCATTGGATGTTGTCACGTTCGGAGAAGCGATGGCCATGTTTATAGCCGATGAGGCGGGACCGCTAAGTGATGCAGAGCATTTCACACGATCACTAGCCGGTGCCGAAACGAATACTGCGATAGGAATTGCCAGACTTGGCTTCAAGAGCGGATGGGCAAGCAAGATCGGGCAGGATTCATTTGGTGAATTTATTATGAAGCGGCTGGAAAAGGAAGGGGTAAATACAGAGTGCGTCCTTAAAGATTCACGGTATGCAACAGGCTTCCTGATTAAATCAAAGGCAGTAGAAGGGGATCCTGAGGTTCAATACTTCCGCAAAGGATCAGCTGCAAGCACTATGTCGCCTGATGAGGCGAACAGCGGATATTTCCTGGCAGCCCGTCATCTTCATTTAACCGGAATTCCCTTAGCCTTGTCTGCGAGTGTAAAAGCATTCTCCCATCAAGTGCTGACCCTGATGAAGGAAGCGGGCAAAACGGTTTCGTTTGATCCGAATGTAAGGCTTGCACTTTGGGGCTCTAGAGAAGAAATGGTCAAAGAAATCAATCTGGCAGCCTTCCAGGCAGATTTTGTTCTCCCGGGTGAAGAGGAAGGATTCATACTAACCGGATCCCGCGACCCTGAGTCAATCGCTGATTTTTATCTGGAGCAGGGAGTTAAAGGAGTTGCAGTCAAGCTTGGACCTGAGGGAGCCTTTTTCAAATCGGCTGAAGGGAAGGGGCTGGTCAGCGGATACAAGGTTGAGAACGTGATGGATACGGTAGGCGCTGGAGATGGTTTTGCCGCGGGTTTTGTAAGTGGTATTTTGGAAGGGCTTCCAATGGCGGAGTGTGTCAAAAGGGGAAATGCGATTGGTGCAATGGCGGTGCAATCAATCGGTGATAGTGACGGCTATCCATCAAGGGAGCAGCTCGTTCAATATATGAATTCTCATGTAAGGGAAGCAGATAGAGTATGAAAAGGCAGCGTAACAGCTATAGGCAGTTGCCCAAATGCAATCCATGTTTAATTCGAAAACAGGAGGAAGAAGAATGAGGAAAAATACCATTCAGCAAAGCGGTGTCGTTGCCGTGATCCGGGGAGCAAATCCTGAAACAATCATTCCGATTGCACGGGCTCTCAAAGAAGGTGGTGTAACAGCCCTGGAAATTACAATGGAAAATCCAAAAGCAATTAAGGTGATTGAGCGCCTGAAAGGAGAGTTCCAGGATGAGGTCCTGGTAGGAGCGGGCACTGTACTCGACCCGGAATCAGCAAGAACAGCCATTATGGCAGGAGCGAAATTCATTTTTTCTCCGACTATTAATCCCGAAACAATCCGGATGGCGAAACGGTATGGGGTCATCAGTGTTCCCGGTGCAATGACGCCGACTGAAATACTCGCGGCCTATGAAGCAGGAGCAGACCTGGTGAAGGTCTTCCCTGCCAATGTGCTTGGTCCGGACTATTTGAAGGCTGTAGCTGGACCGCTGCCTCATATTCCGCTCATGCCTACAGGCGGAATCGGGCTCGATAATGCAGAAGCTTTTATGAGAGCAGGAGCAGCGGCAGTGGGTGCAGGCAGTACTCTCGCAGATGGGAGAATGGAGGCTGATGCCCAAAGCTTAATTCAGCTTACAGACCGTGCACGTATGTTTTCTGAGATCGTACAGGGGTTTCAAGTAAGGTAGCAGATATGTCCTTTTGTTAGTTGGATATCAACAGGTTCTCCAGTAATATAGAGAAGGAATCTAGAGACAAGAGGGCGGATGACATGAATCGTGTAACGATGGCAGATGTAGCGAAGGCTGCAGGGATCAGCAAAAGTACAGTCTCACAATTTCTAAATGGGCGATATGAGTACATGAGCCGGGAAACGAAGGACCGAATCAAGGCTGCGATTGATGAGCTTGGCTATCATCCCAATTACATTGCAAGAAGCCTGAAACAAAAACGGACCTCACTGATCGGGATTGTAGCAGCCAACATTGTGCATACCGTTTCAACTGAAATGAGCAGGGCCATTGAAGATTATTTTCATGAAAAAGACATTCAGGTCATTTTCTGCAACTCCTATGATGATCAGGAAAAGGAGAAAAAATACATCAATAACTTGAGAGCAAGACAGGTGGATGGACTGGTCATATTCCCAGCAGAGAAAAATACGGAACTTTATAAAAGATTGGAAGATGAAAATTATCCGGTTGTTTTCGCTGATCGAAAAATAGCTGAAATTCAGGTAAATACAGTGGTGGTGGATAACCGCGATGCGCTGGACCGGGCAGTACATCATTTAATAGCCGAAGGTCACAGCAAGCTTGCCATCCTTACCCCTCCACTAACCATTTACCCGCGCCGGGAACGGATAGAGGGATTTAAAGAAGCAGTGAGAAAGCACGGAGGCAAAGTTTATGATCATCTCGTTCGGTCAACGGAAATCAGAGCGATGGTTACAGAACTTGAAAGTATGTTTGCTGAAGGGAATGGTCCAACTGCATTAATAGCCGGAAACGATTTGACCTATTTTGAAATCATGAAATTTGCCCGCAAGCATCAAATCCGAATAGGGAAAGATTTAGCTCTCGTAGTGTTTGATAACATTGAATTGGCGGCCTTTTCTGAACCATCTCTTACCATTATTAAGCAGCCCGCTTATGAAATGGGGCTGATGGCCGGAGAGCTCCTTTATGAGCAAATCAGCGGCCGCTCAGCAAAAATAGGTACGTATGTGTTTCCGGCTGAAATGATCGTTCGGGGGTCTTCTGTCCTTAAGGAAGAATAAGAGGTTTGCACGCTAAAAAGTGCCTAGCATCCGTTACTTGGTCTGAGCACTCTTAACGCATAGTATTTTCATCTCTATTCAAAAAAGACGATTTTAATAAAACTATAGAGGATAATTCCTGCAAGAATCCCTGCAGCCCACATTAAATTCTTTTTCATTGGGTAAGGCCTCCAATTGTTCCGTTTCGCATTTACAAGCTTGTTAGGGAAACATTATTTAATATTTTTCCAGTTCTTTTACACGTGCCTGTTGATTCCTGCAGCCGTCGCTTACCCAGGGGAAGGCAGTGAGTCTCCCCCCGGCTTGGACATTGCGGGATCTCACCTGTCCCGCTTCCCCTGCAGAAGTCTCCCGGTCAATTCTTTCGTACTCCGAATGTATGCTCCAAGCTCATTCTTCCCGCTGTTTTCTCTCAGGCAGTTCCTTCGAATGTATCATTATTATGCAGCTCGGACAAGCACATTATGAGGCGGAAATCATACTTTTTGCTTTTACAGCTGTATCATCCATTAATTCAGCTATCAATATATTATCGTTATTCAGCGTTTCTACCGTTGCCGTCATTTCTTCCAAACTTGCAGTGGATTGCTCAATGACAGCGGCGAGTTCACTGGTTGAAATTTCCACTAAACCGGATTTTCCTTTTACCTGATTTGCAAGTTCCTTTAGGGACTGGACTTGACCGCTCAGATGTTCAAATACTTCAGCTGTTTGCTGAAAGGAATCTGCAGCCATTTCTGCTGATTGCTGTCCTTTTCTAATAAATTTACTGCTTTGGCCGAGTTTGCTTAAAGCATCGGAATTGTTTTGGTTGAGCTTATTCAGATTTTGGTGAATGTGATCGGTGGTTTGGCTGCTCATGTCAGCTAACTTCCTTATTTCCTCAGCAACTACGGCAAATCCTTTTCCGGCTTCCCCTGCTCTTGCCGCTTCAATCGAAGCGTTCAGCGCCAGCAGGTTGGTCTGGTCTGTAATTCCTTTAATCGTGCCCGTAAAGCTATTTGTTTCTTTGATGGTGTTGGAGAGGGTTTCAAAGGTCTGATTTAAGCTTTTAAGAATATTACCCAATTCATTCATGTCTTTATGCAGTCCATTCATGTGAACCCGGCTTTCATCTACTACTTGACCTGCTTTCATTGACCGCCCCTCGAGGCCGGTTGATACGGTAAATAAATGTTCCATTGATTCCACGGTATGATTGGCATTCTCAGCAATTCCCCCTATTTGCTCAGCTTGAGAAAGGCTGCCCGAAGCCACTTCATTGATTACAATCTTCATCTCTTCCTGAGAAATGCGGTTGGCCTGTATCCGTTGGTTCACCTTCGTGATATCACCAATCATACTTTTTACCTTCTGCTCAAGCTCAGTCTTTTGTTTAGCCTGCTCGAATGATCTGCTTTCGGTTTCGGTCATGAGGACGCTAATCTGTATTGAAAGCCTTGCAGCTAAGTAAATCAGGACTCCAAGAATAATGCCGGATAAAATATACCCAAGAGCTGAGGTTGTAATGAGTGACTGCGTTTCCGGCGTCAGAGGGATGTTTAGAGCGTTTAGCAGAAAAGTTATTAAGCCCAGAGAGTATCCGACCGCAAACACCACTTGATTAAAATGAATAGCTGAAATCAAGCTTAGCACAAACAGCACGGGAATTAACTCAATCGTAGCTCCGATAATAAAGATCGAGGAACATGTGAATCCGGATATAAGCAGGACAGCCAGGATAGGGTAAAGTGCCGGTTTTCTAAAAACAAATAATACAAGAACAAACAAGACAGAAAATGAAACCATCTCTGTCATATAAAACAGGGCTTTGTCACCGTGCCCGTAGCTGAAGGTTTTAAAGAAAGCGGTTCCAATTGATAGTAAAAATGTAACAAACAATAGCACGTTTTTCTTCATTAAGTCTTTTTGCTGAACTTGTTCTACAGCTTTCATCTTCTTCCCTGCTTTCACTGGTATATTGAATCTTTTGAGAGGAAACGTTTATCTCTCTCTTTTTTATCGGTAAAAGCCAATAAATGATTAGAAAAAAAGAGAAATTTTCCAGTAAAATCGTCAGAAAAGATTAAATTATTCTAAAAATGGGTATGTACTACCATTGGGTCATACTCAAAATAAATATAGAAGGGAGCCATGGTATTCGAATGAAGAAAGTATCGATTTGGCTGATGGCCGTCATGATGATGGCAGCATTGCTTACAGGCTGCGCCGAAAAAGATAAAGGCGAAGATGGCCTTGAGCTTGTAAATGAAGGAGAATTTATCTTCGCTGCTTCCGGTGAATTTAAACCGTTCAGCTATGTCCGGGATGACATGACAATGACCGGTTTTGATGTGGAAGTTGGGAAGGCGATTGCAAAGGAGCTTGGGCTAAAGCCTGTTCCGAAAAGAATAAAGTTTAAAGGGATTGTAGAAGGAGTTAAAACAGGAAGGGCAGATGTGGCAGTAGCCAGCCACACCATTAATGAACAGCGCGCAAAGTATGTCCGGTTTTCTACACCCTATTACTACTCGGGTCCCCAGATTTTCACGAGGGAAGATAGTGATATAAAAACAACAGAGGATCTGGAAGGGAAAGAAGTTGCTGCTGCAAAGGGTTCTACATACGCTAGCATAGCGAAGAAATATACAGGAAATGTAAAAATTTATGATAGTGACATAACTGCTTTAAAGGCACTGAGTGGAGGCAGGCATGATGCTGTAATCACGGATTTCGTAACTGGCCGCAGCGCTGCTAAAGAAGGATTCGAAATTACAGGCCAGGAGCTGATTGAACGGAGTGCCCAGGCGGTTGTTATTCCCGAAAACAATCCGCTCATGGAAGAAAAGGTGAATGAAGCTCTGGAAAATTTGCGCAAGGATGGAACACTTGCCAAAATCAGCATGGAGTTTTTTGGGGATGACATTACAAAAGAACCTGCAGGAGAGGAATAAAAATTAACTGATAAAGAGAGGGAGTCGGATCATTGCCTAGTTTTTCGCACTTTTTTCAAGTATTCGGAGAAAGCTATGATGTTTTTTTAAAAGCCATGCTGCTCACCCTGCAGCTAACGGTAGTCTCCATTCTTATTGGGATTGTCATCGGGTTGTTTTTTGCCTTACTTAAAATATCCGGTGTTAAGCCGCTCGGGTTTATATCAGATGCCTATATTTATTTAGTACGCGGAACACCATTAATCGTTCAGATTTTCATTTTATATTTCGGGATAAGCGGAATCTTTTTGCTTCCAGATTTCTGGGCCGCTTCGCTTGCGCTTGCCTTCCACAATGGTGCCTATATCGCTGAAATATTCAGAGGAACCATTCAATCGATTGACAAGGGGCAAATGGAAGCGGGACGGTCACTTGGGATGACCAAAGCTGTAGCGATGCGCCGCATCGTCCTACCGCAGGCATTCAGACGTGCATTGCCTCCGCTTGGCAATCAGTTCATTATCGGACTGAAGGATTCCTCACTCGCGGCCTTTATTTCAATGAACGAATTATTTAACGTTGCGACAACGCTCGGATCCAATAATTTTGATGAAATGACATACTTGCTGATTGTTGCAGTTTATTACTTAATCCTGGTGGCCATATTAACATTTATCGTCAATAGAATTGAGAAAAAACTGGCTGTCAGTGACCGGTAGGGGGAGGAAGCTATGCAATCAACGGAAAGAGAAATGATTAAGGTAGAGAAGCTGAACAAGTCCTTCGGAGATCTGCATGTATTAAAGGACATTGATATGACGGTTTATGAAAGTGAAGTCGTATGCCTGATCGGCGCCAGCGGATCAGGGAAAAGTACACTTCTCCGCTGTCTGAACTTCCTGGAAAAGAGAGACAGCGGCAAAGTCATTCTCGAAGGCGAGGAAGTAAAAAAAGAATCGCACAACATCAATGAGGTACGGCAAAAGGTAGGGATGGTCTTCCAGCATTTTCACCTTTTTCCTCATAAAACGGTGTTAGGAAATGTCATTGAGGCCCCGCTAACGGTGAAGAAAATGAACAAGGAAAAAGCTGTTCAAATCGGTAAGGACCTCCTGAAAAAAGTAGGTCTTGAAGACAAAGCAGACGTATATCCGAGTAAGCTTTCCGGAGGGCAAAAGCAGCGGGTAGCGATAGCAAGAGCGCTTGCGATGGAACCGGACATCATGCTGTTTGACGAACCAACCTCCGCGCTGGATCCTGAACTCGTGGGAGAAGTGCTTGAAACGATGAAGCAGCTCGCTGAGGAAGGAAAAACGATGATCGTCGTCACCCATGAAATGGGCTTCGCACGCGAGGTCGCCGATTCCATCATTTATATGCATGAAGGACGCATCGTCGAGAGAGGAACGCCGGATGAATTCTTTGACAATCCGAAGGAAGAGCGTTCGAAAGAGTTTTTGATGTCCACTTCTTTTACCTAATGGCTAAGTGAAAGGAAGCTGCTGATTGATTACCATTTGCAGGGTTTACTGTCAGTAAATGAAAGAAGCGGAAATGAGCAGCAAGTTTACCATAGAAAAAGTAACAGAAAAAAGTTTGGGGAAAAAGCCTCAAGCTTTTTTTTGTCTGTTTTGCTTGGTCAATTAACGATTTGAAAAGGCTCTTTCCTTAGAGATTGCAGTTTTCCAATACAAATGCAAATGAATGAGAAAGAGACCCCTGTTTAAAGGAACGGGCCAGGTGAGACCTCAAGATGCATTGCGCCGCCTGAAGTTGCTATAAGGTAACGGCGATTGAAAAAGAAATGATTACATGTAAAGAATTAATAAAAGCATAAGCATGAGCAAAGAAAGCGGTAATGAAGAGCAACCTTGTGTTGCAATTATTCTTGCAGGTAAAGTGCCAGTCCGATGCTGCACTGCAGCGGGTAAGCATCGGACTGGCACCTCCTAACGTTCTCATCTGGCAGCCCAGCGTATTCCCCGGATTGTTAGCTCCATCACCTCAGGTATTTCAAGCTCCCTTGGATAATGTCCGATGGAGTGATAAAAAATACGGCCCTTCCCCCAGGAACGCTTCCAGGCAACGGGCATTGCATTTCCTTTAAGCCAAGGAAAATTGCCCCCGTTTACAATAGTATGGGCAATGACTTCATTATTGGGATCCGTCAGCATGTAATATTGCTCAGAACAGACAGAGAAGCTTGAAAGTCCTTCAGTAAGGGGGTCTGCATTTGAAACCAGCACCTCATACTCAAGGAAATTCCCCGGATGTCCGACAAACAGACCTCCTATCATCATTTTAAAAAGGAGACTGTTATTGAATGAGCCGGTTAGGCCATGCCATGAGACAAGACCCAAGCCTTTCTCCACGGCATCCATTAAATTGGACTCCATATTACCTTGTAATTCACCTTGAGTCCATAAAGGAATGATGATATCAAATTCATGAAGGCGGCTGGACTCTAAAATAGTCAAATCTGATGAAAGCTCCGTTTCAAAGCCAGCCAGCAGATGTTCAGCTGAGAATCGGGCCATACTTTCCGGCGAATGCCACTCGGGTCCGCCGTAAAGTATCAGCGCTTTTTTCAAATCAAAAACCTCCATAACAAAATGGGCGGACAATCAACTCGGATTGTCCGCCCATTTTAGTGAGTTATACTTCCAGTGTATGAGGCGGCTCGCCTTTTTTATTCATCAGTCTTATTTGATCCGGTACAATTTTTAAAATGATGTAATTCTCATCGTTTGGTCCGTCAAACCACATCTTCATATTGTCATCCCATAAACGCTGTTTAAGCTCCTCTGATTTTTCAATTGAAGCTGTGCCTTCCACTTCTACAAACGTATCACCGAAACCTTCGCCGTCATAACCAAGAAGAATGTGGACGTTAGGGTTCTCGTCAATCTCTTCAACCTTATGTGTTTCTATATCCGTCGGGGTATAAAGTGTCAAATTTTCATTGAAAAACGTCATATAACGGGAATGCGGCTTGCGATTCTTTACCGTTGCAAGTGTCCCGATTTTATTTTGGTCAATAATCTTCACAATCTGCTCTCTTAATTGCTGCTGATCCATGTTCATTCATCCTTTCCATTCAATAGCTTAGTTAGGATTTACCCTTAATAGGTGCTTTTTAAAACTTTTAGATAGGCATTTGACTCTCTCTTTGAACGAAAATTTAAGCGGAATGCAAACAAGTTGACATAATGGTACACGTGATTTAAAATAAATCTCGAAGTTGAGATATTTTATTAAAGACTATTTTAAGGAGAGATCATAATGGCAAACATTCTATATGTAAAAGCAAATCCAAAAGGCGACGAAATGTCTTTTTCCGCACGGGTGGCCAATGCATTTTTTGATGCATACAACAGTCAGAATCCTGGAGATCAAGTAGAAACCCTCGATCTATATAACACAGACCTTCCTTTAATCGATGCAGAAGTGCTCGGGGGATGGGGAAAACTTGCGTCCGGTAACGAACTGACTGATACGGAAAAGGCCAAAATTGACCGTCTTTCCCAGCTGGTTGATCAATTTCTGGAGGCAGATAAAGTCGTATTCGCTGCACCAATGTGGAATTTCGGATTCCCTCCATTGATGAAAGCTTATATTGATGCCATTGCTGTAGCAGGAAAAACATTCAAATATACAGAAAATGGACCGGTCGGTCTTTCCGGAGATAAAAAAGTTGTTCTGATCGAAGCTCGCGGAGGCGTATATTCTGAAGGACCTGCTGCATCCATGGAGCATACGGAAAGCTATTTCCGCGCTGTAATGAGCTTCCTTGGCATCAATGACGTTGAAGTGATCCTTGCTGAAGGAATGGCAGCCGATCCATCAGCTGCAGATCAAATCTTCAATCAATCAGTTGAAAATGCAAAGGAAGCTGCAAGAAGCTTCTAATTAAAGCGGTCAGCAGGAAAATGAGAGTTACACGTAGCACCATACTTCCTGAAGAGATTAATGCAACTGGAAAAGTGCTCAGAGTTTGCTCTGAGCACTTTTTGCTCTGTTTCCGGCAGCTAATGAACGACGTTCCTTCAGATCGATCGGAAAGTTTGCCAGCGAGATGCAAAATCCGAGCATTTTGAACCTTATTGAGTGCATAGCTCGGCCCTTGGTTTGTTATATATGGTCCGAACGTGTTCGCGCTTTACTGAGTTGAGAAATCCGCCCTTGGGTTGTCATATATATGCATATATGGTCCGTATTTTGATTTTATTGTCCGTACTTAAAGATTTAATGTCCGTATTCTGATTTTATTGTCCATACTTCCAGTTTTATTGTCCGTACTTTTCATATAAAGACTTTTCGACAAAATCCGAGCGTGTTTGTGCTGTACTGAGTGCAGAAATCCGCCGTTGGGTTCTCATACATACTCATATATGGTCCGTATTTTGATTTTATTGTCCGTACTTGAGATTTAATGTCCGTATTCTGATTTTATTGTCCATACTTCCAGTTTTATTGTCCGTACTTTTCATATAAAGACTTTTCGACAAAATCCGAGCGTGTTTGTGCTGTACTGAGTGCAGAAATCCGCCCTTGGTTTCTCATACATACTCATATATGGTCCGTATAATCCCAGCGTGATTTTATAAACTGCCAAAGTAGGGTATGTACCAACTGAAAACGTGTATAGTCCCGTTGGAACAGTCCAAAACTAATCTCACGAGAGGTGAAGGAATTGATAAGAAACCGAGGAATTTTGACAGCTTTAGCAGGAATAGGGATTGCACAGGGACTTAAGATTTTTGGTCATAAACGGCTGACAGGCAAGTGGGATTGGCGTCCTATGTTCCAGACAGGCGGCATGCCTAGTTCACACTCTGCAGGTGTGGCGTCATTGGCTACATATGTGGCTGCCAAAAATGGGAGTACATCGGTTGAAACAGCATTGGCCGTCGTATTCGGAATCATCGTTATGTATGATGCGCAGGGAATTCGCCGTCATACTGGAGAGATTGCCAAGCTTGTTAATGATATTGATGCGGATATCGAATTGCTCTCCGGACATTTCCCAGGTCTGGGCCATGTGAAACAGAAGGAAGAGCTGAATGAACTTTTGGGACATCAGCCGGAAGAGGTGGCCTATGGAGCACTTCTCGGGATTGTAATTGGACTGATTAGTGCAAAAACGGACTCTGATTAAAAATTGGCTAATTCAGTTAGATCAGACCTGGAAGGATCAAATTGAAATTGGATAAAAAAGGCGTGCCGGGTGCACGTCTTTTTTTTACGCCTTTGCGTAACCCTAAAAGAAAAAAGGATGTGTCTATTATGAAAAAATGGTTGTCTGTTTTGTTTGCCGCACTGATGCTGTCTGCCGGTGCTGAACCTCAGGAAGTTTATGCAAGGGAACATCAGCAGGAGCCTGCTTATGCTAAATGGTCGCGCATTGCCATTCAGGAGGCAAAAAAGAAATACCCGGACGCTAAGCTCCTGGATTATTTATATATAGGACGTGAAGATTCAGGAAGGACCGCCAAAGAGAAATTCAAACTATGGGTGCGCAGGGACAGCCGGGAGTTTGGATTATTCGTCACCGTGGAGTTCGAGAAAGACACACAGAAAGTAAAAGCGGTCACATTCACTGAATCCGACCGGTAAACACAGGTTTTCCCTCCTGCTGATCGCGGTATAAATAAGTAACTATGGGGGGGAAAGCAAATGTATAAAAAAGAATTTTACGTTTTTGATGATCAAGGTCCGAAGTCTGCTGTTATCCGCAACTATCATGAGTCTGACTTTGATGGATTGATCCGGATTCAGAGGGAGAGCTTTCCTCCTCCTTTTCCAAGCGAGCTCCTGTGGAGCAAAGAGCAGCTTCAAAGCCACATCCGCTTGTTTCAGGAAGGAGCTCTATGCATTGAAGTGGATGGAGTGCTCGCAGGATCCCTGACGAGCCTTTTAGTTGATTATGACGAGAAAGGTCCGGACCATACGTGGGATGATATGACGGACCGGGGTTATATCGGCAGCCATGTTTCAGAGGGCAGAACGCTGTATGTTGTGGATATAGGGGTAAGACCTCAATACCGGAAGGCAGGGCTTGGGAGCTGGCTTATGTTTTCTGCCTATGAATTGGTTGTACATAAAAAGCTTGATCGTTTGCTCGGAGGCGGAAGAATGCCGGGCTACTATAAAAAGTCAGATGAACTGAAACCTGAAGAGTATTTAGAGGGTGTTGTAAACGGGGAGTTAAAGGATCCGGTCCTTACCTTTTTGCTCAGGTGCGGCCGCACCCCTTTGAAGGTCATGGGGAACTATTTAGAGGATGAAGAATCATGCCATTATGCTGCATTGATGGAATGGAAGAATCCTTTTGCTGGAAAGTAAATAGCAATTATTGCTGTTTTCTATTCATCTTTTTTAACATATATCCTTGCTGTTGCTGCAGCAGGCTTGGTAAGGCTTTCATGAATGACAGCATGTAAATATTTTTTTAAGAAAATAAAATTATGGTTTGACATTTTTTTGTGCAGCCCTTAAGGTAGTAAAAGATTGTTTATGAAATGCCCATAAATTTACGAACTTCTTATCACGAGAGGCGGAGGGACTGGCCCTGCGATGCCTCGGCAGCGGACTTTTTTAAGAGTGCTGTGCCAAATCCAGCAAGCAAATGCTTGAAAGATGAGAAGAGTGTCCTGATTATTGTGTATTAAGGCCTCTTCTTAAGGATAAGAAGGGGTCTTTTTTATGAACAGAATTGATGCGAGGTGGGAAAATGAACGTGAATCGTGAAGTAAAAGCAAATCCGCTGGCGCTGCTGCCGCTGCTGATTTTTATCGCCCTTTTTATTACGGCAGGTGTGATCACCGGGGACTTTTATAAACTGCCGATGGTTGTATCCATTTTGGTCGCAGTAGCCGCAGCGCTGTTTATGAATAGAAAAGAAACGCTGAATTCGAAGGTTGAGCGCTTTGCAAAGGGTGCCGGCCATCCGGATATTATGATTATGGTCTTTATTTACATCCTGGCAGGTGCTTTTTCGGAATCGGCCAAAGCTATGGGAGCAGTTGAATCGACAGTAAACCTGGCTCTGACCTACTTTCCACAGAGCTTTCTTGTAGCAGGATTGTTCATTATTGCAGCGTTTGTTTCCCTTTCAATGGGAACATCAATGGGGACGATCGCAGCTCTTGGCCCTATAGCAGCAGGAATCAGCGGGGAAACTGAAATCCCTGTAGCACTTGCTGTGGCTGCCGTTATCGGAGGAGCAATGTTCGGAGATAATCTCTCCTTCATATCCGACACTACGATTGCGGCGGTCAGAACCCAGAAGACAGAAATGCTGGATAAGTTCAAAACGAATTTCTTTATTGTTTTGCCGGCAGCAGTCGTCACAGCGATCATTTTGATTGTGATCTCTGCAGGAATGGATTCCACAGTGGAAACGAAGGAATTCAATTTCATTAAAATGCTCCCATACCTTGGAGTATTGATTGGAGCTCTGGCAGGACTGAACGTTGTTGCCGTGCTTGGGGGGGGAATAGTATTGACCGCGATCATCGGACTCTCCGATGGCAGCTTCAATATCCTTTCTTTTTCCCAATCGCTAATGGACGGAGTATCAGGAATGGCTGAACTTATTATCCTCTCTGTTTTGATTGGCGGAATGGTTGAGCTGATCAAGCACAATGGAGGAATTCAGTTTATTCTAAATGCCATGACGAAAAATATCCGATCAAAAAGAGGCGCAGAACTTGGAATTGCCGGTCTGGTGGGTGCAACAAATCTATCAACGGCAAATAATACCATTTCTATCATTACTGCAGGCCCGCTTGCCAAAAACATTGCGGATCAGTACGGGATTGATAACAGAAAATCTGCAAGTATTCTCGATATCTTTTCGTGCAGCGTACAGGGGCTGATTCCTTATGGGGCTCAGATGCTTGCGGGGGCTCAGCTTGTTAAAGCCTCACCGCTCAGCATCATCCCGTACACGTTCTACCCGATGCTGACACTTGTTTGCGGACTTCTGGCTATTGCGTTTGGCTTTCCGAAGCTGAAGCCTAAATCAAATAAGCAGGATTCCGATGCAGCTGATGTAAGAGAAAATTACAGTTGATTTTTCAGGGGCGATACGAGGCAGGAGTATCGCCCATTTTTTTGACAAAAATCAATTTGTGATGCAAAATAGGCTCGGGGACGAGAGGGAAAGTCAGGATGGAGAGCCTATAGAAATTTTTCAGCCAGTCATGGGTACCTTGTTCCGGACGACAGGTTTCGACAAAATGCGTGATTTTTTGTAAATATCTGTTCCTATAAAAATTTTTGATGATTTTTATCGCTGGAACAATTAATGACTAACACATCATTTTTAGTTTTTAAAAAAAGCTGATGACTTTGTGCTCATGCTTAATCAGGGATTGGTTGCGCTTACAGCCCCATCACTCCATCTTAAGACCTCTATGGGGTTCCCGTACGAAAGCATGCTTTTCAAATTTGTCTTACACACATAGACAGATATCGTTTAGAATGGGAAAGTACTAACTCAGTAAAGGAGCGATATGAGAATGTCAACTGAGGCTATTAAGAAAAGCGGCAAAGCTTATTTATTTGAAATCCATTTCCTTCGTGCCCTCGCTTGCCTGGGGGTGCTGGCAGTGCATGTATCTGCTACCTACTACGGCATGAATGGAGAAAAGTTTGATGCGTTTTCCCACTTTTTAAATCAGGTAGGACGATTTGGAACACCTATATTTGCAGTAATCAGCGGATTTTTGCTGTTTTTACAGGTGCGTAATAAAGGATTTCAATTTGGAAAATATATTAAGTCAAGATTTGCAAAGGTTATCATTCCGTTTATTTTATGGAGTGTAGCCTACCGCTATATGATGTATTTGTACACAGGCAAGGGCATTGCAGATCCAGCTACAGAAATCATTACGTTTTTGGAAGGCGAGTCCTTTTACCATCTCTATTTCATCTCTATTGTATTACAGTTTTATTTAATCTTTCCGCTGCTGGCAAAGCTTTTTAACTCTCAATCCTTGATAATTGTTTTTGCATTCGTATCTCTTATTATCAGTTATAACCTTTATGGAATACAGCCTCCGTTCGACGGGGCGCTTGGAGAGTTTATCGCAAGCAAAGCGTTTATGCCTGTCTGGATTTTCTACTTTGCTTTCGGAGGATTAATGGCCTATTACTGGGAAGGCATCCGCGATTTCGCAGTTAAAAGACCGATTACAATGCTGCTCGTTACAATTGCCGTTACTATTGGATGCGTCATTGAGTACAAAACAGTCGGCTACGTTTCAAACCGCAGATTAACCAATCTGGTAAACATCCCGCTGCTGTGTGTGTCCATTGTGGGCATGTACCCGCTGCTTTCAAAGTTTGCAGCAGTGCGGCAGCCGCTTGTACTCCTTGGGAAGTATTCAATGGGAATTTATTTGATTCATCCAATGATCCTGTATCTGCTTGCAAGACATCTGCCTGAACAGTACTGGAGCTTCGCTTATGTAGCACCAATGTTTATCGTTGTCACGGTCCTGTGTGCAGCAGCGATTAGACTTATTACGTTCCTGCCGCTTTCCACTTATCTTCTGCCTGTACCGAAGATTAAAAAATCAGGTTCCGGTAAGCACTCGAAAGCGCAAGATGGCGTAAAACAGCCAGCCTAAAAAAAGGATAAATCCTTAAGAAAAAGCTCAGTGCATTAAGCACTGGGCTTTTTCTCCGCTGTATTCGGCGGTCAATCTTCAAGATTTCTTTTTGTCCGACTTTACCGAGGTCACATAAAGATAGATGATAATGAGAATGAGGAAAATGGACATTGAGAAAAGATCGTTCATGGAGGACGTTTTCAACTCATGCGTAAACGTTTTCATGATCATGTTCCACGAATAGCCCTGATACAAATCAATACAGGCAATCCCGATAAAAAGGACGATTATGATCGTAAGTGAATAGGCTATCGTTTTCATTTCTGTTAATGCTCTTTTAAATTTCTTTATAATGGTCAACTGCATCACCTTTTTTCCTTTTTTTCAGCCAAAGAACGAAAAGCAGGACAGCTGGAATGATCATCTGAAAGGGAACGTGGAGAAAAAATGGAACAAAATTGAGACCTTCCTGGAAATGTTCATATTGAGTGTTGGCAACAGAGAGTGAGGCAAAGGTGATTCCGATTCCATAAATCAGGGCGGGAGGCACCGGGTTATTTGTGCCGGTTAACTCGACCGTACTTCTAAGTGCGGCATAGAAAAACATAAACACTTTCACAAAACCCACGATAATCATTAAAATGACAACGATGGAGTCTAGCCTCTGGATAAAGTCTGAAATGTTGATGAGAGAGACCGTGGCAAGAATCGGAAAGACAAAGTTTTTCGTCATTTCTGCTCCGAGGATGGAAACATGAAGCAGGGCAGTTGTGCACAGGACCAGTGTGGCCAAAAAAATTGAGGTCAGTGTTGTTTTGATCAGCTTCGCGCCTTCTTGAACAAGAGGATAAAACATCGTAAATACAATCATTTCCCCAAATGGGAAGGTCATGACTGTTGGAAACACCGTTTTTAAAAGAGGAAGCGGTCCATCCTGAAGTACGGGAAGCAGCTCGTTTACATCCACAATTCTGGAAATGACTTCAAAAGAGACAACAACTAAAAATGGGATTGTAATAGCAAAAAACAGGGGCTTTGAAACACCTGCAATCACTTGGACCCGTTTGATTGCAAAATACATGACTGCCAGCATCATAAAGCTGCTGATCACGATTAAAAACGTTTCATCATAGGCTGTAATGATAAGCAGCTCCCCAAAATCCCTCAGCACCCGGGTACAGATATAGAGAAAATAAAGAATGTAAAGGGAAGAAACGGCGATTCCAGCTTTTTTCCCGAGAAGCATGATCAGTATTCCGATAATTGTTTTTCGTCCTGAAAGCCTGGATAAATAAATATAGACAAGGAGATTCGGAATGCTGGCGGCAAACCCGATCAGCATGGCCAGCCATGCATCCTTCATAGCTTCTTTAGCGGGATCAAGAAGGATGGCACTGCCGATTTCAAATATAAAAATTAAATAAAACAGCTGCCTTGATGAAATTTTCCCCATAAGAATCCCTCTTTACATATGACTTTCGACTACTCCGCCCCTAAGCAATTCGGTTGACACCTGAACGCGAACTTCCGCATCTTCATACAGCTGTTTCCAACGATCTTTAACCTCCTTCCATTTCTTCGGTTCACGCTGGGCAAACTTCATTCCGAAGCCGAAAATATCTGATTGTTTATCCTGAGATGCTTGAACTGCCCGAAAGATACCATCTTTAAGCTCGGCTGTCATCAGATTCTCCAGCTTTCTGATCATTTTTTCCGTGAGCTGTTTTTCCTTCATGCACCCCAGGGAATAAAGCTCGCTTCTTGTGAAGATTTTTATATCAATATAAACTTTTCCTGCCTTTTCGCTTACCTTCAAATTTGATTTTGAATAGGGAAGCTCATACGATATATGTTCTCCATCGCAGGCTACATTAATAAATGTCCGGCGTGCCTGATTCTTAAGAATGAGCATCGCTTTTGTTTCTTCTGGACCAATCCAGTATTTCAGCTTTGAATCTTTTCCAAAAATAGCCGTATACCCGACGGCTGTAGAAAATGGTTCGCTTTGTTCAAGATTTTCCTGCTTTTTGAATACTTCTGGGTCTCCGCGGTTATAAATGCCTGGCATGACGGCATCCGAACCCTCAAAGCCGGTCATTTTCGCCCAGTCTACAATATTGACTTTCGTAACGGTTCCGTAGTTTTCAAGGTTGTTTTCCACTTTCCCTTGAGCGGATAAGGCAGGAACCTTCGTTAAAGGAGGAAGGGCGGATAGCACTTCAAGAGCGGTCTGGCCTTTGGCCGTAAAAAGCAGCAAGCTGCTCCGGATATCCGATCCGCGTTCCATATGTTCAATGATTTCATTTATTCCCCGTTTTGCGAGCTCTTCTCCTATGACGACGACAGACAAATGACTGTAAAAGGTTCTTCTGGATATTTTGGATACCGCCTCCTGAAAGGCTTCATTTACGGACGCTCCTTCACCGACCATGTTGATGACCGGGACAGCTTTTCCGCCGGGGGACATTCCCGCTCCGGTTGAAATTTCACTTGGGTCTACAAGCTGCAGGGTAACCTGGTATCCTTGATCTGCTGTATCTACCCCGATTCCGATAACAATCGAAAGATCGTTTAATTCCTGCTGGGTACCGCATGAGGCTAAAATGGGAAGCATGCAGAGAAGAATCATCCACTTTATCACGTTTTGCTGCCTCCCTTGCCGGCCTGCATTCCTTTTGACATATAAGGTGTTCCAAGCGTGGTTATCTGGTAAAGATGACCGGCAAACATAATAGCTGCCAGCATCAGTCCGTAATAGCCCAGGAAGTAAGTTACGAACATCAGGATGAATCGAACCATGCGTGCTGTGATGGCCAGGCTGTAATTTGGCAAAGTAAAGCTTGAAATGGCGGTAATTGAGACAACGATCACAACTGCTGTAGATACCAGTCCTGCCTGTACCGTTGTCTGTCCGATAACGAGCGCTCCTACAATAGAGATGGCTTGGCCAATTGCCCTTGGAAGCCTGACGCCTGCTTCGCGCAGAATTTCAAATGTTACTTCCATAATCAATACTTCAATCAGGGCCGGAAAAGGCACCCCTTCGCGCTGTGAGTACAAACTAATCAGTAAAGAAGTTGGAATAAGGGCCTGATGATGGGTAATCATTCCGATATATATGGAGGGTGCGAAAACAGACAGGAAAAAAGAAAGGTATCTAAGCAGTAAAATCAGCTTTCCTGCAGCGTTGGACTGATAGAGATCCTCTGGTGAGTAGAAATAGTGCTTAAAGCTTGTCGGGCACAATAAAACAAACGGTGTTCCGTCGATTAAAAGGGCGATTCTTCCGGCAATCAGACTGCTTACCACTTCATCCGGCCGTTCTGTATGATTTATTGTGGGGAAAAGAGTAACCTGGTGATCCTCAAGCACTCTTTCAATATAGCCGGATTCTAATACGAGCTTCGTTTCATTATCCTTCAATCGTTTTCTTATCAGCTTCAGTGTAGCCGGACTGGCTTTGCTTTCCAAATACATCAAATTGACCTTAGTAGCAGAAATTTCTCCGATTTTTAATTGCTCCAGTTTAAGGTCATGAGTTTTTAACCTTCGCCTGATCAGAGCTGTGTTGGTCCGGATTGTCTCATTGAAGCTCTCTTTAGGGCCGCGGATGACCATTTGAGAAGACGCTTCCTCTACCGGTCTGTGTTCTCCTCCAGATGTTTCGAGGTCGATAAATCCTTTGTAGCCATCAATAAGCAGGACGGTGTGACCCTCGAGTACAGCTTCCGCCGCCTCCATAGGGGAGGTTCCAATAGACAAATCGCTTGCCAGGACCCTTCGCGTAAGCTTTTTAAGGAAATCCTTTTTTAAAGGAATCTCGTTTGAATTCAGGATGGGCTGGAGAATTTTCTCTGTTACTTTCGTATCATCTGAAATCCCTTTTAAGCGGATAAGACAACCTTCGACTGCAGGCTGGGATGGAAGCAAAATAGGATGGAAGGACAAATCCTGCATGGGATGAAGGATCGCTGTTATAGCATGTTTATTTTCCTTAAGGCTCCCGTTGAATCCCTCTTTTAGATCCATTGCTTATCCCCCCTGTGCTGCCGAAGCTTCGATTTATTGTTTGTGAAATCGTTAAATTTATGTAACAAAGCCGGAAAAAGGGGTTTTGTATTAAAAGAATGTGTTACGATTGTATTAGATAATATTACTGAACATAGAAGACATCATTATTTTTCACAAACTTAGAAGGTTTTATTGAATGCTCCCAGAAATATATATAATCTTCATTCTTCCTTCAGTTGATCGACTTTCATCATGCCATCTCCGCTTTAATTAAATAACCTCTAAAAAGCAATTCCGGCTGCTGACTCCATCCAAGGGAGATAGAGCCTTTGCTTAGCCGCTGCGAGCCTTTCCCGGACCTGGCGTCAAAAAAATTCATTCTTACGGTTTATAGTATTTTCTACTGGGTATATATTAAGTTAATTATTTTTCTCTAAAAACCATCCTATAATGATGACTGGGCATAACCATACCTTATTTGCCTAACTTATGTTAGGCTTTGTTTACTGGCATTTTTAAGCGTGAGAACTTAATAAAGGCAGGTGAGGAAAAATGAATATTCAAGTGGAAGAGCTAAGTAAGCTTCTGCTGGATGGAAAAGTAATGAAAGCCTGGACCTTTCTCGAATCTTCAGCCTCCGGCAAGAACACCATGGAGTTTTACGATATGATAAAAGAAGCGATGTACCACATCGGTGAGCTTTGGGAAGAAAATAGGATAACCGTTGCCGAAGAGCATGTAGCTTCCCACGTATGCAAAAACCTTCTTTCATATAAGTACTATCACTCTCTAAAGCAAACCTATCATGTCATTCCTTTGAAAAAGAAAAAAGCAATGTTCTTTTGTGTTGAAGGGGAAGAGCACGATTTGGGAGTGCATATAGTTTCAAACTATTTTCACGAAAACGGATGGGATACACAGTGTCTCGGCAGAAATCTAAAGCTTGAACATGCACTGCAATTTGCAGAGAAATTTAAGCCTGAAGTTATTGGGATTTCAGTGAATATCGCCTACAATCTGCCGCTCGTTAATAAATATATTGAAGTGTTGGAGGAATTGCCGTTCGGACCGGTTATCATGGTAGGTGGGAAGCTTGCAGCCAGCCACGATCTGGAGTTTCATTGTCCTCCCGGCACGATGATTATCCGCAGCCTTACAGAGATTGAGGATCTAATTAACTATACAGGGACTGTTCAACATGGAAATGCAATTAATGTCTAATAAATACGAGAAGGTACCTTTCTCTTATTTTATGGTAAATCGGCGGCTTAACATTCTCGCTGTTTCAAAGAGAACCCATAATGAATTTGATGAAGCCTTCAACTTCATTGATATAGTAGGAATTGGAAGCAAAAAGAAGGCGGCATCGTTTATCCTTGATACACCGTCTATTTCAAGGATTGAGCTTAACATGAAAACGAAAAGCAAACCGCTATGCCTGTTTGACATATACATTCAGTATGAAAACAAAGATACCATTCATATTTTTTGCGTCAATAAAGAAGAATCGCTGGAGCCTGTTTATCAGGCGATGAAAAACCTTGAACTGGATTTAATGAAAGCCAATCAGTCGCTGCTGGAGAAAAATGCCCAGCTTGAGAAGTCTCTTAAGGAAATGAAGGAGCTGGCTGTACAAAACCATCATGTACGGTCCTTTAAGGAGATTGCTGCCAGTATTTCAAGCGATATTTCCAGCCCGCTCACCAGCATAAAGGGATTCTTTAACCAGGTGAAACCGCATCTCATCGACCCGGGTGAAAAAACGCTGTCCTTTGAAGCGCTGAATCGGGCGAATAATGAACTGTATGAATACTTATTTGACGAGCGTCCTCCAATCATGGCGAAGAGGAAGGTATTGCTTTCCCAGCTGCTTGACGAAACGGCGATGATTGCGAAAAGGGAAGCCTTGAATTTTGGCTGTGAAGTTCATTATCAGGCCAATTTAAAAAACCCGGTGCTGTTTGTGGATAATCGGAAAATTACACAGGTTCTTCTAAACATTGTCAGGAATGCGATGGAATCATTTATGGGAACCGTCGGTTGTAAGGGGAAAATTGAAATTTTCACAACCCTGAAAAGGGAATCCATAGAAATCATCGTTGACGACAATGGCTGCGGTATTGAAGAAGAGATAATGGAAAAGCTATTCATTCCATTTTCAACTAACAAAACTTCAGGAAAAGGGCTTGGCCTGGCCGTCAGTATGGAGATTCTGAAAAATCACGAAGGAAAGATTGAAGTGACCAGCAAAAGCCGTTTAGGGACGAGAGTTAAGCTGGTCCTGCCTTATGTAGAGCTATATTAAACCCGGCACTCATGATGAGTGCTCTTTTTAATGATGTGAATCATAATCCTTCTTAGGAAGATGTGTGTGAAGACTAGTAAGAGAAAATAAAAAATTGTCAGTAAACAATTTTTCGGCTATACTATGAGTACAATTTGCCGAAGGAGGTGGAGAAGAGATGAAACGTTCTGCAATTGCACAGGCTGACCGACTGACATTCCTATATTTATGCCGTGCAATTTTTCATGCAGCAGCTGCCAACGGGACACGTCTGTCCTTTTTCGCAACTGCATAGCATGACAGAATGTTAAGAAGAATCTCTAATCTGCTTATAAAGTGCGCTATGGGAGAGCTTGTTAGCTCTCCTTTTTTGTGCTTTTTTGGCCGGGATGAGCAAATTCTGCTTATTCCGGCTTTTTTTGCATCGTTTGATTCGAGTGTAAAGCATAGCAGCGGGTGTGAGGAGACCACGATTAATCCATAAAAAAATAAATTTGGAGGTGTTTAGCCAATGATTATTTGTTCTGTACAAAATGTTTCAAAATCCTTTGGGTCGCATTTGCTGTTTGAAAACTTATCATTAGAAATTCACGATAATGACCGGGTAGGTTTGGTTGGCCGGAATGGAACCGGGAAAACAACCATATTTAACATCATTAAGGGCAAGGAGCTACCTGATGCAGGAGTTGTGTCTGTTAGAAAAGATACGAAAATAGGTTATCTTGCACAAATTCCAACGGCTGCAGCGGGAGAGACAGCAGAAGGAATCCTTAGGAGAGCTTTTGAGGATTTACGTTCAATACAAAGGAAAATGAATGATCTTGAAGCTGTAATGGCAGGAGCGGACCGTGCAGAATTGGAAAGGGTTCTAATCCGTTACGGCAGCCTGCAGGATCAATTTGAGCGTCTTGGAGGATATGAAATGGACTCAAAGCTAAGCAAGGTAGCTGACGGTCTGCAGATTTCAGGCCTGTTGGACCAGCCCTTCTGCTCTCTAAGCGGCGGTGAGAAAACGAAAGTCGGGTTAGGAATGATTTTACTTCAGGAGCCTGATTTGCTCCTTTTAGATGAACCTACGAACCATCTGGATATTCGGGCAGTGGAATGGCTGGAGCAATTTCTTGGGGAGTATAAAGGAACCGTCATCATGATTTCACATGACCGGCATTTTCTGGATGAAACCGCAACAAAAATTCTGGATTTAGACGATGGAGAAATAACCGTCTACCACAGCAACTACACTGGATTTACAGAAGAGAAGCAAAATCGGCTCCTTCTTGAATTCCAGGCTTACCAGGAACAGCAGAAGAAAATCAAGAAAATGAAGGAAGCCATTAAGCGTTTGAAAGAATGGGCAAACCAGGCAAACCCTCCTAATGAAGGACTTCATAAGCGGGCTCGAAATATGGAAAGAGCGATGGAGCGCATGGAAAAGCTGAAGAAGCCGGTGCTTGACCATAAAAAAATGGATCTTACCTTCAATGGAAGTGACAGGAGCGGCAAAAGAACTGTGGTAATCGATGGAGTGACGAAGCGCTTTGGAGATAAACTTTTGTTTAACAATACGAATCTGGAGGTGCTGTATAAGGATCGGCTGGCCATTGTGGGAGAAAATGGATCAGGAAAGTCAACGCTTATCCGTATGATTTTAAATCAGGAATATCCGGATTATGGATCTGCAAGGCTTGGCAGCAGTGTAAAGACAGGATATCTTGCCCAGCAAATGATCTCACAAAATAAAGAAAATGAAACCATTATCCAATGTTTCCGCAGCGGAATTTCAATAACAGAAGATGAGGCCCGGCATGTACTGGCAAAATTTTTATTTTACGGCGCGTCCGTATTTAAGAAAATGGAAACCACCAGTGGTGGAGAGAAAATGAGAATTCAGCTTGCTAAGCTGATGCACCAGGATATTAACCTTCTTATTCTTGATGAACCTACAAACCATTTGGACATTGAGTCAAGAGAGGTGCTGGAGGACGCGATTGAACATTTTGACGGGACGGTGCTCGCGGTGTCGCATGACCGGTACTTTTTAGAAAAGCTCTTTACCAAAACCGCCTGGATCTATAATCAGAAATTGCATAAATTCACAGGCGGTTATCGCTATGCCAGGAGCAAAATGGAGGATTTATTCCTCCAGACTGAACTCCAGAATGAGCGGAAGCCGTCTGCAGAAAGACCAAGAAGTGCCCATGAAATTGAAGTGGAATTAGAAGTGCTTGAGCAGGAAATTGCACTTCTGGAAGAAATACCGAAAGCTGCAGAAAAACTCCGGCAGCTTCAGAGCAAGCGGGAAAAACTGTATGAACAGCTTCTATTGGCAGAATAGCAGCTGCATAAAAAACGCTCAAAGCGGATGCTTTGAGCGTTTGCTATAAGATAAAACCAGCTAATAGCGGAATGAGTGAATATCCGAGAAAGATGGTAAGAAAGCCTGCGAGAATCATGGATAGGCTGGAAAAGGTTCCTTCCAATTCTCCATATTCCATTGCTTTCGATGTACCTACACCGTGAGCGGCCATCCCAAGCATCAACCCTTTTGCAACGGGCGTTTTAATGGACATCCACTTTATGATAGAAGGGCCAATCATTCCGCCGATAATTCCTGTGACAATGACGAATGCGGTGGTGAGGGCAGGAAGACCGCCAATTTCTCTTGAGACTTCGATTGCGATCGGGGTTGTAATGGATCGTGGAAGAATGCTTAAAATCCATTCTCCGTTTAAATGGACCCAAATGGCCAGAATAAAAGAAGTCACGATTGCTGCGACAGAGCCCGTTGCTACACTTAAAAAAATCTCAGCCATGTATTTTTTTAAAAGATGGGCATGCTTATAGATTGGCACGGCAAAAGCAACTGTAGCCGGGCCCAGCATAGGTGTGAGGAGAACTGACAGGTCAGTATACTCGGATGCTGAGACCTCCAGCAACCGGATCAGGCCAATCAGAATAACCGGACTGATCAGCAAAGGGTGCAGCAAAGGAAATTTCACTTTTTTATAAAACCACTGGCTAAGTTTGTAGACGATGAATGTGATGAAAGTGGCAGCCATGATGTCAATCAGCATCTGCTATCGCCTCCCGTCTTTTATGAATCCTTTCAGCTGTAAGAGCAGTCGCACCCATTACAATAAACGTGCTCACTAAAATAATGCCAAGCAATTGAATCCCAACCCAGCCGAATAATTCCCGGTAGTCGACGATTCCAACAGCAGAAGGGATAAAGAACAGCAGCAGCTCAGCTAAAAGCCACGCAGCTCCTTTCTCAACCCATTCAAGTCGAATTGCTTTGAAATAGAGGGCTGCAAGAAGAAAAGTCATGCCGATTATTCCAGAAGGAATGGGAAGAGTTAAAATGTGGTTTACGAAGACTCCGAGAAGATAAAAGCAATGGATGAAACCGATTTGCGTAATGACTCTGATCCACTTCAAAAGCGACCCTCCTTTTCAAAACATACAATCGTTTAAAAAAAAGCCTGAGTCAGACCCTTAGTAAAGATGACGCTTTCGTCTCTTTTTTCGCTGATTGTCTGCTATCTTTGCAGCGGTTAAGGCATTCATAACTCTCTGGAAGCTGGTATAGGGAGTTATGAATGATTGACTCTTTTATATTTCTTTAGGTGTGAGACCTGCGGTAAGCTCTGTATTTATTTGGAGTTCCAGTGCGGCTTGTGTAACTAGAGAGCCTGCCTGTTTATCAGGCCTTCGCGCGAAAGCACTGCGCTGTATGCAAAAGCGAGGATCATATCGCAAGCCTCAGGAGCGATTTCTTTCAGCTCTTCCACAATCCTTATATCTAACCGTTCGATGAAAGAAATCCTTTATTAACGCAACTAACCCGGTCTGATGGCCGGATGCAGCAACTATACTGGATTCTCTTTATTGTTTGCCTGCATTCTACAATAGCACGAAGGCAATAATTCGTGAAATATATAATTATTATCAAAATCATAACTTTTAGTTATGGATAGATCAGAAACCGGCTCTTTCCAGCTCCGTCAATCTCCGGTTCTTAAACGGTCCTTCATACCAAGGATAAATTCAATAAACGCATTGCCGGCAAATGTAGTATAAGAATCTCTTACAGTAATAATCGCAAGCCTCCACGGTATTGCAGGATTCCGGATTGGAATTTTCCGCAGACGGCTGCTCGTTATCCGGCTGCAGATGGACTGCGGAAGGATTGTGACCCCGAGCCCTGCAGCCGCCATTTCAGACATAAAATCCCACTGGGAGCTTTGGAATAGAATATTTGGTTCAAACCCCTCATTTATACAGTACTCTCTGACCTGTTCATATAAAGCGAAATCCTCACTGTAAAAAATAAAATCTTCACGGCTAAGCTGGGCCAGCCTTACTTCTCTGCTGGATGCAAGCGGGTGACTTTCGTTAACAAGAAGGACCATTTCTTCATCCACAATTGGAAAGACATCAAATCGCTCTTCGTCCACAGGCAGTACGGCTACGCCCATTTCAATTTCTCCTGCGAGAACACTCTCTACAACTTTTTTCGCTCCGAATTCTGTAATTTGAATGTTTATTTTCGGATAGGCGGTATGAAAAGAAGAGAGAACTTTCGGAAAAAAAAGGCTCCCGATAATAGGGGGGATGCCAATTTTAATCGTCCCTTTGCTAAGCCCCTTCACATCAATGACCGAAGACAGCAATTCTTTTTCAATGCTGATCATCCGCACGGCATGAGTGTATACCGAATGTCCTGCATCAGTCAGCTCAGGTCCTTTATGATTACGGATAATAAGAGGAACACCAAGTTCATCCTCCAGGGATTTTATCATTTTACTGAGAGCAGGCTGGGAGACATGCATTTTTTCAGCAGCTCTTGTGAAGTTTTTCTGCCTGACTGCTTCTACGAAGTATTTCAGCTGTCTTAATTCCATAAAGTCACCTCTGGTAAATGGATAAATTGAATCGATTAAAGCTTGCTGCTGAAGGAATAAAAGGATTTTCAGTCAAATTGTTTGAGTTCTGAGCAATCATCCGGTAAAGGGCCGGAATATATAAGCTTGGGCGGAAAACGATCATCCGTCCAGACATCTGCAGTATCTTCAATGGGATGGTTGGAAATCCGGAAACGCTATTGTTATTATACTTTAGCCGTCTTTGTTTATGCTGTCAAAACAGATGGAAAGGTAATTCAATTATTCAATTATTCAACTAGTAACCAATATTTAGATTATTGCTTTTGAAAAACGGGTATCTGCCAACATAGGCAGACGGACCTGTATGACGAAAGAACCCAGCATGAATGGCTGGATGCTGGAAGGAGACGCTTTCTTCCGGGATGTAAGGCAGCCTGAACAGATATAAGCCTGCACGGTGGCAGTTTATGATCGAGAGGATGGTATGGATGATTTCAATTTGTCCGAAGGATTTATCAGTATTGGAGAATTATAAACTGCTGACAGGCAGTGTAATCCCGAGACCAATAGCCTTTGTCACATCAATTTCCGATGATGATGTGGTAAATGGAGCTCCGTTTAGTTTTTTTAATGTAGCTTCTTCAAATCCCCCTCTGTTAACCATTGCTGTACAGCGGGGAGAGGGGAAAATGAAAGATACAGCAAGAAATATTATTAACGGAAAAGAATTTGTCATTCATGTAACAGACGAGGAAAATGTAAAAAGTATAAATGAAACATCTGCTCCGCTTCCGCCTGACCAAAGTGAAATTGACTTTAGCGGATTAACCCTTACTCAAAGCCAGCAGGTTCAAGTCCCGGGTATAGAGGAAGCAAAGGTCCGGTTTGAATGTGTGCTCGAAAACCATTTAGAGCTTGGAGGCCGGGATGGAGAACCTGCAGTGGACTTTATTATCGGGCGGGTCGTCCAGTATCATTTTAAGCAAAGTGTTTATAAAGAAGGGAAGATCATGGAAAGAGAACTTGGTGCAGTGAGCAGGCTCGCCGGCACAAAGTATGGAAAGATCGGCGATATTTTCTCTATGGAGAGGCCGAAATAAGAAAAGCAGGAGGCGGTAATTTCGCTTCCTGCTTTTCCAGTTTATATAAAAAGATTACTGGATGGCTCCTTTATAGGTCAGAACACCTGTCATTGCCTGCTTAAAATCTGTTATTGCTTTTTCACGCCATTTCGTTTCGCGAGGATAGAATAGCTCTTTATATCTCGCCTGAATGATCAGTTCGCTAAGTTCATTGCTTGAACCATAGTGAAAAAGCTGATTTTCTTCAATCGTACGCTTTAAAGACTGAATGGAATCAACAGTTCCGTCTCCGAGAGTGCCAAACTCAAAAGTGGTGGAATAGAACGCTTTTTCCGGAGCTTTCGCTTTCGCCATTGCGGTGAAATATTCTGTCATATCTCCAGTAGATGCGTAGAACCCTTCAGTATCAGGGGTTAAGACCTGAGGATACTGGTAGGCAGCCTGCGCTTCTTCTTCTGTCAAAGTTTCTGCAGACGAGCTGAAGATGCTCATCTGATAGCGGGGGCCGTATCCAGTATGCAAATCAATGTGAATAATCTGCTTATATGGAGACATGAGCATCTGGTCGAATTCGCTTTTCATAAAAGCAGTCGACAGTTCATCCTTTGTTCCCCCGTAATAAACCCCTTTAGGATTAGTATACTGTCCGGTCAATAAAGCTCCTTCCACTTTGTCTGTCCCGGATACCGCGGATGTTTTTGCCAGTGCGGCGGTGAAAGCAGCGTCATGTGCAACGATATTTCCGATTTTTTTATCCGGCTCAAAGAAGTTTTCCAGCTCTTTATAGGACTTATTGCTGGTTAAATCGAAAGAATTCCAGTCCGGGATAAAGTTGCGGTTCAAATCAACATTGTTCTCATTGTAGCGGCGGAAGTTTTTCATCCCCCATGGATTAATGGAATGGACCATATAGACGCCAGTATCAGCAGGGTTGAGCTTTTGCAGAAAATCCTTAACAAACACATCCTGCATAGCCGAACCCGTATAACCTTCAATTCCATGTGAGCCGCTGGTTAATACAATTAATGTATCCTTGGATTTTGCCGCTTCTGCTTTTATCAAATCAATTGATAGGTTCTCTGAACTGGATAGTCGAAAGGTTTCACCTGATACTTCCTTCCACTCTGAAAAAGCAGTTTCATATTCTCGAAAACGTTCTTTTGACTGCTCATAAGTGCTTGGGTAACTCGACGGACTTTTAAGCAGCGTTCCTTGTGCTTCAGCTAGCAGATGATTCGGAATGACTACACTGTAAAGAAACAAAACGGCGATCAAAGAGAAGAAAACCTTTCTAAGCTTCATAATTACCTCCAACTGAATGTTTTGTATTGTTTGTTATTTAGTTCAATAGTATTATAGTCTATATGCCTATAAAATGGAAAATAAAAAGTTAAAGTTTTTACAAAATTGCCGAAATAAAAGATATGGAGATAGGAAAGCAGGGATTTTTTAATGGAGAATACATTAGTAAAACAACGAAATTTACAGAACGTATCAATTACTTTGTACCGTTTGTTCTTAATTGCAGGGATTATTATTTTTGCGAACAGTTTTATCCAGAAAGTTCTTTATGGAATGCCAAAGGTTACCTTCATGAATGTTACATACAATTTTCTGTTTCTTCTGTTTTTATATCCTGCGCTTCATTATAAGTTCAGGAAAAATGATGAAACATTCAAGAGACTGTCCGTCTGGTGCATGGCTGTATTTGCCTTTCTGCTTCATACGGATTCATGGGTAAATGTTCCGTTCGTTTGGCTTCTTCCGCTTGGAATTGCTGCATTATTTGCAGATTACCGGCTGATGAAGAAGGTGTTTTTTGTTTCACTGCCGCTTGTTATCGCCGCACAATTTTCACATCTATACCTGGCTGATCCGCTCGATATTGAATCAGGGCTGGACAGAAGCATATTGACGGCGGTTTATTATGGCTTGCAATTTCTCTTTATCGGATTGCTTCTTTCAAACAGTACAAAGCGTTTTGACAGGATGCTATCTGAGAGCGAAGAATTAAAGGAACAAATGAGTCTGGTTCTTCAGAAAAACCAAACCGCATCATCAGAAATCGGAGGTCATGTCGAAGAACTGAATCTGAATATCTCGGATACGAGCGGAGGAGTCACCCAAATGAATGAAGCAATCCAATCCATTCATTCTGATTCTGTCCGTTTTCAGGAGGATATGATCCGGTCATCTGCTGAAATGCGCAATATGGAAAAGGAAATCCAGTCCTCTAAAGAATTTACGGATCAGATCTCGGATTATTCAAATCGAATCAATGGGTTGATCCAGATCAATAAGCAGCATTTAACGAATGCGATCGTCAGTATAAATGAGGTTAAGGAATCTTCGGGGAATTCCGTGCACCATGTGCAGCTGTTAACAGAGAAGACTTCCGAGGTTGAAAAAGTTTTGAGCGCCATAAGAACGATTGCGGACCAGACCAATTTGCTGGCTCTCAACGCTGCCATTGAAGCAGCAAGAGCAGGGGAGCATGGAAAGGGCTTTGCGGTTGTAGCGGATGAAGTGAGGAAACTTGCTGAGCAGTCCTCACAATCCTCGCAAGTGATTCAAGATATATTGAAAGAAATTCTTGAAGCAAAGGAGCAGGTTTCCCGGTCGCTGCATAAAACCTCTGACATGATCAATGGAAGTGTTTCGGTCATATCCAGAACAACGGATGATTTTGATAAGATGGCAGCCATCCAATCAGAAAGTGAAGACCATTTAACGAAGGTTACAGAACGGTTCGATCATTTAGCCCGACGCAGCGGAGATGTCGGCCGCATCATCGGTGCTTTGCAGACTCAGCACGAGAACAATGAGGATAAAATTGCAGCTGCAGCTTCGGCTGTGGAGCAAATGAACGCCTCGATCCAGCAAGTTTCAGCTTTTGTGGAGCAGGTTGATATGAAAGCGAAGCGGCTTGTGAATGAAAAGCGATAAGAAAGAGAAAAATATCAGCAGGTATGTAAACTGGGAGTAACTGTTTCATTTCAGCAGTTATTCTTAAGGGGGAGTTCCTGCTAATGAAAGCCCTTATTATTTTTGCGCACCCAAAGCTTGACAGCTTTAACGGCGCAATTTTGGAAACAGTGATGGATCAGCTGAAAATGCTCCAGGCCGAAATTGTAGTCCGGGATTTATACCGGCTTAATTTTCAGCCAGTCCTTATGGAAGATAACTATTCTGAATTCTTCCAGACTAAGGTTTCTCCGGATATTGCAGAAGAACAATCCTATATACAATGGGCTGAGCAATTGATCTTCATTTTTCCTACATGGTGGGCGGGTATGCCTGCTATGCTGAAAGGCTACATCGATCGTGTTTTTACGAATGGATTTGCGTTCCGGATGCTTAAGGGTGGATCAGAAGGGTTGCTTAAAGGAAAAAATGGGCTGATTTTCCAGACGACCGGTCAGCCTGAGCAGAATTTAAAGCCGTCCCAGCTTGTGATGGCTATGGAGACGGCAATGGATTATGGCATTTTTCATCTTTGCGGAATTGAGATGGTATCTCACCGATTTATGTATGGAGTGACCTTCGCAGATCAGGCCACTAAGAAAAGAATGCTTCGGGAAGTAAGAGATATATTGCAGATTTTGTAATGAAAGTTTTAAAAAAGAACTGATGAGAGAACATATGGATAAAAACCCCCGGTACATACCGGGGGTTCTCCTCGTGAAAGCCATTTCGGTCACAAATAGAAGGACATATCACGCTTTTCAACGTGTACCCTTAATCTGCCCAAACGAAATTAAAAGAGAATACTCTTATCCCTGCTCCTTATTCATACTCCATTACAAGCATTGTCCAATATTTTAGTGAAGGAACACGGATTGTAACGTTTTGATCTTCTTGTGAAAAATGGACGGGAACCGGAGCTGCTTTTCGGGAGTCCGGTGATGCTGCCCATACTTTTTTTATGGGCGCCGATTCCTTAACTTTTACTTCAAAGCTGCCAATAGCCTCCGGCTCAGGCTGGGTGCCTTCCGTATCCCGCCATTCCATTGAGTCCGCTGCTGTAAAGTTAGTAAAATGGACCATACTGTGATTTCCGTTTGTTTTAGAGAATGCCCAGACTTTTCCTTTTTCCGGTTTCTTACTGATGGGTAGGCCGGATTCGATTTGAAGCGGTGATTCTTTAACATTTTCCCCCCGCAGCAAATTTTGATAAGCGACCAGGAAGTCATAGTATGGAACGAGCTGTTCTTTCAGCTCATCTGATGCTTTTAGGTTTTTATTAGGAAAATACTCACTAGATAACATGTGCTCGCCTAATTCGAGATGTGCGCCGCCTGATGAAAAGATGACGCTGTTGGCAAGAAGGATCCCTGGCGGATTAAAGTTCCCTTGCTGTCTTTGGGAAAGGCTGTAATTCATATAAGCCGCAAGAACAGTGCTTTTTCCTCCAGAAATACTCGCATTGTAATCAATGATTTTCTTTAGATCGCCAAATTCCTTGTATTCATCCCAAACCTCGGTATACATAAAATCAACTGGTGCTGTTCCAATCTGTTCCTGCCCATATTGATTGACCCCGTTCAGGACGAGTGATTTATCAGGCATTGTTTCTTTTGCATGATGCAGGAATTCATCAAATTGATCTTTAAGCTCTGCCGGATTGCCGCTGTGGTCAAAAACCTCTCCTCTTGGACCAAGCTGGTCAAGGTGCCAACCGTCGAATGGGAGGTGCTCATAGATCGCTTTTTGTTTAGACAAGATGTATTCCTGCCATTCGGGATTTCCTGAGTTCATGACATAAACATCACTTTTCCAGCTATCCGGTAAAGGATGGATGTCCTGGACAGCATGATCAGGGTCTTTATAGACTCTCCATTCATCTTTAACCCCTTCTGGTCCTGCATTCTCAAAAGCTCCATATAAAAGGTTATAAGCCATTGTTTGCATCCCGTATTGTTTAGCTTTATCTAATTGGTGCCGGAGTGTTGAGAAGGAAACGTGCCGGCCGGCAATATCTTCCCATTCAGAAGATGGTGTTCCATCTTCAAGTTTAAGAGGGGAATGATGCTTATAGTGCCAGTCATAAAATTGCAGTCCGTTGATATGGTACCGGTTCAGCTCTGTTAACACGTTATCGGATTTCTTGAGGGCGTCATGTGAAAAGTCTGATAAAAAGCCGTAGCGCGGAAACACCTTCCAGTCACTTGATACGTCCACCCCTATTGTATAACGTGTGCCATCAATTACCGTTTCCGCCAGGTACCCTTTATAATCTTTTTCTGGCGGGGTCCAGGTCCAGGAAGCATGCTCTTTCTTAAAAGTGACTTCCTGTGACGCGATCGGTTTATTTAGGTGGTAATAGCGGACATTTGCTGTCTTCTGCTCTGGTTCATGCGGAAGCCTAAGCGAAAAAGAAACACCTTCACCGGGTATATAGCGGGCTTTATTCACTTCAAATTGAGCGTAATGAGTCTGTTTACTGATCTGATTGGGCTCAGGTTTATATACTGAATATAGATAAAACAGGCCGAGTACACTCAGAATGAGAGCCGATACCGCGAGAATTCTTGTCTGTCTATTCATGATGGAATAGATCGCCTCCGTATATAAAAAGAGGCTGCCGGGATCATCCCGGCAGCCCCTTTAGTTTAATTAACGAATTTTAACGTCTCTTCTTTCTTTTGCAGGAATGTTCACATAAAGTGTATCTGTCTTCTCATCAAAGAAGTAAGAACGGCTTGTGTGAGTCATTTTGTCCATAGAGCTGACCCCTTTGTAGCGTTTTAGGCCGGCTGTTATTCTTCTTGGCTCTTTAGCATCATTTAGTTTAAGCGTATATTGCTCAATCTTCGTATCTTCGTAGTCCGCCTTCAATTTCTTCTGGCTGAAGACAACCTGATGCTTGCCTTTGCGCTCAACTGTAAACTTCGTTTCGTTTGACTCATCTTTCTTCTTATGATCAAGTGTGGCAGCATCATCTTCATAGAAGCTGTACTCTGCTTTGTCATCAAGATGAGTGTCAAGAACCAAGTTCTCAAGCGGTTTTTCGCCTGTATATTGCTGTACGTCGCGGGTCGGAGTGATGGTATCCTTTTTCACGAACATTGGCATATGATCAAGCTCTGCATTCACATGAATCGTACGTCCGCCTTTGTACTCTTTGCCGGAATCGAAGTCAACCCAAGTGTGGCCTTCTGGAAGGTAAACATTACGGGATGTCTGTCCTTCTTTTACAACAGGCGCAACCATCAGGTTATCACCGAACATAAATTGATCTGCGATGTTGTATGTGTTCTCATCTTCCTGGAATTGGTATACAAGCGGCTGCTGAACCGGTTTGCCTGTTTCAGTAGCATCCTGGAATGCATTGTAGATGTAAGGAAGAAGCTTGTAGCGCAATTCAATGTACTTTTTGCTGATTTCTTCAACTTCCGGTCCGAAGGCCCATGGCTCTTGACCTTGCTTCACAGTAGTTTTTCCATCACTATCATAGTGAATGCGGGAGAATGGATACAAAGCTCCGACTTGGATCCAGCGTGCATACATTTCTGCAGTCGGACGCTGAGCAAATCCGCCGATATCCGTTCCTACGTTTGCTACACCGGACATTCCAATGTTCATGTGGCTTGGAAGAGACATAGCAAGGTGTTCCCAAGTACTGACCGTGTCACCTGTCCAAAGTGCTGAGTAACGCTGCGTTCCCGCATACATATCACGTGTCAAAACAAATGGGCGCTCATTTGGCTTGTGCATATCCCAAGCATTGTATGTAGCTTCCGCTTCGTCATGGCCGTAAAGGTTGTGGTACTCAGTATGAAGAATTTTGTTATCATCGTATCCGAAGTATGCATCGAGAGGCAATGTATGGTGCATTTCTTCCGTGTCGATAAATACGGCAGGTTCGTTCATATCGTTCCATACTCCATCAATTCCTTCATCAAGAAGAGAGTCATGGTTTTTCGTCCACCAGTCGCGTACTTCTTGTTTAGAGAAGTCAGGGAAAACGGAATCTCCAGGCCAAACTGGTCCGACGAAGTTCGTTCCGTCAGCATTTTTAGCCCAATAATCGTTTTTGGTACCCTCTTGGTACGTTTTGTTGTTTTCATCTACTTTAACAGCAGGATCGTTGATTGCGATGGTATGGAAGCCTTCCATTCCTTCGACTTGCTTAAGTGCATCTTTGAATTCTTTGTTCCAAGTGAAAACACGGTATCCATCCATATAATCGATGTCAAAATGCATCGTATCGACTGGAATTCCTTTTTCACGGTATGTTTTCGCTACATTCACGATTTGCTCTGCTTCATACTCCCACTTACTTTGGTGAAGGCCCATGGACCATTCTGGTGGAAGCTCCTGTTTACCAGTAAGCTCAGTGTAGCGATCGAGAACGTCAGAAATTTCAGGACCGTTCATGAAGTAATAAGTCAAGTCTCCGCCATTTGCATAGAAGTAGTAGTAGTCATCAGATTCTGAAGCCATCTCATAGTAAGAACGATGAGTATTGTCAAACATAATTCCGTACGCTTTTTCATTTTTAAGACCAATGAAAAAAGGAATGGTTGTATAAAGGTATTTCGTATCTTTGTCATAGCCGTAAGCATCAGTATTCCACATTCCAAGACTCTCACCGCGCTGGTTCAAGTTTAGGCCGGCCTGTTCACCAAAGCCATAGAATGCTTCATCTTCGTCCGTCTTTTTGTAGACGTAAGGCTTTCCGTTTTCATAACCGGATGTGCTTCCGTTTTCCATGTAATCTTCATTGATCACGTTTCCTTTGTGATCCATGAATTTGACACCGAATGTATCTTTTTTAATATGAATGATAAGTTCTTTCGTTCTAAGCTCGTACACTTTGCCTTTGTCTTTCGCTGTGAATCTTGGAGTCTTCCAATCTTTCTTAGCGATTCCGCGGGAAGTATACTCTTCTTTTCCTTTTTCAAGAATGGATACCTTCGCAAGATCATCTGCAAACAGACGAATGAATGCGTCTTTGTCACCAAGGTCAAATTTAACCCCGTTGTCGAGCTTTTCAATCCCTTTAACTGATAGTTTTTCAAGCTTGTCTTTAGCCAGAGGAGTGTCAGCTTCCGGCTGAGTAACGGCTTGCGCACTTGGAGCAAGTGCTGTTGCTGCCATTCCCATTGCAAGGGAAGCGGAAATGACTCCTTTGATCATGCGTTGTGACTTTTTCATCTTCCACCTCGTTAAAAAGATTTTGCAAATCGTGAACATCGCTCACCTTTGCACAAGTCAAAATATAGTTGGAATCACACATTTCTGCAATCCAGTTTATGTAAGAGGTCTTGTGAAAAAACTAACAGGCTATTAGACCTGATATGACCGGTATTAAAGGACTTGCAAACGGTTTTCATCATCTATGGAACCAGTTCCGGAATTATCTGAAAATAAAGCGATATGTCTAGACAAGTTTACAGTGTTACAATACATGAATCAAAAGGCCTCTGTTGTGTAATAAAAGTAATATTTTTAGTATTGGTATAGCTATAGATGTATCCATACGTAAATTTGGAGTAAAGGCCTGTTACATATCCATTATTCTAAATATTGATGCAAGCAACATTTTTGATATTTAAAAAGTGATGGAGGATAATATAAAAGAAATTGGTAAGAGAAAGGAGCTAATCATAATGGTTAAAAGTTTACAGGAAACTACAGCTCTCCATAATGGAGTGCAAATGCCATGGTTCGGTTTGGGCGTCTGGAAAGTAGAAGATGGAAACGAAGTGGTGAGCTCCGTAAAAGCCGCTATTAAAGCAGGCTACCGCAGCATTGATACGGCGGCTGCTTATAAGAATGAAGAGGGAGTAGGACAAGCGATTAAGGAGAGCGGTGTCCCTAGAGAAGAACTTTTCATTACAACTAAACTATGGAATGCAGATCAGGGCTATGAATCTGCACTTAAAGCATTTGATGACAGCATGAAAAAGCTTGGCCTGGAATACCTTGACCTATACTTGATACACTGGCCCGTTGAAGGAAAATATAAGGACTCCTGGAAAGCGATGGAGAAGCTTTACAAAGAGGGGAAAATTAAAGCAATCGGTGTCAGCAACTTCCAGGTCCACCATCTTGAAGATTTAATGAAGGATGCCGAAGTTGTGCCGATGGTAAACCAAGTGGAGTTTCATCCAAAGCTGACTCAGGAAAAAGTCCGTGCGTTCTGCAAAGAAAACGGCATTCAGGTGGAAGCTTGGTCTCCGCTCATGCAAGGCCAGCTATTCGAAGAGCCTGTACTTAAAGAAATAGCGGAGCAGCACGGTAAATCCGTGGCGCATGTTATTCTGCGCTGGGACATTCAAAGCGGAGTAGTCACTATTCCGAAATCCGTTAAAGAGCATCGCATTCAAGGAAATGCCGATATCTTTGACTTTGAACTAACCCAGGATCAAATGGAAAAAATTGATGCGCTGAATGAAGACAAGCGCGTTGGTCCGGACCCGGATAATTTTGATTTCTAAGCAAGGAAGAATAAAAGCGCCCGATTCACTCTGAATCGGGCGCTTTTTACATTTTCCATCTTCTCATATCCTTAGGAATTGGTGCATCAAGAGTGAGCAGTTCTTTCGTAATCGGATGGGAAAAGCTGATGTGTGCTGCATGGAGGGCTTGCCTGTTAATCAGGCTGGATGGCCTGCCATATAGCTTATCTCCAATAATAGGATGGCCAATATGGCTCAAATGAACCCGGATCTGATGAGTTCTTCCGGTTTCCAGACTAACTTTAAGAATTGAATCGGATCCATTGTGCTGAATGACTTCATAATGTGTTACAGCAGGCTGCCCTCCGGGGGAGACCCTTCGCCGCGAGGCGTGATGGCGATCCTTTCCTATCGGCACGGAAACAGTCCCTTTGGCAGGCCTTGGCAGCCCATGAACAGCTGCAAGATACGTTCGGGCGATAAGGTGATCCTGAAGCTCCCGGTCCATGATTCCCTGAGCAAGGGCATGCTTTGCAAAAAGGATAGCCCCGGAAGTATCCTCATCCAGGCGGTGTACATGCCGTATGGCAGTTCCAGCTCCCTCCATCATGAAGTGGAAAGCCAGTGCATTAGCCAGTGTCCCGGTTTCCCCTTCAAAATTAGGGTGTGTCTTCATATTGGGAGGCTTATTGACTGCAACAAGATGTTCATCTTCAAATAATATCTCAATTCCCATTAACTCCGGCACAGTACCGGACTCTTCCGGTTTAAAAACTTCCAGGCTGATCGCGTCACCTATGGCAACCACAGGATTCTCCACAGTGAGAATAGCTCCGTTCACCATAAGTCCGCTGTTCCTCCGGTAATGAGCGATTACGCCTTTTGTCGCACCTGCCTGTTTCAGCAGCCATTCGTTTACATGAAGGGGAGCAGAATTCTCTGCGTAATATTCCAGCCAAGTGCCTCTTCTTTTCATTCGTATCCCTCCAGATGTCCCATCTTCCTGTAAAAGTATACCGGACAAAACCACACCCCGGCAAACGAGGAAACACTTACCTGTCCGGCTATGGACCTGCCTGTGATATTCTAATGTTACGAATATTTCAGGTGCAAAGGATGGGGTCAATGAAAATCGTAGCAGCATCAACGAATGAACAAGAGCAGCATATCGAAGAACTGATTGAAGAAATGTACAATGAAGTCTTTCCGATTTATTTTACAGACGAAACCATCAGCAAACTTGAAAAAATGTCTGTTTTGAAACCCGCTGAGGAAAGCATGAATTACAACGGGACCCTGAAAGAAGCCTTTGAAATTATCTCAAGTCTCCAAACCTTAATCGCCGTTTTAAAAGAAGCGGAAGATATGAAAATGTACGAAGGCTTATACGAAAGAAACCGGGAAATACTAAGGAGCTACGGGTACGAACTGTCTCTCAATTTCAGCGATTTTTTAGCAGGAAGCGGCCAGGGCAGCCTGCTTTACACCCGGGCCGCTAATAGATACCTAATATGAAAAATGCTCTCCTCGTATGTGGGAGGGCTTAGTGATAGGGTTTGATCAGCGGCGGAAGCGGTTCATAATTTTTCTGCAGCTCCAACTGGTTTGGATCGGCTTGTATTCTTCTCACTACCGGTCCTGTGCCCGGCATAAAAACACACTCACTCCGGCTGAACTTACATAAAAAACAGTCCGACTGGCGGACTGTTTTTACTTATTTCCCTGACCACTCTTTTAAGATTGGTTCAAGCTGTTCTTTTGTTTTTTCACCTATGGAAGAATCGGCTTTTTCCCCGTCTTTGTAATGAACGAGGGTTGGAGTCGAGCTAATCCCGAAAGTATCCCAGTAATCACGAAATTCCAATAAGTTGAATTGATCAATTTCAATGCCCATATCCTTGGCCAGCGGCATAAGCTCTGGGGTAGTGCGCAGGCAATGAATACAGTTTGATGCATAAAAGTAGACGATAAAGTCTTCGCCGCTTTTTATTTTTGCTTCCAGTTCATCTGGCAGAATATTGTTTTGATAGTTCGGGTCGTCGAGCAGTTTTTCGGTTTCGGGCTCAAGAGTGGTTTTGCCGTAAGGGTTTCCTTTGGCAGTTTCTTGTTTTTGAAAATTCGTAAAAAAGGCTAATGCTCCAAATATAACAATGAAGATAGCAGCGAAAATTAAGACTTTTTTCAATTCAGCGACCTGCCTTTCTGATTCTTAATATCATGATGCATGAAATAATAATGATGGTAAAACCGGTTAAGGCAAGAAGAGGGATGGTGATAAAACCCAGCCAGTTGATGTATTCGCCTGTACATGGTACTCTGCCGCAGGATACGGCGCTGTCGCCAAGGAAAGCGACCTTTTGCATACCATAGTGGTAGAGTGAAATGGCGGCACCGATACTAGAGAGGGATAAGCTGTAGAGAGCAATGCCATCATTTTTTTTGGCGATCGCTATTCCGAGTATAATCACTTGCGGGTACATGAAGATACGCTGATACCAGCATAATTCACAAGGCTCATACCCGACTATTTCAGAAAAATACAGACTGCCTAAAGCAGAAACAAATGCAGCAGCCCAAGCTGTGAAAAACCAGTTTTCTAATGATTTATTATTCTGCATATTGGTCTCCCTGTGTGCAATAGTAACAAGAAAATTATAGTACAGCTTAGTGAGGCTTGTAAACACAGATCCTCACTATATATTGACAACGTTTTCACAATTGAACTACAATGAGGATATAACGTAAACGTTTACGTGAAGTAAAGGAAGTGCTTGCATTTTGAGGCCGACAATTAAAGACGTGGCGAAACAATCTGGATTTTCGGTAGCAACCGTTTCAAGAATCGTTAACGGACTGCCTGGATACTCGCCCGAGACTAGAAAAAAAGTGATGTCCGTTATTGAAGAGTTAGGATACAAGCCTAATGCAGTTGCCAGAAACCTGGTGAGCAGGAAGACGAATACAATTGGGGTTTTGCTTCCTCAGCTCTCCAGCCACTTTGCGGCTGGACTGCTCCAGGGGATTGAGGATGAAGCGCATAAAAGGCGCTACAGTGTGGTAATCTGCAATACCGATTCGAATGGAAAACGGACAATGGATTACTTGGAGCTTTTAAGGGAAAAGCAAGTGGAAGGCATTTTGTTTGCCAGTGAATTCTTAAAAGAGGAGTATGCTGAAAGTCTGCTTTCTTCAGGGATCCCCTGTGCGGTGATTTCAACGGATTCCCATGTTGATGAGATCCCCTTTATTAGAGTGAACGATGAGGAAGCGTCTTATTCCGCAGTGGCTTATTTGATCAGCAAAGGCCACCGGAATATTGGGATGATCAGCGGAACGAAAGCAGATCCCATTTCGGGCTATCCGAGAATCAACGGATTAAAAAGGGCATTCAGAGAAAAGGGGATTCCATTTGAAGAGGATCTGGTTGAGTACGGGGATTTTGGATTTCAGAGCGGGTATGCTGCAATGAAGCGTCTGGCAGCGAAAAGCCCCTATATAACTGCTGTTTTTGCCGCAAGCGATGAGATGGCTTTAGGGGTTTTATCATTTTGCTATGAAAAAGGGATTAAGGTGCCGGACCATTTGTCTGTGATAGGCTATGATGATACCGAGATCGCGACAATGTCCATCCCGCCGCTTACGACGGTCCATCAGCCCATTCAGGAAATGGGAAAAGAATCTGTTTTAATGCTGATGAGGATGATTGATGGAGAAAAATCGAAAAGCCAATTTATGCCCTTTCACATTACAGAAAGAGATTCGGTCAATAAACTGAACTAGGAGCTGGGATTAATGGAGAAAACATGGTGGAAAGAATCGGTTGTTTATCAAATTTACCCGCGGAGCTTTAAAGACAGCAATGGAGATGGCATTGGAGATATTCAGGGGATTATTTCGAAGCTTGATTATTTAAAGGAGCTCGGAATTGACGTGGTCTGGCTATCCCCTGTTTATGAGTCGCCAAACGATGACAATGGCTACGATATCAGCGACTATCGAAAGATTATGGATGAGTTTGGGACAATGGCGGACTGGGATGAGATGCTTGAAGAAATGCATGCACGCGGCATCAGACTCGTGATGGACCTCGTTGTCAATCACTCATCGGATGAGCACGCATGGTTTGCCGAATCCCGTAAATCAAAGGACAGCCAATACCGTGATTACTATATATGGCGCCCCGGAAAAGACGGGAAGGAGCCGAATAACTGGGAGGCAGCCTTCAGCGGTTCTGCCTGGCAGTACGATGAGGCGACAGATGAATATTTTCTGCATCTGTTTTCTAAAAAGCAGCCCGATCTTAATTGGGAGAATCCTGAACTGCGCAATGAAGTATATGACATGATGAAGTTCTGGCTGGATAAAGGCATTGATGGGTTCCGCATGGATGTGATCAACTTTATTTCCAAAGAAGAAGGGCTTCCGGATGCGGATAATCCTGAAGGAAAGCCTTTTGCTCCCGGCGGGAAACATTTCATGAACGGTCCGCGCATCCATGAGTTTTTGCAGGAAATGAATAGAGAAGTGTTATCCCATTATGATGTCATCACGGTTGGGGAAATGCCGGGTGTCAATCCTGAAGAGGGAATCTTATATACGGACTCCGAGCGGAAAGAGCTTAATATGGTCTTTCAATTTGAGCACATGGACCTTGACACCCAGACGGGGAAAAACAAATGGCATGTTAAACCGCTTGATTTAAAGGAACTGAAGCATTCATTATCGCGCTGGCAAAAGGGGATGGAGGGTAAGGGCTGGAACAGTCTTTACTGGAACAACCATGATCAGCCGAGAGTTGTTTCAAGATTTGGGGACGACGGGAAATATAGAGTGAAGTCGGCTAAAATGCTTGCTACGTGCCTTCACATGATGCAGGGAACCCCTTACATTTACCAGGGTGAAGAACTTGGAATGACCAATGTAAGGTTTGATTCCATCCAGCAGTATAAGGACATTGAGACATTGAATATGTACAAAGAGCGGGTAATTCAGAACAAAGAGGATTCCGCTGAAGTGATGAATTCCATTTACAGTAAAGGCCGCGACAATGCCCGGACTCCCGTACAGTGGAATGATTCCCAAAATGCAGGGTTTACAGAAGGAACACCATGGATAGAAGTGAATCCGAACTATAAAGAGATCAATGCCGAACAAGCGATGGAAGAGGAACACTCTATTTTCCATTACTATAAGAACTTAATTCGCTTGAGGAAAAATCATGAGGTCATTGTATACGGCAGCTACGAGCTGATCTTGGAGGAGGACCCGGAAATTTTCGCTTTTATTCGAGAATATCATGGTGAAAAACTCCTTGCGATTACAAATTTCTCGGGAAATAATCCTGTATTCAGGCTGCCGGAAGGGCTGCAAATGAACAATCCTGAAATCCTTCTCTCAAATGAAGAGGATTTAGAGGGCTCACATGAGGAATTTACTATGAAGCCATGGGAAGCAAGAGTATATATCGTATAGACAGCTAATTGCAACGGCGGCCTTCCTGCAGGTCGCCGTTTTATTTTTTTCCGCTTATGCCATAAAAGAACAGCTGGTTTAAATCAATGGCCAGGGTGTTTCTGCTCTGCGGATCTTTAAACAATTCGGGTTGTTTAAAAGCTTCATTTGAAAAGGCATTGATGTAAAACAGGATGCTGTCGAATGATAAATCTTCACGAATGACTCCTTCTGACTTCCCCTGATCAACAAACGCTTTGAAAAACGGGAGCGCTTCTTTCTCAGCAAAACGATTGTATAAATCCCTTATTTCTTTATTTTCACTCATAAGAAGGAATAAAAAATCTTCGTTCATCTCTCTTGAAAAATGGATCTTCAGCTTTATGAACTGCTCAATTTTTTCCTCGAAAGGCTTTTTGCTGTAAAACAATTCGCTGAATTCGGCCATTTGCGTTTCAAGCATAGAACGGATTACTTCCACCAGCAGCTTTTCTTTGCTGCCGAAATAATTATAAATCGTTACCTGGGACACATTCGCCTTTTTCGCAATCTGCTTTATGTTGACTTTTTGTACTCCTTGCTTCAAAAAAAGGTCTTTAGCTGCGTCAAGAATGTTTTCCATTTTTGACAACCTGCGCTTTTCAAATCCGTTCATTCCTTCACCTCAACTTTATAGTATGAAAAATTCTGTACTATTTCAATTCTTTGGTTTCAAAACTGCCGTATTTGAGATTTTTTACTATACACAAAAAGCCGTTCCTAAGCTCATACTAGAAGCGAAAGGGGAGGGTCATCATGAATTCAATTAACAGCATTATGTCCAAGAACGTAGCGAGTGTATCATCAAGCCAGTCTATTCAAGAGGCAGCTCAGCTGATGAGCCAGTATAATGTCGGCTCTATTCCAGTAGTAGACAACGGGCAGATGAAGGGAATCATCACAGACCGTGATATTACCCTAAGAACGACAGCAGAAGGCAGGGAATCCAGCACTAAGGTGTCAGATGTCATGACCTCTCAGGTGGTTTCCGGACGTCCTGATATGAGCTATGAAGAAGCATCCCAGCTCATGGCGCAGAATCAAATCCGGCGCTTGCCAATTGTAGAGAACAATCAAGTAGTCGGAATGGTTGCATTGGGTGACCTTTCTGTTAATCAGCTTTCCAATGAAGCAGCCGGAAGCGCCCTTTCTAACATTTCCGACCAGCACAACGAGCAGCGATAAAGCAAGTTGCAGAAAAGGGGCAGCCGGAAGCTGTCCCTTTTCTTTTTCCCTTAAAAGCATTCATAATAGGGGGAAAGGAGCTGATATTTTTGTTTAAAGCCATTGTATTTGATTTTGACGGATTGATTCTCGATACAGAAACTCTTCATTATGAGGTGCTGAAGGAAATGTTTGAAGAGCAGGGCTCCCATCTTCCACTCGAGCTTTGGCTGGAAGGAGTCGGCACTCAATCGGGTTTTCAACCTTTTACATACTTGGAAGAGCAATTGGGGGAAAAGGTGGATCACAGATCTTTGCAGACAGACAGGGAAAAAAGGTTCAGCGAAAGAATCAGCAGAGAATTAGCCAGGCCCGGTGTGGAGGATTATCTGGCTGCTGCGAAGGAGCTTGGCTTCAAAATTGGGCTTGCTTCAAGCTCTGATTACGAATGGGTAAGTACGCATCTAAGAAATATCGGTCTGTTTGATCATTTTGAATGCATAAAAACAAGTGATGACGTGGAAGAAGTCAAGCCAAATCCATCTCTATACATAAAGGCAGCCGAATGTCTTGGGGTTAAGCCGGAGGAATGTATTGCATTTGAAGATTCCGCCCACGGTTCCCTGGCTGCCAGGCGGGCGGGAATGGCATGTGTGATTGTTCCAAACAAAATAACAGGCGGCCTGGAATTCGGAGAGACAGACCATCGGCTTGAATCAATGGCAGAACTGGAATTTAAGCTTTTACTCGAAAAACTCGAGGAAGGAAAAAAGTTTAAAAAAGGCCACTCAGCGGGTAAATGATTTTAATGGTAAAGGAGCTGTCATGATGAGCGAAAAATTGGACTTATCCAAGTTTGAGAAAAAAATGATCATCCGCAACATTGAGCATAAAGACATTGAAGCGATTCTTGATATGCAGAAGACGTGCTTTCCGGGGATGGAGCCTTGGAAACGCGGGCATCTTGAAAGTCACCTGGAGCATTTTCCCGAAGGTCAATTTTGTGCAGAATTTGAGGGCCAGATTATCGGCTCCTGCTCAAGTCTGCTTGTTAACTTTGATGAATACGATGACCGGCATACATGGGATGATATAACGGACAATGGATACATTACAAATCATAATCCGGATGGGTACAATCTGTACGGAATAGAAGTAATGGTGCATCCGGATTTCAGAAGAATGAGCATTGGCTACAGGCTTTATGAGGCGAGGAAAGAGTTTGCCCGGCTTCAAAATTTAAAGAGCATCATTATTGGAGGGCGAATCCCTAATTTTCATAAGCATGCCGGGGAATTAACTCCAAGAGAATATGTAGAGGAAGTCATTCACCATCGCATCTATGATCCGGTGCTCTCTTTTCAGCTGATGAACGGATTTACACTTATGAGAATCAATCCGAGCTACCTTCCGGATGACCGGCAGTCCAACCAATATGCGACGTTAATGGAATGGAATAACGTCGATTACCAGCCGAATACAAAGCGGTATTACAAAACATCCTTCCCGGTAAGGATCTGCGTGGTTCAATACATGATGAAGCAAATTGAATCCTTTGAAGAATTCGCAAAGCAGTCCGAATATTATGTAGATGTAGCATCCGATGCGGATGCGGACTTTGCTGTGTTCCCCGAGCTTTTCACAACTCAGCTTATGTCTTTCGGCAGTGAAAAGACACCGAGTCAGGCGATCCGCAGGTTAACGGAATTTACCGAGGATTATATTTCTCTTTTCACGGACCTTGCTGTAAAGTACAACATCAACATAATCGGCGGTTCCCATGTAGTGGAAGAGGATGACGGAGATATTTATAACATTGCCTATTTGTTCAGAAGAGACGGGACGATTGAAAAGCAGTACAAAATCCACATCACTCCAAATGAACGCAAGTGGTGGGGAATCAGCGCAGGTGATCAGGTAAAGGTTTTTGACACGGACTGCGGCCGGATCGCGATTCAAATATGCTATGATATTGAGTTTCCTGAGCTTGCAAGAATTGCGACAGATATGGGCGCGAAAATTATCTTTACCCCGTTTTGCACAGAGGACCGCCAAGGCTATTTAAGGGTGCGCTACTGCGCGCAGGCGCGTGCCGTTGAAAACCAGGTTTATACGGTCATATCAGGTACGGTTGGGAACCTTCCGCAAACGGAAAACATGGACATCCAATATGCTCAATCCGCGATTTTTGCGCCATCTGATTTTGAGTATGCACGTGACGGCATTGTCGGGGAGTGCAATCCGAATATTGAAATGGTTGTAATCGGCGATGTTGACCTTGAAATATTGAGAAGGCAGCGTCAGTCTGGAACAGTACGGCAGCTGAAGGACCGGAGACGGGATTTGTATTCCCTTCAATATAAGAATCGGTAATAGTGGAAAACAGTCCGTTTGAATAGCGGGCTGTTTTTCTTTTGGCTATGATAAAGCATGGTGCTGGTTTAACCCTTGCAGGCTGGAGCGGAAGGTGTGAGAGGCAGGGGCACGAGGGGCTTACCGTAAGCGAATGCCACCCAGCTGCCATTACTATTTAACAGTGCCTTCTTTTAAAAGGAGAGTGCTGGAGACCTATACAGATTGGAAAATGAGGGTTTCATACACGATATAAAGGGCATGGACGCAAGCCTTTTCATTCCCAGGTGTGAGGACACACCCAAGGATCCATCAGCAAAATTTCCAGGTATGATAAACTATAATCAGTTAAGATAAGAAAATCTGGCAGGAGTGTACCGATATGGGGTTTGAAGGACAGGAAATTTTACCTGCATTGCGCAATATGAAACAGTTTGATCAATTTTTATCCAGCGATTACCATTACGGGGTGCTATTGGATACCCATTTAGGCCAGTTAAAGGGAATTATTAAAGCATCGGATCAGGCCGGCAAGAAGCTGCTCGTTCATGTCGATTTAATTCAGGGACTCAAGCATGACGTTTATGCAGCAGAATTTATTTCTCAGGAGATTAAACCCGCAGGTCTCATCTCTACCCGTTCCACTGTAATCGGTAAGGCAAAAGAGCGCAAAATGATTGCGATACAGAGGCTGTTTATGCTGGATACGAGTGCGCTGTCAAAAAGCCTGGAACTGATTAAAAAAAACAGGCCGGACTATATTGAGGTTCTTCCCGGAGTGGTTCCTAATCTAATCAAAGAAATCCGCAAGGAAACGGATATTCCAATTCTGGCAGGGGGCTTTGTAAAAACAAATGAAGAAGTACAGGCTGCGTTACTTGCAGGAGCTTCAGCAGTGACCAGCTCTGAAACGGCTCTTTGGCTGGGGATGCAAAACAGGACCTCATAGCATGAACCGCGTTGCGGTATTGGGAATTGCTTGTATCAGCTAATTTACGTGCAGTTCCACTTCAGCCGGCAGGTGTTTGAAAATCACAATTCATGAGTCTGAAAAAACGACAAAATTTACGAACAAGACTTGACACCGCTTTCAAAAAGTTTTACCATTGGGGACAAGTTAATGTATGTGATGGAGACGAGGAGATCCACAACTGTTCTTTACTTTATGTAAGGGGATAGTTGTGGATTTTTTTGGACTATAGCTGGACGAAGCTGATATGAAAACGCTCTCTATTATACGTGAATCTATTGAGGAGGGATGGCATGACAGCTTTTTGGGGTGAAGTGATTGGAACAATGATTCTCATTGTATTCGGGGCAGGCGTTTGTGCAGGAGTAAACCTGAAGGGCACATTTGCTGAAAATTCCGGATGGATTGTTATTACGATGGGCTGGGGGATGGGTGTTGCAATGGGGGCTTACGCTGTAGGAGAAATCAGCGGCGCCCATCTGAATCCTGCTCTTACGGTTGGCCTGGCGATAGCGGGTGACTTTTCGTGGGGCCTCGTCCCAATGTATATCCTGGCCCAGATGATTGGAGCTTTTATTGGAGCAGCGCTTATTTATTTACATTATCTGCCGCACTGGGAAAAAACGAAGGATCCCGGAACAAAGCTTGGGGTATTTTCTACTGGCCCGGCGATACCCAATCTGTTTGCCAACTTGCTGAGTGAGGTACTGGGGACTTTTATATTGGTTCTTGGCATTATGGCGATTGGAGCCAACCAGTTTACAGAAGGACTAAATCCGCTGATCGTAGGTTTTCTCATTCTTGCGATTGGTTTATCGTTGGGCGGCACGACCGGCTACGCCATCAACCCGGCACGCGATCTTGGTCCGAGAATTGCTCACGCGGTTTTGCCCATTTTCGGCAAAGGGCCTTCTAATTGGAGCTATGCCTGGATTCCGGTAGCAGGTCCGATAGCAGGCGGCGCACTTGGTGCTGTGTTTTACAATTTTGCATTTAAGGGAATTATCAATTCAGCGTTCTGGGTTGTAACCGCTTTAGTCATTTTGCTATTGGGCGGAGCCTATGCGTATTCGAAGCGGACAGATAGTTCAGTCAGACAGCCAGTTTAATTCAGTTTAAGGGAGGAAACAAAGATGGAGAAAGAAAAATTCATTTTATCATTGGATCAGGGGACAACGAGCTCAAGAGCCATTTTATTTAACAAAAACGCAGAGATTGTCCATACAGCACAAAAAGAGTTCACTCAGCATTTTCCTAAGCCGGGCTGGGTTGAACACAGCGCAAATGAAATTTGGGGAACTGTTCTTGCCGTTATTGCCTCTGCTCTTTCAGAGTCCAATATTACAGCTGATCAAATAGCGGGGATTGGAATTACGAACCAGCGTGAAACGACAGTTGTATGGGATAAAAACACCGGCCAGCCGGTATATAACGCCATCGTATGGCAGTCCCGCCAGACAGTTCCGATTTGTGAGGAGCTGAAGGCGAAGGATCTTAACGAAACGTTCCGGGAAAAAACAGGGCTTCTCATTGATGCGTATTTTTCAGGGACAAAAGTGAAATGGATTCTGGACAATGTGGAAGGCGCGCGTGAAAAAGCTGAAAAAGGCGATCTTCTCTTTGGAACCATTGATACCTGGCTCATCTGGAAGCTTTCTGGCGGAAAGGCACATGTAACGGACTATTCCAATGCTTCAAGGACGCTAATGTACAATATATATGAACTGCAATGGGACGAAGAGCTTCTTGAAATTCTCGGAGTGCCGGCATCCATGCTGCCTGAGGTCCGCCCTTCCTCTGAAGTGTACGGTGAAACCATCGATTATCATTTCTTCGGAAATAAGATTCCGATTGCCGGAGCGGCGGGAGACCAGCAGGCGGCATTATTTGGTCAAGCGTGTTTTGAAAAGGGCATGGCGAAAAATACGTATGGAACCGGCTGCTTTATGCTCATGAACACCGGACAGGAAGCAATCAAATCAGAACATGGCCTGCTTACAACTCTTGCATGGGGGGTAAATGGAAAAGTAGAGTACGCCCTCGAAGGAAGCATCTTTGTAGCGGGGTCTGCTATCCAATGGCTGCGGGACGGATTGCGCATGTTCAAAGATGCTAAAGACAGTGAAGCCTATGCAACCCGGATTACATCTACTGAAGGTGTTTATATCGTCCCAGCCTTTGTCGGCCTCGGCACTCCATATTGGGACAGTGATGTAAGAGGGGCGGTCTTCGGTTTAACGCGCGGAACGGAAAAGGAGCATTTTGTCCGTGCTACCCTTGAATCGCTCGCTTATCAATCCAGAGACGTGCTGGAGGCCATGGAGGCAGACTCTGGAATTTCACTGAAAACGCTTCGGGTTGACGGGGGTGCCGTGAAAAATAATTTTCTTATGGAATTTCAAAGCAATTTGCTGGGAGTTCCGGTTGAGCGCCCGGTAATCAATGAAACGACCGCTTTAGGTTCCGCTTATCTTGCAGGGCTTGCCGTCGGCTTCTGGAAGGATCAATCCGAGATAACCGACAGATGGGCGATTGACCGTACATTTGAACCGGATATGGAGGATAAAGAAAGGGAAGAATTATACGAGGGCTGGAAAAAAGCGGTGAACGCTGCCAGGGCTTTCAAATAATTCGAACCTGTGCTATACTTAAGATAAGTTAATCACAGTTCGGTTGGAGATTAGGAGAGACCGCAGCGCTATAACAATGGAAGCATTGTTCTAGTTCGTTGCGGTCTCTTTTTTTGCGCGATTATCTTCTGCCAAAATACAGGGAGGCAAATCATATGAGTTTTTCTAGTCTAAATAGAGAGAACCAGCTTGAAAATATGTCTAACGAACAGTACGACCTGTTTGTAATCGGCGGAGGAATTACAGGGGCAGGCATCGCGCTTGATGCAGCCTCAAGAGGCATGAAAATCGGATTGGCAGAAATGCAGGATTTTGCAGCCGGTACATCAAGCAGATCTACGAAGCTTGTCCATGGAGGATTAAGATACTTAAAGCAATTCGAAGTGAAAATGGTAGCTGAGGTAGGAAAAGAACGGGCTATTGTTTATGAAAACGGACCTCATGTTACCACACCGGAGTGGATGCTGCTGCCGATGCATAAGGGCGGTACGTTCGGTAAATTTTCAACTGGAATTGGTCTTCGAGTCTACGATTTCCTTGCGGGTGTAAAGAAAAGCGAATGGCGCACGATGCTTACAGCGGATGAAGTGCTTGAAAGAGAGCCGCTTGTAAAGAAAAAAGATCTTCTTGGCGGAGGGCGCTATGTCGAGTACAAAACAGACGATGCCCGTCTGACCATTGAGGTTATGAAGGAAGCCGTTCGCTTTGGAGCGGAGCCTGTGAACTATGCGAAGGTGGATGGACTGCTGTATGAAAAAGGAAAGGCCGTCGGCGTAAAAATACTGGACATGCTGACCGGTAATTCCTACAATGTGTATGCAAAAAAGATCGTCAACGCCACTGGCCCATGGGTAGATGAGCTGCGTGAAAAAGATCACTCAAAAGAGGGCAAGCACCTGCAGCTTACAAAAGGGATCCATTTAGTATTTGATCAATCCCGCTTCCCGCTAAAACAGGCTGTTTACTTTGATACTCCCGACGGACGTATGGTTTTTGCCATTCCAAGGGAAGGAAAAACCTATGTAGGGACGACGGATACCGTATACAAAAGTGATATTGCAGCTCCAAGGATGACCGAAGCGGATCGACAATATGTCGTGGACTCAATCAACTACATGTTTCCAAGCCTTGAAATTGAGGCCCGCGATGTGGAATCCAGCTGGGCTGGCCTGCGTCCGCTCATCCATGAGGAAGGAAAGGATCCTTCCGAGATTTCCAGAAAAGATGAAGTCTGGACATCCAATTCAGGCCTGATCACGATTGCTGGAGGAAAATTGACAGGGTACCGAAAAATGGCCGAGCATATCGTGAACCTTGTTGCCAGCCGTCTTAAAGAAGAAACGGATCAGGACTTTGGCCATTGCAAAACGAAGAATATGCCGGTTTCCGGCGGGCACGTAGGAGGAGCATCAAGCTTCCTGCAGTTCAAGAAAGTGAAAACCGAAGAAGGAATGGCCCGCGGGCTGACCGAACAGGAAGCGGAGCGTCTTGCCCAGCGGTATGGATCAAACGTCGATCAAGTGCTTGAAATTCTGAATACAGTAAAGGATGAAGCAGCACGCCTAAGCATTCCTGCATATGTCCTTGCAGCAGCGGAATATTCTATTACCGATGAGCTGGCTGCCACACCGGCCGATTTCTTCGTTCGCCGTACAGGGGCTGTTTATTTTAATATTCAATGGGTACGGAAGTACAAGGAGCCTATTATTGATTATATGGGACGCCGTTTAGGCTGGACGGATGATCAAAAGAAAAGATATACAGAGCAGCTGGACGAACAGATTGATTTTGCGGCAGTGCCGCTGGCGGAATAAATGGAATGGAATCGCTCCGGAGAGACGGGGCGATTTTTTTTGGAAATCGGGTAAGGGTTAAGGAGAAATCAAAATCTTTCAATACGCGGAATCCAAACATAGTGGTAAAAACAGGCAGTCACAACCGATTCGACACCGTTAGATTTTGTTCGACATGCTTTTTGGAGAGTTTACTCGAACCCTTATAAACCCAGCCTCAAACCGGTGTTTTATGGTAAAATAGAAAAGCGCATTCTGTTCTTTTTCCTGAAGTTTTGCAGGAGAGAACAGGGGGCATGGAGAAACCGTATAAGAAGATAAAACTTCGCACTTCAGGAGGTAAATGATGAACTGGAATCAAAGCTATGAACGCTGGAAAAACCAAACAAATCTTGACCCTGAGTTACTGGATCTGCTTGTCAGTTTCAAGGATGATGAACAACAGCTGGAGGATCTCTTCTACAAGGATTTGGAATTTGGTACAGGCGGTATGCGCGGAGAAATTGGCCCGGGTACAAACCGTATGAACATCTACACAGTTCGAAAAGCTTCCGAAGGCTTAGCAAAATACATAGAATCGTTTGGCGCCGAAGCGAAGAAAAGAGGTGTGGCAATTGCTTATGATTCCCGCCACAAATCTCCGGAATTTGCTATGGAAGCTGCCAAAACGCTTGCAACGCATGGTATTCAGACCTATGTGTTTGATGAACTTCGTCCTACACCTGAACTAAGCTTCGCTGTCCGTGAGCTTCATGCATTTTCAGGGATTGTTTTAACAGCAAGCCATAACCCGCCTGAATATAACGGATACAAAGTGTACGGTGAGGATGGAGGCCAGCTTCCTCCGGAAGCGGCAGACAAGGTAATCGGCAAAGTAAACGAAGTTGAAGACGAGCTTTCCATTGAGGTAAAGGATGAAGCAAGCCTGAAGGAAGCGGGTTTAATTAAAATCATTGGTGAAGAAATCGATGAAAAATATACTCAAAAGCTGACGTCCATTTCTGTTAATCCTGAGCTATCCAAAGAGGTTGATGTAAAGGTTGTTTTCACGCCGCTTCATGGAACCGCAAATAAGCCGGTGCGGCGCGGATTGGAAGCACTTGGCTATGAAAATGTAACCATCGTTAAGGAGCAGGAGCTTCCGGACCCTGACTTTTCTACCGTTAAATCTCCTAACCCTGAAGAGCATGCTGCGTTTGAACTGGCTATCCGTGATGGAGAAGCAGCAGGAGCGGATATCCTGATTGCAACCGACCCGGATGCGGACCGTCTCGGAATCGCTGTGAAGAATGAAGCAGACGAATACGTTGTTCTTACAGGAAACCAGACCGGCGCCATCCTTCTTCATTACTTGCTGTCAGAGAAAAAAGCAAAAGGCACTCTTCCAGATAACGGTATTGTTCTGAAAACGATTGTAACATCGGAAATCGGCCGCGAAATCGCAACTTCCTTTGATCTGGAAACCGTCGACACACTAACTGGTTTTAAATTTATCGGGGAAAAGATCCGCGAATATGAAGAGTCGGGTGAATATTCCTTCCAGTTTGGCTATGAAGAAAGCTACGGGTATCTGATTGGCGATTTTGCACGCGACAAAGATGCCATACAGGCCGCATTGCTTGCTGTGGAAGTTTGTGCTTTCTATAAAAAGAAAGGCATGACACTCTATCAGGGACTGCTTGAGATTTTTGCCCAGTACGGCTACTTTAAGGAAGGGCTGAAATCCCTAACCCTTAAAGGGAAGGAAGGGGCGGAACAAATTCAGGATATTCTTGCTTCCTTCCGTTCAAACCCTCCTGCTGAAATGGCCGGCAAACAGGTAACGATTGTAGAAGATTACAAAACAAGCGAAAGACAGTTGAACGTTACCGGTGAAAAAGAAGAAATCAATCTTCCGAAATCTAATGTTTTGAAGTACTTCCTGGAGGATGGTACTTGGTTCTGCCTGCGTCCGTCGGGTACCGAGCCAAAAATCAAATTCTATTTTGCTGTCAAAGGCACATCCCTTGATGACGCGGAGCAGCGCCTTGCGCACATCGAAAAGTCAGTGATGGAAACGGTAGAAGAAATTATCACAGACAAAGCAGGAAAATAATAGACATCCAAAAACGCCCGGATCTATATCCAGGCGTTTTTTCGTAATCTTTTTAACCTGACTGCCGTGCACCGGATTCTATTTCTGCACTTAGAACGGCGCGAACATGCTCGAATTATGCCGAAAAGTCTTTATATGAAAAGTACGGACAATAAAATCAGAATACGGACAATAAAACCCGAATACGGACAATAAAATCAGAGTACGGACAATAAAATCAGAATACGGACAAAAAACTGCAAGTACGGAGCTTATATAAATATGCGGGACAAAACTGGGTGGGATTTCTGCACTTAGAACGGCGCGAACATGCTCGAATTATGCCGAAAATTCTTTATATGAAAAGTACGGACAATAAGATCAGAGTACGGACAATAAAATCAGAATACGGACAAAAAAACTGCAAGTACGGAGCTAATATAAATATGCGGGACAAAACTAGGTGGGATTTCTGCACTTAGAACGGCACGAACATGCTCGAATTATGCCGAAAAGTCTTTATATGAAAAGTACGGACAATAAAATCAGAGTACGGACAATAAAATCAGAGTACGGACAAAAAAACTGCAAGTACGGAGCTAATATGAATATGCGGGACAAAACTAGGTGGGATTTCTGCACTTAGAACGGCACGAACATGCTCGAATTATGCTGAAAAGTCTTTATATAAAAAGTACGGACAATAAAATCAGAGTACGGACAATAAAATCAGAATACGGACAAAAAAACTGCAAGTACTGAGCTAATATGAATATGCGGGACAAAACTGGGTGGGATTTCTGCACTTAGAACGGCGCGAACATGCTCGAATTATGCCGAAAAGTCTTTATATGAAAAGTACGGACAATAAAATCAGAGTACGGACAATAAAATCAGAATACGGACAAAAAAACTGCAAGTACGGAGCTAATATGAATATGCGGGACAAAACTAGGTGGGATTTCTGCACTTAGAACGGCACGAACATGCTCGAATTATGCTGAAAAGTCTTTATATAAAAAGTAC
>NZ_JBNILN010000016.1:0-67414 GCF_050107715.1 Metabacillus sp. 84 | reverse complement strand
CGAATGGTTTTACCGATTTGGTACAGCTTGTATCTCAAAAACAGAAGGAAACGGTAAGCAATGAGTCCGCCCAGCCTGTCGAATTACATCGAAAAGTCTTTATATGAAAAGTACGGACAATAAAACAGAAGTACGGACAATAAAATAAAAGTACGGACAATAAAACGATGAGTACGGACAATAAAACAAAAATACGGACAATAAAAAGTTCCAGGACCAAACCCGGGCGGAATCCGAATGGTTTTACCGATTTGGTACAGCTTGTATCTCAAAAACAGAAGGAAACGGTAAGCAATGAGTCCGCCCAGCCTGTCGAATTACATCGAAAAGTCTTTATATGAAAAGTACGGACAATAAAACAAAAGTACGGACAATAAAACAGAAGTACGGACAATAAAACAAAAGTACGGACAATAAAACAGAAGTACGGACAATAAAACAAAAGTACGGACAATAAAACAAAAGTACGGACAATAAAACAGAAGTACGGACAATAAAACAAAAGTACGGACAATAAAACGAAGATGCGGTCCAATCTATAGCTGAAAAAACCGTTCCGCAGCCCCCTGAATCGCGCCAGGCAAACATAATCATGCGAATTGTATAGTTTATCAGCCGAATTAACAGCGGAATTTTCTCATGAGTAATTCAAGCTGCTTTTGACAGCTCAACCGTGAAATCGTTACTATATATGAAAACGTTAACATTTACGAAGGAGAGTTTTAGGTGAAAGGATTATTGGAACTCGTCCCGCCGGACTGGCTTGAAGAAGTGATCAATCTGGCGGCAGAATGCACAGTTGTTGTTAATCACAAAGGGACTATTCTATATCTGAATCATGCTTACTGTGATTTTTTGAAAGTTTCTTCGGACGAAGCGATAGGCAGACCTGTCCAGGAGATCATTGAAAACTCCAGGATGCAAATTGTCGCTAAAACGGGCAAAGCAGAGGTTGCCTCTATTCATCCAATTAACGGGAGTGAAATGATCGCAAACCGATACCCATTGTATGTAAAAGGGCAGCTTGTTGGGGCAGTCGGTACGGTAATGTTCAGGAATCCGCAGGAATGGCTTGATTATTCCAGAAAGCTGCAGCCTTTGATGGATGAATTAAACTATTATAAAAACCGTTATGAAAATGAGCTGCAAAGCAAATATCATTTTGGCGATTTGATTGGGGAGAGCCGGAAATTTATTGAGGCAAAGCATCTCGCTAAGCGCGTTTCGGAAAGTCACTCAGCTATTCTTCTTTTAGGGGAATCAGGTACTGGAAAGGAACTCTTTGCCCATGCTATTCATCAGACGAGCGGAAGAAAGCATTTGCCTTTTATGAGAATCAATTGTGCATCCATTCCTGAACATTTATTTGAATCAGAGATATTCGGGTATGAAGAAGGTTCCTTTACGGGTGCTAAAAAAGGAGGAAAGAAAGGAAAATTTGAACTTGCTAATGGCGGAACGATCTTTTTAGATGAAATCGGCGACCTTCCGCTGCAAATGCAAAGCAAATTATTAAGGGTGCTTCAGGAAAGAGAGATTGAGAGAATCGGAGGGAGAGGGCCCATAAAAATTGATGTCAGGGTCATAGCTGCCACACATCGCCGTCTTGAAACAATGGTGGAAGAAGGGTCTTTCCGCAAGGATCTCTACTACAGGCTGAACGTTATAAAAATTGAGATCCCTCCCCTCAGGGACCGGAAAGAGGACATCCTGCCTGTAAGCACCCTTCTGTTGAGAAAGCTCGAAGGGAAATTTCATCATTATGGTTTAAAGCTGTCCGAGGAAGCCGCTGCTTTGCTTGAAGAGCATGACTGGCCGGGAAATATTCGGGAACTTGAAAACGTTCTTGAAAGAGCGGTTAATGTCCTGGATGGTCTTACAATATTCCCGGAGCATATGCCCTTATATTTGCAAAGTGAAGAAAACAATGGGACCCGTGGGGTACCGTCTTCATCTGCCAAACATTTTATGGGAGAGCCCATTAGGACGCTGAAGGAGAGTGTTTGCGATGCTGAAAAGGCAGCCATTATCGGGGCTTTGAAAATGACGGGCGGAAATAGAGCAAAAGCAGCAAGGCTTCTTGGAATTGGGAAAACGAGTTTATATGATAAGTGCAAGCTGTACTCAATAGAGAAAATGTAAATTTTTCGGCGTTATAAACCGTATCATTGGACACGGTTCTATATGTCTACTAATTTTCAGTCTTTTTACATACGCAAAGAGAATGGCGCAAGATTAATGATGAGGCACAACTTAGTAGATGATGTCGAATTTAAGGGATCCTTCCAATTATGCCCTTTTCAGCGCTCAAGGACCTTCCTTATTTTTCATTCTTTCGACCTATTTTTATGACGTTATTTTCGTATTCTTTTAAAATAGCGTCATATTGTTTACACTCGATCAAGTAAAATTTACAAAAATCGCATAGATTTACCATTAGCATTGATATATATTTTGTACGAGGATTTTATAGAGGAGGATATGAGGATGAATAAAAAGAGTATGAAATGGTTTATGCACTTATCTATTGCTTTTGCCATGATTTTCAGCCTGCTTGCTCCAGCAGGGGCGAATGTTTCAAGAGCAGCGGATGTACTGACCGTAGCGGAAGCAATTGCGAACAATAACGGCCAGACTGCAACGGTTGAAGGATATATTACAGCTCATACAACCGGTGCAAAATCAGTCAAATTTGACCCCCCTTTTGGCAACGATTACAATGTTGCAATCGCGGACAGCAGTGCAGAAAAAGACGTAAGCAAAATGGTTTCTGTACAGCTTCCATCAAGCTTCCGATCCACTTTCGGACTGCAGTCAAATCCTGCTTTAATCGGAAAGAAAATAAAAGTGACCGGCGAATTGCTTGCTTACAATAGCATGCCGGGGGTTAAAAACGCATCCGCTATTGAATTTTCAGATGCCGTAAGTGAGCCTCCAACGGATGAACTAAAAACGATTGCCGAAGCCCGTGTGCTCCCAAAAGGGTCTTCAGCTGCAGTAACGGGAACGGTCACGGCGATTTTTACAGCGGGCGGAAAGAACAATGTCTACATCCAGGATGATACAGCCGGCATGATTATTAGAGGAGCCAGCCTTGATGCAAAAGTTAAGGCGGGTGACAGAATCAAGGCTTCAGGCTCAGTGAACGATTACTACGGAATGTCCCAGCTCGATACGTCTGCTGAAGCTGTATCTGTTGAACAGGCAGACGCAGGGGTGCCGGAAGCTCAAATCGTATCTTCACAGAATTTTAATGAAGAGATCGAAGGGGAACTCGTTACCGTTAAAAATGCATCTGTCGGGTCCAAAGACAGCAATGGAAATTTTTCTGCAGAGGATGCAAATGGCAAATTTGTCATAAAACCTTCTGACAGCGCACTTCTGGAATCCGGGAAGACATACGATTCAATTACCGGAGTCATCGATTATAACTTTAACGAGTACAAGCTTGTTCCGAGATTCTCTCAGGATGCAGTGGAAGATGAGTCAGCGGTTCGCCCTGTCACTGCAGATCCTGCTCCTGGTTTTATTCAATCAGGAACGGAGGTTGCTCTTTCAACAGAGACGGAGGGCGCCGCTATTTATTTCACAGTCGATGGAAGCGAACCCAATACTCAAAGCATTCGATACGAAGGACCAATTAAAGTTGAAAAGGATACGGTAATCAAGGCTGTTGCTGTTAAGAATGGTTTAAAAAACAGTGACTCGTCTGCATTTGAATACAAAATACAAAAAGAAGCTATCCGCATTCATGACATTCAAGGGGAAAGTCATACATCTCCTTATAACGGACAAAATGTTGCCGATGTGGAAGGAATCGTTACGCACGTTGCAGACAGCAGCAATTTCTACATGCAGGACATGAACCCCGACAGCAACGAAAACACTTCTGAAGGAATTTTAGTCTACAAACGCTCTCACGGCTTGAAAGCTGGGGACATTGTAAAAGCAAGCGGACAAGTAAAGGAATGGGTCCTTGAAGGATACAGCGAAAAGCTCCAGACTGATTTACCGGTAACAGAAATCAACGCAGCGGGCATTGAGAAGGTTTCTTCTAATAATGAACTTCCGGCACCTGTGATGATCGGCAAGGACCGAATCGCCCCTGCAAAAGTAATTGACAACGATCAATTTGCGGCATTTGACCCTGAAGAGGACGGAATTGATTTTTATGAAAGTTTAGAAGGAATGAGAGTAGGAGTCGAAAATCCCAAAGTTGTTGCTCCTCAAAAATACGGCGAACTAGTTGTGGTTCCTGAAAGTGTAAAATCGAATACGAAGGATGGCGGACTTCGGGCAAAGAAAAATGACTTTAACCCTGAACGTCTGCACATTGATATTAACGATGAGTCATTCCTTGCCAAAACAGGTGATTCCTTCAAAGGAATGATAAATGGTGTTGTGAGCTACGGTTTCAGCAATTACAAAATTCTCAGCAGCAAAAATGAACTTCCTGAGTTTGTGCCGGGAAATACAAAACGCGAAATCACCCATATTAAGAGCAAAAAGGATGAATTGACTGTTGCATCCTATAATGTTGAGAACTTTTCTGCGGCAGACGGCGATGAAAAGGTTACAAAGCTTGCTCAGGCAATTGTTACGAATTTAAACAAACCAGACATTGTTGGCCTTACTGAAATGCAGGACAATGATGGTCCGGCTGATACTGGAACGACAGCTGCTGGTGAAAGCTATAAGAAGCTTATTGATAAGATCAAAGAATTAGGCGGACCTGAATATTCATATACAGACATTGCACCAGAAGATAAAAAAGACGGCGGACAGCCGGGCGGAAACATCCGGGTTGGATTTCTGTACAACGAAGACAGGGTCAAGCTTGCTCCTGGAAAGAAAGGGACGGCTACACAAGCGGTAGGATATGAGAAAGGCAAATTGACTTTAAATCCCGGCCGGATTGATCCTGCAAATGAAGCCTTTGAATCAAGCAGAAAGTCTCTGGCAGCTCAATTCAAATTTAACGGCGAGGACGTCATTGTCGTAGCCAATCACTTTAACTCCAAAGGTGGAGACCAGCCGCTTTTCGGAAAAAACCAGCCTCCGGAATTGAAAAGTGAAGAGCAAAGACATAAAATTGCTGCGATTATCAATGGATTTGTTAAAGACGTGGAAAAGAAGAACCCGGATGCTAATATGATCGTTCTTGGAGATTTCAATGACTTTGAATTCTCAAAAACATTCGATATCTTAGAAGGTTCCGAGCTTAAAAACATGGTTGATAAAATTCCTGCTAAAGAACGTTACTCTTACATCTACCAGGGAAACTCTCAAGTACTTGATCACATCTTAGTATCCAAGCATCTTGCGAAAACGACAAAAGCTGATATTGTTCATATCAACTCAGCCTTCATGGAAGAACAGGGACGCGCGAGCGATCATGATCCTTTATTAATTCAAACAGATTTCAGCTCGAAAAAAAGAATTTGCAGCATCTGGGAGCAAATTTTAAACAAGAGCAATCAAAACCAGTACAAAGAATTTTGTGCCCGCTAAAGAAATTGGGAAAAACCTGCTGAAAAAGCAGGTTTTTTTTGCTTTTCACAGCAGATCACCATTTGGTTTACTTCAGGCTTTGGGATACAAACATAGACTTCCATCAGAGAAGAATAAATATCTCTGCTAGATATGTTTAAGTGAGACAAAAGAGGAAAACTAAAGAACAGGCGTCAAAGTCCGTTTTACCTATGCACTAAAACGGGTACTGTACACTAATCATACAATTTTTTACACATATCAGGCATGGCTTAATCAAAATAATGAGAGTTTGTCATTCAGTAGAAATGCTTAATGAGGAGGCATAGAGATGATGCGATTAGAAGTTAACATTCAGCCGTCTGCTGAAGCCGCTGTACTAATATATAAAACAGACATTGTAGGGGATTTTTTAAAGGAGCTCCCTGAAACCGAGTTTTTTATATATAAAAATGCATTTAAAAATAAGAAGCACTCGTCTGAATTTGAAAAAGCAGCCAAAGAATTAATGGAAACTGAAAAAGAAATTAAGAAAATCGGCACGGAACTCCAATCAGAAATGAACAGACGGCTCATTCAAATGGAGACAGCAGAATGAGCAAGAGACGCCAGGCCCTGCTGAAACTGCAAACGGAGCTAGATAGAGCTGAAGCTTCTGCTACAGAAGCAACGAGAATATTGAATACGATGTTCGACGCCGACTACCCGGACAGTTCTAACACCTCATCCGACTCCATTGAACATTTAAAAGAGCAAATGGACTATAACATGATTCAATACAAAATGAAACTTAATCAGTTAAAAAAACTGCTCTCAGATGCAAGCGGATAACAACGCTTGATTAGGAGCAGTTTTTGGATTGTACGAAACAATGAGTTATTATCTGCAGACGGCAAGTTTTACAAGTTCAATGGTTTCGACAGTGGTATTAAAGAGTCGTGCAAATTCAATTGTTGTAAAAGCCGATAGTTTTTCTAAGATCCTCTTGCTGTGAAGCTATGTGCAGATGAACGCCCTGCACGGCCGAGCCCGGTTTTTGCACAATCATGGATTGGTAAGGATGTGTTGTTTCAACAAATTCTGAAGTATGCTTTGGCATTGGCCCATGATGACTATAAGTATTTACCGATTCTTTTTCCTCTACTATACAATCCCTCTATGCAAGCGGCCGGCAGCCCATTCAATAGTCACTTGCCCCGGCCCTCCTCCTGACGATATTCATCATTCAAACAAATTGTTTTTATCCCCTCATTAAATAAAGCATCTGCAACGATTCCTTAATAGATATCCTTGGCTGCCAGACTTCGCCCGGACAAGAAGCCCATCCACTGCTAAGCAGAAGTGCGGGAATGGCTGAATCTTCTGTGTTCCTGCCCAAGCCGATATGGATCCTCACCCACAAGAGGGAAACTTCCCATCAGAAAGAAGTGAACGTTTCTTTTAAAGAGAGCGATTAAAGCAGGTATTATATGGAGAAACTGTTAAAGATGTACTTGTTTCCAACCATGCACCACGAAATACCACAGAATTTCTAAAAGTATTACAGAGGTTTCAAAGAGATAACAATTGGGCTATTGCGGTTTCTTTTTTATTGCCGGTCCGATACAATGCCTACTGTAGCTATTAAAGCAACTATAACTTGCAGCAGGAGGAGAAAAGATGAAAAAAATAATGTATCCTCTCACCATAGGATTAATGAGCTTAGTTCTAGCAGCATGCGGAGCACAGGATGAGGCAAAAGAAGAAAAAAAAGAAACGAAAGAAACGGAACAGCAGGCTAATGCTAAACAGCCAAGCCAGGAAGAACAGCAAAAGCAGATGGAAGAAATGCAGAAAAAGATGGATGCTCAAAAAGTAGAAGATAATAAAGAGGTCGCTGTTGTTAACGATCAGCCGATTAAAGGAAAAGAATACAATGCCGCTTTATCTTCTACTCAAATGCAAATGCAGCAAATGGGACAGGACCCTACGTCCAAAGAAGCTGAGAAGCAAGTGAAGGATCAGACGGTGAATACTTTGGTCGGGCAGAACATTCTCATGCAGGAAGCGGATAAAAAGGGGTATAAGGCTTCGGATGAAGAAGTTACTAAGCAAGTAGAGGAAATAAAAAAACAGTACAATAACGATGATAAGAAATTTCAAGAGGCTTTAAAAATGCAGGGCATGGATGAAAAGCAGCTGAATGAGCAAGTCAAAGAAAGCATTAAAATGAATAAGTATGTAGAAAAAGAAATTCCTGCGCCGGAAGTAACCGATAAGGAAATTGAAGAGTATTACAATCAATTTGCTGAGCAAGGCGGTGCAAATGGCCAAAAGCCGCCTAAGCTTGAGGAAGTAAAACCTCAGATTAAAGAGCAGCTTACCCAGCAAAAGCAAAACGAATCACTTGGCAAGAAAGTGGAAGAACTGAAGAAATCAGCTAAAGTAGAAGTGAAGATTTAATAAAATGGCTCTCAGATTCATTCTGGGGGCTGTTTTTATTTGGACGGTTTTATGGGGAACGGGCATTCGTCAGTATTGACTTCCAGCAAAAGGGTTAAGACCTTTGAGGATACTGGAGCGGGGCATTTCTGTTTATTATGTATCTTTTAGAAAGAGCAGCTGAGATGGTTGAAGCGCCTGAAAATTGAAGGATGCTTCCAAATGCCTGAATAGAGTTTCCTTCCTCTTCCTTTCCTTTGAGGAGGTAATAGGCGCCAATGGCCTCTATCGCCGCTCCGAATGAAACAAGGTATTCACCTGCTGCAATTATATCCGCTAAAGGAGAGTACGGATCAACTGCAGCCGCCTCAATTGCAGCTCCCGCGGCCTGGACAGAATCTCCCAGTATATCAAGCCTGAGCCCGTTTTCCCGATCTCCGTTCAGGATAAATACACCTGCCACTGTATTCGCAGCATTCCCTGCAGCTTGAAACCAGGAGCCGGATGCAGCCAATGAACGTCTTCCTGCAGATAGGGCCACAGCCTGAAGTGCGTTTCCAGAAGCTTCTGTACCATTTCCAATCACGACTAATTTTTCACCCAGAATAGGAGAACTCCCCGCAACAAGTGCTTCTCCTGCTGCGGCAATCGCTGTCCCGACAGCCTGGATGGATGCACCTGTCAGTTCAAGAAGTCCCTCACCAGCCATTGTTCCTCCTCCTTTTTTAATAGTTTAACCTATATTATTCCCAACCAGGGGTGAAGTTGCACAGCGCTTAACACGAAAAATCCGGTCTGCCTTAGCAGTCCGGTTTAAATTAGGTATTCAGGCTACGAGGCGGCATTAGGGACATGACCGGGCTGCATCGCCGGATTTTTGTCATACTTGAGCACGCTTGTACTTGCCATCATGTCATGCAGTCCCTGATGATTTGTATTGAAAACAACAAACAAATAAAGCAAAGGGAAGGTCCCGGTGGCATTAAGTCCAATCACCCTTACAATTGATTTGCCTATTGAAATCTGTCCGCCAGATTCATCTACAATTTTCAACCCCATCCAATATTTACCTAACGTTCCCTGGAAATGTGAAGCAGGCATTGCAATTTGATAAAAGAGGCTGGCAGCACTCCCCAGGATAAAAATAATGACTGAAACGGGAGACTTCACGACTGTATCCGGGATAAGGGCAAGGATCATTAAAATCAATCCCCAAATTCCCATTATCATCAATGAATCAATCAACTGGGCAACAAGACGCTGTCCTGCGCCGGCATACCTTCTACCCATGAAACAAAACACTTCCTCTCAATATGTATAATTAAGTAAAATATAGAAAAGCATGGTTTTTTATACCCTGTGTATCAATAAGATAAACGTCATAATAGTGAAAAATCCAACATGCCCGATTGCGGGGATCATCGCTGCTGCAAGAGCCATGCCGGCAGCGGAGGAATATAAGCAACTATGTGTCTAAGGGCAGGGTGTGCCGGCGCATTACTAAATTAGAGCATTAATTGCTAAAAGGCGGTTGAACCAGAATTCAACTGCAGAACGATGGAACCTGGCATTCATCCCATTCTTTCTATTAAATAAAAATCTTTTAAATAAGCTGCAAATCCAAATCCTTACACGATGAAAGGACTTGTTAACGGATAAGTAAATTCCATTTTAAGGGTATTATTTGTGAGGATAGATGTGTTTTAGACGTGCTGAAATACATCTATAAAGATTCTTTATTTAAAAAATAGGTGAATAATGACATGGATGAGTCCTATTGCTCTATCTTAGTCTAAGCATTACAGCTCATAAAACGAAAACAAGGACTATCGATTCGACTTAAATCGACAAAATCTTCAGGTGTTCTTCCTATTATAATAATCCAAATTTCCGTTGTGCTTATTTCAAAATATCTCCTATACTTGAAGAAAGAAGAAGATGGGGTGAAAAATGGTGAATGAGATGGATCGCTTCAATCAGCTTATGAGGAGCGTAATGAACACGGAAGGTGATTGCTATGCGGTACAGCTGCTCAGAGGCGAACTCGTTTTACTTATGGACCAGTTTACCGGTATTATTCACCAGACAACCAACCATGTATCGGAAGCAGCTTATGATTGGACAGGGAAAAGCGCGGATGGATTTAACAGGGTAATGGAAGATGCAACAGATGCATTTGTCTCGATATACAACCATATGAATCAAATGATTTCCGGTCTGCAAAACGAGGAAGTGCGGCTGTCGGAGCTTGCTGAACAGCTAGAAGAGAAAGCGAGAGATACCATTTAATGAGCCATCAAATTAAATTACGCGCCGATGAATTGACTGCTTTAAGCAGCCAGCTGAAAGCGCGTGAAAAAGAATTGCTTGAAGTACAGCAGGGGTTTGTGCATTCATACTATAAAGCTTCCTCCCATTATCCCAACCTTAAACTGCTGGAGGTTTCATACCATTCTGATTGCATAAAAAAAGAGCTCGAAAAATTGATTGAAGCCATGTCTCAGCTGTCAGAAATCGCAGAAAAGACTCCTTCAGAAATGTCCCGATCTGATCAAGAAGCAGCCCGGCAATTTGAAAACACCTATTAATCACTAAATGGATAGAGCCGGCCCGATTATCCCGGCCCGGCTCTTTGAGGCTCTTTAATGCTCTTTTCCTTCATTTTTCCCGCTCTTTTCAGTGCACCATTCCCGCCCGCCTGATCGTTTCAATTCCTTTTTAAACTTATTGAACTCATTCCAGGCTAGAAAGGCGAAAAGACCGATTCCGCAAGCAGCTTTCCATCCATCCTTCTTATCCATATGTTTCATTCCTCCTTTTTTTCCATTCGTTCTGCTGAACTCAGCTGTTAAAAGCAACTGACAGGCTGTGCGCCTATCCAAAGGCGTGTGAGCCCCCTCATCAATGTGCGGCCAAGGTGCTCCATCAGGCGTCTTACGCTTTCCGCTCCAATTAAAACAATAAGCTTTATCAAAGCCTTCAAATTTAAAAATTAATGTTTACTAGCATCTAGTTTAGTGGAAAAAAACAGAAAGTAAAGTTTACAGGAGGGTTCCTTATGAAAGCTTGGCCAGCGTATATAAATGGAAACTGGATGAACAAGGATGAGAAAATCAGTATAGAAAACCCTGCAACCAGAGAGGTGTTTGCTACCGTACCAAAAGGCGGGGCAATTGAAGCGAAAGCAGCTGCGGATGCAGCCCATGATGCACTGTCTGAATGGTCAGCTCTGACTGCCTATGACCGTGCAGAATATCTGGAGAAATGGTATGCCTTGATAAAGGAGCACCAGAATGAAATCGGGGCAATTATGACAGAAGAGCAGGGAAAACCCTTGAAGGAAGCAATCGGTGAGGTCGGCTATGCCAACAGTTTTATTAAATGGTATGCAGAAGAGGGAAAGAGGGTCTACGGTGAGACCATTCCGGCATCTTCCCCCGATAAACGTCTATTTGTCATTAAACAGCCTGTGGGGGTAGTGGCGGCCATCACTCCATGGAATTTCCCTGCTGCCATGATTACGAGGAAAGTAGGACCTGCCCTTGCAGCTGGCTGTACAGTTGTGGTTAAACCAGCTTCAGCCACTCCCCTGACAGCCCTGAGATTAGCCGAGCTGGCAGAGGAAGCCGGCCTGCCGAAAGGTGTATTGAATGTCATCACAGGGTCCTCCAAGGAAATCTCTGAAACATGGCTTGCTGATGAAAGAATAAAAAAGCTGTCTTTTACAGGCTCAACAGAGGTCGGAAAAACGCTGATGAAGGGTTCGGCTGATACAATGAAAAAGGTTTCCCTTGAACTGGGAGGCCATGCCCCGTTTATCGTAATGGATGATGCTAATCTTCAAAACGCAGCCAGGGCAATGGCAGCTTCTAAATTCAGAAACTCCGGCCAGACCTGCATATGCACGAACAGAGCCTATGTCCACGAAGCAGTTTATGAAGAGTTTATAGAAAAATTTAAACAGGCTGTATTTGAATTAAAAGTTGGGAATGGAATGGATGAGGATGTCGCTGTCGGTCCTCTAATTGATGATGATGGCTTAGAAAAAGTAAAAGAGCATATAGCAGATGCGGAAAAAAAAGGAGCCACATTGCTAAGAAGTCCTCAGGGCATTCCTGATTTAAAAGGGTATTACATCGAGCCGGTTATAGTCAGTGAAGCAACGGATGATATGCTCTGCATGAATGAAGAAACATTTGGCCCGGTTGCTCCTGTCACAAAGGTTCAGAGCATGGAAGAGGCTATCAGGAGGGCGAACGGTTCTCCATTCGGTCTTGCTGCCTATGTATACACGGAAAATATATCACAGGGTGTTAAGATTGTAGAAGCACTCCAATACGGAATTGTCGGTTTGAATGACGGACTCCCTTCTACTGCTCAAGCTCCTTTCGGCGGAATGAAAGAGAGCGGACTTGGCAGGGAAGGCGGGAGACAGGGAATCGAAGAGTATCTGGAAGTGAAATACATTTCTCTGGGTCTATAGAGACTTCTGATCCAAAGCAATATAAAAAGTACATCTTTCGTGTTTACCCCTGCTTAAGCAGGGGTATTGTAAGACAAATCGATTTTAAGGAGGAATTCAGGCAATGACTCAAGTTACGATTCAGGACAGTAAAAAACAGACCGCAAAAAACAGCAAGCTTGTAAGAGGGATGATTATAGGTGCTGTAATTGGCGGGGCAGTAGCTATGCTTGATTCCAATACAAGGAAAAAAGTAACAAAAGGTGCCACTGGTTTAAAGGATTCCACGGTGGGAATCGTCCAAAATGTAAAGGATAATCCGGGAGAAGTGAAGAACCAATTTGTATCCCAATTCAATACGGCAAAAAACACACTCGAGTCCGCAATCAGGGATGCGCAGAATATTTATGAGAGCTTAAATAACGGGGTGTTTAAAAAATTGAATGAAGCTGCTTCCACATCTCAGGAAGCCTTCGAGAATGTAAAAGAAGCAGCAGAAGATGTTAAAGAGGTTGGCGGAAAAGTAGCAGAAGCCGGTTCGGAACTGACTGAACCCCTCAGTTCTGAAACAGAGAAAACAACCTCCTCTATAAGCACAGATAACTTTGAATCCTCTGTGCCAAGCCAATCCAATCGCTCAAAGGATTCTGCAAATCTCTAACTCAGAATGTTACATAGAACGGACAGCAGCTGCTGTCCGTTTTTATTTGTTTATTAATCAATAGAAAAACAGATCCTGGAGCAGGATCTGTTGACTCATGCTGTTTCGCTGTTTGTCCCAGAAGAAGCGGGAAGAGTTACAATCACCTTCGTTCCGGTGCCCGGGGTACTTTCAATAGTCAAATCCCCCATATGATCCTCCAGGATTTTCCGGCAGATAAGAAGACCTAAACCGGTTCCTTTTTCTTTTATGGAATAAAAGGGCTCTCCTAAAAATGGGATCCGTTCCTCCGGTATTCCAATGCCGGTGTCTTCGATTGAAATGATCAGCTTATTTTCGCTTTGCATCACTCCGATGGTTATGGTCCCTTTATTAGGTATGGCTTCTATAGAGTTGGTTAAGAAATTTAAAAATAATTGCTTAAGGGAATCCGCTTTTCCATCTATAAAAAAGGCTTCATCAGGGTTACGGATGAACTCAACTGCAATGCCGCGGTCATGCAAATCTGGCAATAGCATCCGAATCAGCGGTTCGATAATTTCTGTTTCGAGGTTCAGCTTTACCACTTCGGCGTCTTCAGGTTTTGCTAAAGTTAAAAACTCATTGGTTATGAGTCTGATATGTTCAAGCTCCTTTTTCATAACTCTTAAATACTCTCTGTTCAGCTCATCAGAAGATTCCAGCAGCTGAACGAATCCAAGAACAGAGGTAAGCGGATTGCGCACCTCGTGTGCAACGGCGGTAGCCATATTCCCTGCAAGTGCCAGTTTTTCCTGGCTTTTCAGCATTTTTTCCATTTCAATGCGGTCCGTAATGTCCTGAAAGGTAGCGATGATGTATTCGACCGCTTCGCCCTGATCCGCATAAAGGATTCGTGTATCAAGTAATATCCACCGGTTTTGTCTCCGTTCCGGGTTATATACCCCCATAACAAAATGGGAAATTTCTTTTTTTGTCCGCAGTGTTGTCATAGAGGGGTGCTCCTGGCCTTTTAGGAGCTGTCCTGTTTCATCCCTTGCCTGCCATTCCTCGTTGAAGGAATTCATATTTAATATATCGGAGCTGGAATATCCAAGTATTTCTGAGGCGCATTCGTTGGCAAAAATGATGTCTCCATCTGCGTTTTGCACCGTTATTCCGCATGTTATGGCATTGTAGTACCGATATTTAACATTCTCTAAAAGAATTCGGTCTGTCTGATCATAGAATGTCAGGACATGGCCTTTCCCATTTCGCATCGGGTTTGCGGAGAGCTCAAAATATTTGGTTGCTCCGTCGGTTTCAATAGCGGCTTCAATGGGCTGGCCTTCTGAAAGAAGCTGCTTTAAGCTGCTGTCGGTCAGGATCTTATTAAGAAAAGTTTCAACAGGCTTGCCAATGATCTGAGAGTTGTCCAAATGTAAAGCAAGTGAAAGAGAAGAGTTTGCGAAAACTGCTTCGCCCTGGTCATTCATTCCCAATATGCCTTCTACGCTTGAGCACAATATATCCTGAATCTGATTAAAGGCAGTTTGAATTTCTGCTTCCGCTTTTTTGCGCTGGGTAATGTCCCGCATCATCACGAGAGCAGAAGCTTCATTTTGATTCCAATCAGAAATGCCTTTTGCTTCCACAGTCGCGATGCTTCCATCATCCATTGAAAAATTTAATTCAACCGGACCGGCGATTTCTGTTTCATGCTGGAGAAGTGATCGGATCGATTCATAAGCGAGCTTTTGATCTGCAGGATGAATTCGATCCAGTAAAGACCCGGAGGCCTGGTCGCAGCGAATTCCAAGCATCTTTTCCGCTTCAGGATTTAAATAGGTTAGCTTGCCGTTCTCATAAATGGCAATTCCATCGGGGTTGTGCTCAATAAGCTGCTGGATTTTATCATGACTTTCTTTTAATTTTCTTTCATAGGACTTGTTTTCTGTTAAATCAATGCCGGTGCATACGATGTACAGGACATTCCCATCCCCATCATAGATTTCTTTATTTGACCACCGGATCAGCATTTTCCCTCCGGTCTTCGTCACCCAGTAATTCTCGTAGTACTTTGGGAAGGGGTCGATTTTGCCTGAGAAATAGTCCATCGCGCTTTTTCTGTGCTCTTTCTCAAGCATTAAATCCCAAATGAATGCTCCCGCCGCTTCCTTATACGAATATCCAGTATGATACGTGCAATGCCAGTTCCAATCCTCTATTTGGCCATTCGGTCTGAGCAGAACCACAAAGGCCTGTATGGTGTTCATAATTACATGGGAAGTTTCTTTTTCTGAAAGGAGCTGATAAAACTCTCTCTTTCTTCGGGCAATTTGTTTGATTGAATAAAAAATGAAGTGTTTTTCCCCAGCCTCAAGCAAATGGCAGCTGGCTTCTATGGGGATGCTCTCCTGGTATTTGTTTTCTATTTCCATTTCTATCGTGATATGGGTGTCTGCTATCAGCTTTTCCTCGATGGAGCGGTAAACTTTCGGAGCAATCTTGCTGAAAAAAAGAGAGTGTGGATCGATTTGAAGTATTTCTTCACTCGTGCAGCCGAGAATTTCACATGCTCTTCTATTTACGTGATAAAAATGTGCAGTAAGGGGCCGCAATGATGTGAGTTCCGTAATAACGATTGCATCATTGGTTTGATTGAAATAGATCTGCAGCAGCTTGCTCAAATTTTCGTCCGTTATTGAATCCTTCATTATCCCGCCCCCCTAAGATTAGTTACTACTATCTTATTTGATTCTTACCCGAATTACTAACTCCTGATCATAAAAATTTTACAAGACTCATATATTTTTACTTATTCCATAATAAGGGGTGTGCTTATGATTCGGGAAGCGGAACAGGGGCGGCTGTATTTAGCAGAGAAATTAAGAAAAGAACAGCTTTCCAATGGCTCCTGGGATTATCTATTTGATACAGGCATCAAAACGGACTGTTTTATGATTGTGCTTATCCGGTCATTGAACCTTCATGATTTTAAGCTGACGAAACCAATAGCTGAGAGAATAGCCGGGAGACAGGAGCAGGATGGCTCCTGGAGACTCTTTCATGACCAGGAAGATGGGGATTTGTCTACAGCGATTGAAGCTTATTATGCACTAATTCTCTCAGGATATTACGCAGAATCCTCTCCCCAGATGGTTGCTGCACGAGAATTCATTTTGTCTAAAGGGGGAATCAAAAAGGCAGGATTGTTTACGAAAATTCTTCTGGCCCTTACCTCGCAGGAAAGCTGGCCGGCGCTGCTGCCGGTTCCGGTTGAAGCGATATTGCTCCCGAAAAACTTCCCGGTAAATATGTACGACATTTCAGTCTACGGCAGGGCAAATCTAGTGCCGATCCTTGTTGCTGCAGGAAAAAAATTTCAGCTGGAAATCCAGGATGCTCCGGATCTTTCCTGTTTAAAAGAGGAGAGAGTCACGGAGCCTGAGCTCTACAGAAGCGGAGAGTGGAGAGGGATTTTCAGTCTTATATCATCCGGAGTTCAATCCATGGCAGAAGGACCAGGCAGACTAAAGGAAGCTGCCTTTAAAAAAGCTGAAACGTATATGCTTTCAAGACTCGAATCAGACGGGACCCTATACAGTTATTTCAGCTGCACATTTTTAATGATTTATGCCCTAATGGCTTTAGGATATGAGAAAACGCATCCTGTTATTGTGAAAGCTGTCCGGGGACTGGCAGCTATGGCCGCTCAATCTTATGATGGGGTGCATATGCAATATACGACAGCCCATATCTGGAACACTTCTCTGCTATCCTGCGCCCTTCAGGAAGCCGGAGTGAAAGATGAAATGGTTAAGAGGGCCAACCGCTACCTTCTTGTCAGGCAGCACAGCCGCTTTGGAGACTGGGTGATTCATAACCCTCAAGGAATTCCTGGAGGATGGGGTTTTTCAGATATTAATTCGATGAATCCGGATGTCGATGATACGTGTGCCTCTCTAAGGGCAATACAAAAAGAAGCAGCATCAGATCCGCTAAGTCTTCAAGCCTGGAAAAGAGGGCTTAATTGGGTCCTCAGCATGCAAAATGGGGATGGTGGATGGGCCTCATTCGAGCGGAATGCCAATCCTCCTTATGTACATTTTATTCCGATTAGCAGGGCAGAGTTTATTATTTCAGATGCCTCATCAGCTGATCTGACTGGCAGAACGATCGAATTTTTATGCGGCTATGCAGAAATGGACATGGAAAGTGAAGCTGTAGCCAAGGGTATCCAGTGGCTGCTTAATAATCAGGAGCGGGACGGTTCCTGGAAATCCAGATGGGGGATTTGTTATATATATGGAACGTGGGCTGCCCTTACCGGTCTAAGAGCTGCAGGGTATGAAGCGGAGAAGACTGCGGTTCGCCGTGCCCGTAAATGGCTGGAGACGATTCAAAACCGTGATGGCGGATGGGGTGAATCCTGTAAAAGCGACGTATATTCGAGGTATATCCCATTGGGAGCAAGCACTCTAACTCATACTGCCTGGGCACTCGAAGCGCTTATTTGCTGTACGGAGCACCCTTCCTCTGCTATTGAAAAAGGGATGGGCTATTTGCTGAGCAATCTGAATAAGACGGATTGGACCTCTCATTATCCAAAGGGCCAAGGCTTTGCAGGCCAGTTTTATATCCACTACCACAGCTACGATCTTATTTTTCCTCTTCTTGCTATATCCAAGTATTTAAAATGGTCAAAAGATAGGGAAAACGCATAGGCTATAGCAGGAATAACACTGAAAGGAGCTGCTGAAGCCGTGGAAGAAGGAAAAAACAGGAACAGCCAGAATCCAATGAAGATGATTAACGATTTTTTTGAACAGCGTCCTTCTAAATCCCTGCTTGATACGATCGATGGATTATTTACAAGGCAGGCAGGGAAGCTGTATTTTAATGCCGAGATGACCGAAACCATGTCCCATTACATGATTAAGGCAGAGCTGCCAGGTTTGACAAAAGAAGAAATCGATCTGGAATTAAAGTTCCGCCAGCTCACTATCAGCTTATTCCCTTCTAAGAAGAACAAAGATGGGGCCAAATGGGAGGGAGCCAGCCGCACGATCGATCTCCCGGGGAATGCCATGCTGCAGGAGATGAAAGCTCAGTACCGTAATGGACTTCTCACAGTCCGCTTTCCAAAAAAGAAAGGGAGAAAAATCACAGTAGAATAAATGAGAGCTGTCCGAAAGATGCAGGCAGCTTTTTTTGATGCCATAATATAGCGCGGCAGCAGCGGCCTTACGAACCGGGGTTCAGCAGATAAGAAAAATGTATGCGGCTGGAACCTGAGGCAGCTTTGCCGCATAAAGGGTGTACTCTGCGGACTGATAAGCCTGTTATATACAGATTTTGAATAAAGCCATTGTTTCCGCAGCGTTTTCACGCATATAGAGCAGATTGTTTTTAGATACCGATTGATCCCTTAGGTCTGCGAAAGCTTACTGCCCGTTCCACTCTGCATCCGCAAACGGACATGGACGTGCTGGGAGCTAATAAATGAAAAACATACAAATCCCAATTGCTGCAAACCCTGCAAGAAAAACAAGCCAAAAAGCATGCCTCTCTTCTGAAGTCCTTTTTGTTAGTATATGACCGGTTCCTGCAATGAGGAAAGCAGCCACTGTCCAGAACACCGCCACTCTCACGGGCTCTTTGTCCATGTTTCCAAGCTGTCTGATGAAAAAAATCAGCAGCGCAAAAATCAGCAGATTAAGTAATATTCCAATTGTCCACTTTTTCATGGCAGCTCCTATTCTGTCATCCGATTTACTAATAGTATCTGATTTCGTATGCAGATTTCAACTTCATAAGAAATTTAATGTACTGATGCCCGGTCAGACACTAAACATTTATCTTTCAGAATAGTAATGAAGCCTGCCTGCTTCGGGAAACCTCTGGCAGAAGCCTCATGCCCGCATGAATGAACTGCGGAGTGATATAATAAATTTCGATAGACTATTCTGGAAAGGGGATACAGAAATGACAACTCCAACAAAGTCCTGCAAGGAATCCTTCGTAGTCAAAACATCAATGGTTTTGCCGCCTGATACAAATAATCATGGTACACTTTTCGGCGGAAGACTGATGGCTTACATTGATGATGTTGCGGCTATAGCGGCTACCAGACATTCAAGAACGCTTGTTGTTACAGCATCAACGGACTCAGTTGATTTTTTGCATCCCATTATGGTTGGTCATTCTGTTTGTTTAGAAGCTTTTGTGACCTATACCGGGAGAACATCCATGGAGATATTTGTAAAAGTGGTAGCCGAGGATATGCTTTCAGGAGACCGAAACGTTTGCGCTTTAAGCTTTTTGACATTCGTCGCAGTGGATGCGAACAATAAACCGACACCCGTTCCGCAGGTGGTGCCGCAAACAGAAATGGAAAAGCAGTTGAATGAAACAGCCAAAGCAAGAGCACAGGCGAGAAGAAACAGAAAACAGGAGTTTGAAAAAATGGCTGAGATGTTTGGCACTGATATGCCCTGGTAAAGGAAGCGAGTGTAACGTTTCACTCCATTCCATAATCTGGGCAGAAAATTTAAGCGGCGGCTCTTCTTTTTAACAGTCAACTGTGCTTTAATGAGGGTATAAAGCATTACGGTTCAGGGAGGATCCATTTATGAAGATTAATTTTACAAAACAGCAATATCACACTCTTTTGAAAATGCTTTACCTCTCAACTTGGGTGGGGGCAAGAGAAGAGCATGAAGATGAGGCGGAGGAGTTTTTTGATCTTGAAAATTATGTTCTCTCCTTTGCAAAATCATATGGTGTAGAGCACCTCGTTGATTATGATTCTCTTGAAGACAAATACTATGCTTCCCGCCAGCTTGATGAGGAACTGGAGGATATTATTGCAGATTATGAAGAGGAAGTTTTTTGGGACAAGCTGTGCGCTTTGCTGGCACGCCGGGATTTAATGAAAGAAGAAACGGTTGTCAATACATACAGTCCTGAACAGCGTTTTGAACGGCTTATGGAAATTGAAGAAAAATACCACCAGTACTTTGAAGAATTTGGTCTTGAAAAGCTTAACATAGAGTAGGATGTTGAAAAGGTTCCTGTACAGGGACCTTTTTTGTTCGTGTATTTTCAATCTATTTTCAAATAACTCAATACGCGCTATCCTTTTTACTGAATTCCGATAGAATTGATCAGTATGCTAAGCCGTTCACAATAAATGGATCCGCATCTCTTCCGGAGTATAATCCATATTCTGTACTAAAAAACGGACCGCTTACCTATAGCGGTCCGGTTAGCTATGAAGATTTTTCCGGTTAAAGTACCACTTCAGCAAGGCAGGTACAGCAAGAACAATGAATAAAAACCGAATCAATTGCAGCGAGCTGACGACTGCAGCATCCCCGCCTATGCTCTCAGCGGTCAGAACCATTTCGACGAGCCCCCCTGGAGCAAGACTGAGGAGCCCGGTTTCAATTGGCACTCCTGTTATGTGGGAGAATAGCCAACCGAGTCCAAGGCTTAAAGAGATCAGCAAAATTGTGTAGGCAAAAAAAGGCGGACCTGCTTTACCTGCCTTTCTAAGGTCGGAAATGGACATTTTTGAGCCTATGCTAGTTCCGATGATTACCTGCGCCGCTGTCACAAGCCAATGTGGAAGCTGCGGAACGGGCATACCAAAAATGTTCAGCAAGGCAGATGCAAGCAGCGGCATAACAATAAAGGAAGCAGGAATGCTTTTTCTAAACAGAAAGCCGCACAAAATAGGAATGATCCATAACAGGTACGCTTCGGGATGATCAGCGCCAGAATAGGCAGCAGGGGAATTGAATGCTCCTGCATTTATATCAGCAAACGCATAGGTCACGAAAAAAGGAATGAGAAATACAACGGACAGAATTCTGATTGTCTGAAGAACGGATACAATGCCGACATTCCCTTTTAAAGAGTCACTTGCTGCCACCATTTCAGAGAGTCCGCCGGGGATCGCTGCAAATACACTGGTGATTTGATCAAGACCTGTTTTTTTTGCAAGAAAAAATCCCGAGGCTGTGCTGAACGTCAATAGAATGATGGTTAAAAGGGTATATGGTAAAAAATAAGGGCCTGCTGCTGCAAGAGCTTCGATCGTAAAGGATGCGCCAAAATAAATACCAGTGATCGTAAAGGCTGTATTCTTTAAAAAACCAGGAGTATAAAATGTACCTGGACGAATGGATTTATAGAGCAGCAGAGTGGAAAGCGGACCTAAAATCCATGGGAGCGGCAAATGCAGAAAATAAAAGATCAGCCCGCCCGATACGGATGCTACAAAGGTTTTTGCGAGAGCTAAGGTTGATTTCATCCTAAAAACACTCCAATCATCTGACTATATCTTATCATGAGGGGGTCCTAAGGACATGTTTATCTATACAAAAGACGAAATTCGCCAGTTTGACAAATTAGCAGAGGAAAGAGGGATGGATGATTTCACCCTAATGGAAAATTCCGGAGCTGCCCTATTTAGAGAGATAACGAATTTTATATCTCACGACGACAAAATCTGTATTTTTGCAGGAAGGGGTAACAATGGAGGAGATGGAATTGTTCTCGCCCGGTACTTGCTTCAAAATGGTTATCAGACTGAACTTGTCTTTCCGCTGGGGATGCCAGCTGAAGGAGGACCTTCTGACCGTCATTGGAAGTACGCTTTAGCATCCGGATATTCCTTCAGCGGGGGGCAGGGAGAGGCGGATATATTGATTGATGCTCTTTTGGGCATTGGTTTCCGTTACCCCTTGGACGAGAAGGTGCGTGATGTAATCCGTAAACTAAACCTTCAAAAGGGAAGGAAAATTTCCATTGATATTCCTTCGGGAGTGGAGGCTGACCGGGGAATTGCAGATCAAGAAGCTTTTCAGGCAGAAATGACCATCTGCCTGCATGGATACAAGCCATCTGCATTCCTGCTTCCTTCCTTAAAGCACTACGGAAAAACGTTTATCGCAGATATAGGCCTTCCGCAGCGGGGGAAAGTGAGGCTATGGACAGAGAAAGAAGCGGCTGCAGCTTTGCCTGAAATGGATAGTTCTGCACATAAAGGAACGTTTGGTACAGGATATATCATAGCAGGAAGCGACCATATGCCCGGTAGCGCACTCCTTGCAGCGAAGGGAGCGTTACGTAGCGGAATTGGCAAACTGATTGTAGGCACCAGTGAGACTGCAGCCGGGATAATTGCCGGTCAGATTCCGGAAGCTACTTATGAATGGGATGCCCTGGAAAAAGCGGCAGGAGGAGAACTTCCTGAAAACCTTAAAGCGGCTGCGATTGGGCCTGGCTTGGAACAAAATGACGCCATAGAACATGCCATTCAGACTCTGCTGCAAAAAGAACTTCCAATTGTTCTTGATGCAGGTGCCTTAAATCAGAGAGAATATCCGCAGAGACCGCACCCTGTTATCCTCACTCCTCACCCAGGTGAATTCAGCAGAATGACAGGGTTAACAGGTAAAGAGGTTCAAAGCACAAGGCTTTCTGCAGCTTTGAATTATGCAAAAGAAAATCGCACGATTGTGATCTTAAAAGGAATGTATACCATCCTTGCTTTTCCGGACGGGGAGGCAATCATCAATTCCTCAGGAAGTCAGGCATTGGCTAAGGGGGGGAGCGGTGATACATTAACCGGCATGCTTCTTGCATTCCTATGCACTCATAATGGTATAAAAGAAGCAGCTGCAAACGCTGTATACGCTCATGGCAGAACAGCTGAGTTATGGACTGAAAAGTATGGAAAGCGGACGATGATGGCAAGTGATATCTGTGAGCTGATTCCTGAAGTCATGAAAGAGCTTGAAGAGAGAAAAAGGAAGGAATGCTGATGAGAAGGATCTGTATCATTCCGTGCGGTAAGAGAAAAATCTGGAAGGACCAGCCGGATCACGGTCCTGCAAAGGCGCACTATGCCTATACAGGTATTTTCCATAAATTGTGCCAGCAATATGCAAGACAATTCTATGAAGAATGGATCATTCTATCCGCCAAACACGGCTTTCTGAAGCCTGAAGACATCGTTCCGGGTGATTACGATCTCGGCTTCCACATGGACGATCAGGATATAATAACCCTTCTGGAGCTAAAAAAGCAAGCGGCAAGACTGAGGCTGGAAGAAGCTGATAAGGTAATCATGCTGGGAGGCAAAAAGTATGAGCCGATTCTTCGCAGTCTTGTTGATAATGAGATCCATTTTCCTTTGGCCGGTTCGAAAGGGATTGGTGACATGCAGAGCAAGCTTAAATCGTCCATCGTGACAAATGCTGAACTAGGAGAGGGTTTCAAGGATCATTAGTATAAATTAATGAAAAAATCTGGCTGGCAAGCAGCTTATGGGTGCGGAGTATGTATTGCCATAAGAGAAGGAAGATAGGGTGCTGCCGTTCAATGACTGTTACAGAAGTGATTTTGCTTGCCAAGGGCTAAGAATATATGGGGGATTTGGAAACAGAATTTTCAGAAATTATTTCCAGAGAAATAATTATATTCTTGCCAATGAAAGGAACGGTAAAGAAGCATTCTTATTAAAGAACTTTGTTGTAGTCTATTGTTTGAAGCGTTAAACTCCGAACTGAGAGCAGAGCGGGATCCGCGAAGCAAAGAGAAGGCTCACCTCAGGACCCGTGGAAGAGCGAACGTCTGTTAGCTGTAATCAACAGCCAGTTTTAAAGACCTTAAAAAATGAACACCATTGGTATTTCATAATTAGGAATGGTAAAATCTGATTTAGAAGATTCACACGAATAAGCTGGAGGAACTTACAAATGAAAAAAGAATTTGCTGTTATAGGTCTTGGACGATTTGGCGGCAGCATCTGCCGTGCTCTTAGTGAGGAAGGCATGGAAGTCATGGCTATTGACAGTGACGAAGACCGTGTAAATGAATTTGCTAACATTGCCTCCCATGCTGTCGTAGGGGATACGACAGATGAAGCAGTGCTTAAGAGTCTGGGAATTCGAAACTTCGATCACGTAATTGTAGCAATTGGGGAAAACATTCAGGCAAGTATCCTCACCACCCTGATTCTTAAAGATCTAGGGGTGAAGAATATTACTGTAAAAGCCCAGAATGATTACCATGAAAAAGTGCTGGCGAAAATAGGGGCCGATAAAATTGTTCATCCTGAACGGGACATGGGCCGGCGGATTGCTCACAATATTATTTCAAACAATGTACTCGACTATTTAGAGCTATCTGATGAGCATAGTATTGTTGAGATTGTGGCCGATAAAAAGCTCGCGGGTAATACACTAATCAACCTGGATATCCGTGCGAACTATGGAATTAACATCGTCGCAATAAAACGCAGTAAAGATATTATCGTTTCCCCGCAGGCTGATGAAACAATCGAATTGAATGATATTTTAATTGTTATCGGAGCCGATACCGACATTGACCGCTTTGAACGAAAAGTCCTTAATGTTTAACCGGCTAATTTATGGATGCTGCCTTAATTAAGATCTCACAGCCTGTTCCGTGTTTCCTGCCGCTTCCTCAAAGGTTCTCCCAATATGTTCTGGCCAGTTTACCTTATTAGTTTATAACATAATCCCCGGGTTGCTCACAGCGGTCCGGGGTTTCTATTCCAATTATTTCAGCTTCAGCAGTTTCCGCGGACTCTTTTTAGCTAATCCGCTATGTTTTGTTTGTTTTATTTTAGGGGGAAGGCTGATAAGCTTCCGTCTTTGCCGCACACAGTATAAATGTGGAGGGGAATCAGCTGCTCTGTTCAAAATCCCAGCATGGTTGAGAGGAGTTTTTTTATGTTTACAGATGACTTGAATGCAAGAATGGAGGCAGCAGCTGGAGATGGAGCGGCTGATCTAGTTATGTTAAATGTTACGGTTGCAGATGTGTTCAGCCATGAGTGGATGAAGGCAGATGTTGCCATTAAAAATGGTGAGTTTGTCGGGTTCAACCGCATGAAGTCTGACCGAGTGGTAAATGGAGAAGGCATGTATATGATCCCTTCTTTTATTGATTCGCATGTTCATATTGAATCTTCCATGGTAGCCCCGCCGGAATTTGCTAAAGTTGTTCTGCCTCATGGTGTCACAACCGTCATTGCGGATCCGCATGAAATAGCCAATGTGGCAGGGGGAAAGGGCATTCAGTTTATGCTGGACCAATCAGAGAATCTCCCTTTGGATGTGCGTATTATGCTGCCTTCATCGGTTCCGGCTGTGAGCTTTGAAGAAAATGGAGCGGTCCTTGCCGCAGAAGATTTAAAGGCTTTTACAGATCATCCGCGTGTGCTGGGGCTAGCAGAAATCATGGATTATCCATCCCTTGTCCATAGAGAAAAGCAAATGCTTGATAAGCTCGCGCTGGCCAGGGGGCACAATATGCCGATTGATGGACATCTGGCAGGGCTTTCTCATGAAATGATTGATTTATACCGCACTTCCGGAGTGAGAACCGACCATGAAGTGACTACTGCAGAAGAGGCAATAGCCCGGATTAGCCGGGGAATGTACGTGCAAATCCGGCAAGGGTCCGTTGCCAGGAATTTGCCTGCCGTAATAAAGGCGGTCACATTAAAAAATTCAAGGCGGTTTATTTTTTGTACGGATGATAAACATTTAGATGAATTGCAGGAAGAGGGAAGCATTGATCACCTTGTCAGATTATCCATCCAAAGCGGGATCGAGCCCTTAACCGTGTTCCAAATGGCTTCACTTAATGCGGCGGAATGCTATGGGCTTTCAAAAAAAGGGGCCATTGCTCCGGGCTATGAAGCGGATTTTATTCTAACAGATGACGTGGAAAACCTCCAGGTGAGAGCCGTGTACAGACTTGGAAAAGAGATAGCTGCAGATGGAAAAATCACTGCAAAGGACTGGCCGGTCCAAACTAAAATGGAAGAGGAATTGCTTAACACAGTGAAGATGGACAGGTTTTCCAAAAAGAATTTGAATCTGGAAATCCAGCCTGAGAGGAATGTGCCCATCATTCGTATTATTCCGAATGAACTTGTAACTATAATGGATATGGAAAAAACGAATAGTCAAAATCGAATCTTTATTCCAGATACCGGGCTTGATCATTTAAAGCTTGTCTGCGCCGACCGTTATCGAGCTGATGGAAAAACCGGAACAGGGATCGTAAAGGGGTTTAGGCTGAAGCGCGGGGCTATTGCTGCATCAATTTCGCATGATTCACATAACATTATGGCTTTGGGCACGAATGATGACGCGATTTATGAAGCCATCGTTCGTCTCCAGGAAATGAACGGGGGGATGGCTGTTGCTGACGAAGATGGTTCAATCCTGGCATCGCTGCCCTTGCCTGTCGGCGGACTAATGTCCTGCCGCCGGTATGAAGAAGTTATTGAAAATATGGCGCAGGTCCATAAGGCATTGCAGCAAATCGGCTTTAAGGAAGCCTTTAATCCATTTGTTATGATGTCATTCCTAGCATTGCCTGTTATCCCCGAGATCAAGCTAACGGTAAACGGCTTATTCCAAGTGAATGAATTTAAATGGATCTCCTATTAATGGGATCCATTTCATTCTGCTTTAAATGAAAAAAAGCGTCCGCTCATTGTAAGCGGACGCTTTTCATTATACCTCCATGATAATCGGAAGAATCATTGGGCGGCGTTTTGTTTTTTCATAAAGGAAAGGAGCAAGGGTGTCGGTGATTTCGTTTTTGATTTCTGACCACTGGCTTGTTCTTCTATCCATTATCTTTGTTAAATGCTTTGTGATTAAGTCTTGAGCATCGTTGATCAGATCTCCTGATTCTCTCATATAGACAAAACCTCTGGAAATCAAATCAGGGCCGGCTGCTATTTTGAAATCTTTCATGTTGATGCTGACTACAACGATAACCAGCCCTTCCTCTGAGAGGATACGGCGGTCGCGCAGAACGATGTTGCCAATATCTCCAATCCCGCTTCCGTCAATATAGACGGACCCGGAAGGGATTTTACCGGTAACGCCGGCTTCGCTTCCACCAAGTGCAAGCACTTCGCCGTTATCCATAATAAAGCAGTTTTCGGCAGGTACTCCGCAATCAGTAGCATGCTTCATATGCATTTTCTGCATACGGTGTTCGCCGTGAATTGGCATGAAATATTTTGGTTTCATCAGACGCAGCATGAGCTTTTGTTCTTCCTGTCCTCCGTGTCCGGATGTATGGATGTCATTCAATGGTCCATGAATGACTTCAGCCCCTGCACGGAAAAGCTTGTTGATCGTACGGCTTACACTGACTGTATTTCCTGGAATCGGGGAAGAAGAAAATACGACGGTATCACCCTGAATAATCTGAATTTGCCTGTGTGTGCCGTTGGCGATTCTTGAAAGGGCCGCCATCGGTTCCCCCTGGCTTCCGGTACACAGAATAACGACCCGGTTAGCTGGCATCCGGTTAATTGCATTCGGTTCAATAAACGTATCCTTTGGACATTGGATGTACCCCAGGTCTTGTCCGATTGAAATTGCGGCTTCCATGCTTCTGCCAAAAACAGCTACTTTACGGTTGTTGATGACAGCTGCTTCCACCACCTGCTGCAGTCTGTGAATATTGGAAGCGAAGGTGGCGAAAATAAGACGGCCGTCAATTTTTCTGAAAATCTCGTTAATGCTGTCTCCGACCTTGCGTTCAGACATAGTGAAATGAGGCACTTCACTGTTTGTGCTATCAGAAAGCAGACATAGAACGCCGTCTTTTCCGATCTCAGCCATCTTGGTTAAGTTCGCAGGTTCTCCAACGGGAGTAAAGTCGAACTTGAAATCTCCAGTATGTACGATGCTGCCGGGAGGAGTTTTTACGACAACCCCGTAAGAATCTGGAATACTGTGTGTTGTTCTGAAGAAGGTAACGGACGTCTTTCTGAATTTTATGATGTCCTCTTCCTGAATTTCATGAAGCTTTGCTGATCTGAGCAGTCCGTGCTCCTCAAGTTTGTTCTTGATAAGGCCCAGTGCAAGCTTACCGCCATAAATCGGAATGTTCACCTGACGAAGCAAATAAGGAATTCCGCCAATATGGTCTTCATGTCCGTGCGTAATGAAAAGCCCTTTAATTTTGTCTTCGTTCTTAACTAAATATGTGTAGTCAGGAATTACATAGTCAATTCCGAGAAGTTCCTCTTCCGGGAATTTGATTCCTGCATCGATCAGAATGATTTCATCCTGAAATTGAACACCGTACGTGTTCTTTCCGATTTCACCCAAACCTCCGAGGGCAAAAACGGCCACCTGGTCATTTTTTACGAATTTCATTGATCATAGCTCCAATACTTTATAATTTTCACTCTTCTCTTCATATTGAAGATAAGAATTTTTAACAAGTTCCACAAACTCAATATTGTAATTCCGGTCTTTAAGCTTTAGCCGGACATCCCGTTCAGAGTCTGCTTCTGCATAGAGGGTTTGTGTCTTTTCCCGTACAGGCACCTCAAGTGCAGATTCTTGAAAATATACTTTGTAAATCATTTGCCAAATCTCTCCTTAGATACCGTTTGTTAGATTGCCTTCTAACATTATATTCGATAACTCCCCGTAAGAAAAGGGGGCCGACCCTCTCAATGAGTCTGACCCCTAAGCGATTGACTTTTTTCGAAGCAAATGTTTCCATTGGTCCTTAAGTTTATTTCTCAATCTTCTGAGCACAGCAAACCCTCCTTTGAAGGAAACTTGTCCAAAACGCTTTATTCCGGTGCATTTTTCTTTATTACTTCTATTATATGAAAAATCCGCTGATAATTTCATGGGTAATCGTGGAAATTGCCGTTTGCCCCCACTTTGCAGGGAAATAAATGTTTTGCCGGCCATTCAAACTTTGTTATAGTATATCTGATATGGACTTAGCAAAAGTCATCGTGAAAAGGAGAGTCTGATGATGAAAGAAAAAGTAGTTTTTTTTGATATTGACGGAACACTGCTTGACCACGATAAGAAAGTTCCAGCGTCCACCAGGCAGACTTTAGATGACTTGCGCGAAGCAGGACATCATGTAGCCATTGCAACAGGGCGGGCTCCATTTATGTTTAAAGACCTTCGTGAAGAACTTGGAATCTATTCCTTTGTATCGTTTAACGGCCAATACGTCGTGTTTGAAGGCGAAGTTATTTACAAGAACCCCCTGAAAACTGAAACCCTGGAAAAAGTGCTGGAATTTTCTGAAGAGACAAAACATCCTCTCGTATTTATGAATCATGAAACCATGATGGCTTCAGAGAGTAATCACCCGTATATAGAGGAAAGCATGGGCTCTCTTAAATTCCCGCATCCGGAAGTGAACCCTTCTTTTTTTAATGAAGCTGAGATTTATCAGACCCTGCTTTTCTGCAAAACAGGGGAAGAGGAGCCATATAAAAAATATAAGGATTTGAATTTTATACGCTGGCATGAATTGGCTACTGATATTTTGCCAACGGGCGGTTCCAAAGCAGAAGGAATAAAAAAACTTGTTGAGCGTCTAAAATTTGACCGCGAAGACATTTATGCATTTGGGGACGAATTAAACGACTTAGAGATGATTAAATATGCAGGTACCGGCGTAGCCATGGGCAATGCCAATCCGAAACTGAAAGAAATTGCAGATTATATAACCAGACCTGTGGATGACAATGGTATCCAATACGCGGTTCAGCAGCTGGGGCTGCTGTCCTCTAAGGCCGAAAAAATATAAATAAAAAGAAAAGGGGTCCTAAAAGTCAGAATCTTTTAGGACCCTCTTTTTTTTCAAGCCTTGTAAAAAGAGATGCCATCTTCACTTAACCCATTTACCGCACATCCTGATACCGGGCTTAACATAGCAGCCTGGATGAGGAGGCCTTCTTAGCGTTCAACTGCTATAGCGCCCTCAGGAATTGAAAAAGGCTCCGTTTCACTCATATGGTCATAAAACATTACTCCGTTAAGGTGATCAATTTCATGCTGCAGCACGATGGCTGCCATCCCTTTTAATTTCAAATCCAGCTCTGTTCCGTCCAGTAAGGTCGCTTTCACCCGTATTTTCGAATAGCGGGGGACGTAGCCCGGAACGGGTCTGTCAACTGAAAGACAGCCTTCTCCCGACGTAAGAAAACTCTGCTGAACAGAGTGGCTGATTATTCGGGGATTAATAAGACCATAGCTGTATTTTTTGCCTTCATCTTCAAAATGAACGGCGATCATCCTCTTGCTTACATTAATTTGCGGGGCAGCAAGCCCGACCCCCGGGCGGAGATCATGTTTTTCTGCAAGCTCAGGGTCCTGGCTTTGTTTTAGATATTCCAGCATTTCTTCAAGGGTTTTTCTGTCTTCTTGAGATGCGGGAAGAGGCACTTCCTTTGCTGTTTCCCTCAAAGTTGGATGGCCTTCTCTAATGATGTCTTTGCTGGTAAGCATATTGAGCACTTCCTCTCATCGTTTCAACACGTATCTTTCTTATTATATAGAATCCATATTTTGAATGAAAGATGATATAAATTATTTTAATTGGGATAATTTCTTATCTCCCCTTGGCTTATTGCAGCTGCCGGCGTTCGCCCTTCTGCTGTGTTTAAAAAATGCTATTCCAAAGCCATATTTTAAATAACAGGTTAAAGTCTGTCCAATCATTTATTTTATTTAAAAGTTCTGTTAAACTTGGCTGTTGATTTCCGCTCCAATTAACAGGTGTGAAAAATCAACACCATGCTTTAACAAAGTCTATTTAAAAATACGGTTCAAGACAAATGAAGATTTCTTTTGAGGGAAAAAGAAAAACAGGGACAGATACCTGCGAGTAGCCTGGTTGTTATCAGACAGCAGGTCCGTTCTGCGTTGCGGAAGGACGCCGCGCACTTAGCAGAACATCCTTACCTCAGCGCCCTCCGCTTTTCTTATTTATGTAGAGCTATGCACCGGGATTGGTGTCTAGCTCCGGGCGCTAGCCCCTCGAGGTCATAAGCCACTCAGGCCCGCAGGACGCGGGTCAGTTCGGGAGAGCGGCAGGACGCCGCGCACTTCTCCCGAACTTCCTTTTCCCGCCATCCTACGGCTGATTGTCTTATGCTTGTCGGGGGCCTGCAGGAGGCAGGTCCGTTCTGCGTTGCGGCAGGACGCCGCGCACTTAGCAGAACATCCTTATCTCAGCGCCCTCCGCTTTTCTTATTTATGTAGAGCTATGCACCGGGATTTGGTGTCTAGCTCCGGGCGCTAGCCCCTCGAGGTCATAAGCCACTCATCCTGCGGAAGGAAAAGCGCCTTCCTACGGCTGATTGTCTTATGCTTGTCGGGGCTGTGCGAGCGCCCTCCGCTTTTCTTATTAGCAGCCTCCGCCGAGGTATGCTGCTCCAACGATGATCAATAGGATGAACAATACGACGATTAGAGCAAATGTGCGTCCGCCGCCGTAGCCGCCGCCGCAGCCATATGCAGGATATGCAGGATAACAATACATAGTGGTGACCTCCTTTTAAATAGCGCTCTTGCTTGAGCGTCTGATATACCATATGCTCAGGGGGCAGATGTGTATAGTCATCCGCCCAATTTCAAATTTTTTAGGCAAAAGACCAGCGGATAGAAGATAAGTACCGTCTAATTACCTATTTTTTACGTTTTAGGATTAAAACTTTCTCCGGATGTATTGTGTTCCAACCTAAGAGATTTTATAGTTAGTTATTGTATAGTAAGGGGGATTAGTTGTGATAAAAACGAATAAGTGGCTCATGCTTGGCATGGGGGCTGTGCTGACAGGCTCACTTCTGACAGGGTGTATGGGGGCTTCGCCATCCGAACAGGCTTATGAAGCACTGGAAAATGTGGTGTCGAAGGAAAGTTCATTCAAAGAGGAGCAAAAACCTCTTATTGAACTTGAAAAAAAAGAAAATGAAATCTACAGCGAAATTATTGCACTTGGCATGAAGGATTTTGAAAAAATCAAATCTCTTTCTGAAGATGCGCTCGAGATTGTAAAAAACCGCAAGGAGAAAATCGAAGCAGAGCGAAATAGCATTGAAGAATCCGAGAAAGCATTTAAAGAGGCTGAAGAAGCACTAAACAAAATTGAAAATGAAAAAGCGTCCAAAGAAGCAGAAGAACTGAAAAAACTGATGGCTGAACGCTATAAATCCTATGACAGCCTCGCAAAGTCATACAGCACAGCGATCGCTCTTGATGAAGAGCTTTATAAAATGTTTCAAAATAAAGACCTTAAGCTCGAAGACCTGGAGGCGCACATTTCCAAAATCAATACAGCTTATGACGAAGTAAAGGAACTGAATGAAGATTTTAACAGCTATACTGAAAAGTATAACGCAGGAAAAAAGGAATTTTATCAGGCAGCAGACATTAATACGGAAGAATAAAGATTGTGCCGGAACAGACGGCTGCAGACACTCCGAGGTTTGCAGAGGTTTCTCCGGCATTTTGTTTTTTAAAATGAAAACGCTACTATTGTAGTACAGTTATAGTTTTTGTACTAATACAGTTTTATTCATTTCCATAATAAGGTATTAGCAAATTCCATTTTAATACTGAAATAATCCTGATGTAAACCGATTGACTTCCATTTTTATGAGGTGTAAACTATGGTTGTGATAATTGGATTGTATTAATTTTGTCTGTAATAAAATTAATACAGTTTCTGTAGCTTAAAATATTGCATACATAAAAGTTTTAAGTTGCTCCAATGTGGTAAATGGTAGTGGAATGTATTTGAAAAAATGTGTCTGTGAGTTAATTTAGGGTATCCTAAATCTGTATATGACTTGTATCATTCTGCTATCAAATTTGTCTAAATGAAAGGAAGAGGTGACTTAGATGGCTGCTAAAACTAAATCTGCACTTGTAGACGGCAAAAAGCAATTTGATGCGATTGCCGAGCAGTTCCAAACGTTACAAATTTTAAATGAAAAAGGCGAAGTCGTGAATGAAGCGGCAATGCCGGATCTGTCTGATGATCAATTGAAAGAGCTTATGCGCCGTATGGTATATACTCGTATCCTTGATCAGCGTTCAATTTCTCTTAACCGTCAGGGACGTCTTGGCTTCTATGCTCCGACTGCCGGACAGGAAGCTTCTCAGATTGCTTCCCATTTTGCATTGGAAAAAGATGACTTTATCCTTCCTGGTTACCGTGATGTGCCTCAAATCATTTGGCATGGTCTTCCGCTTTATCAGGCGTTCCTATTCTCCCGCGGACATTTCCACGGCAACCAAATGCCTGAAGATGTATATGCATTGTCGCCTCAAATCATCATTGGAGCTCAATACATCCAGACAGCCGGTGTAGCGCTTGGAATGAAAAAGCGTGGAAAAGAAGCAGTTGCCATCACATATACTGGGGACGGCGGAGCTTCACAAGGTGATTTCTATGAAGGAATTAACTTTGCCGGAGCATTTAAGGCTCCTGCAATTTTCGTTGTGCAAAACAACCGCTATGCAATTTCTACTCCGGTTGAAAAACAATCTGCTGCACGTACAATTGCTCAGAAAGCAGTTGCAGCAGGAATCGTAGGGATTCAAGTAGACGGCATGGACCCGCTTGCTGTGTATGCTGCTACAGCTGAAGCGCGCAAACGTGCAATCGACGGAGAAGGCCCAACATTAATCGAAACCCTTACGTTCCGTTATGGCCCTCATACAATGGCTGGGGATGACCCGACACGCTACCGTACAAAAGACATTGAAAATGAGTGGGAAGAAAAGGATCCTCTTGTCCGTTTCCGTAAGTTCCTAGAAGGCAAAAAGCTTTGGAGCGAGGAAGAAGAGAACAAAGTAATCGAACAGGCGAAAGAAGAAATTAAAGAAGCAATCAAAAAAGCCGACGATTATCCAAAACAAAAAGTAACTGACCTTATGGGCATTATGTACGAAGAAATGCCTAATAATCTCAAGGAGCAGTTTGAAATTTATAAAGCGAAGGAGTCGAAGTAAGCCATGGCGCAAATGACAATGATTCAGGCAATCACTGATGCGTTACGCACAGAACTAAAAAATGACGAAAACGTTCTAGTATTTGGAGAAGACGTTGGCGTAAACGGCGGGGTTTTCCGCGCGACTGAAGGATTGCAGAAGGAATTTGGCGAAGACCGTGTATTCGATACTCCGCTTGCAGAATCCGGAATCGGCGGACTTGCACTTGGACTTGGTCTTCAAGGCTACCGTCCAGTACCTGAAATTCAGTTCTTCGGATTTGTATATGAAGTAATGGATTCCATTTCCGGCCAAATGGCTCGTATGCGTTACCGTTCTGGCGGAAGATGGACATCACCTGTCACAATCCGTTCCCCATTTGGCGGAGGAGTACATACTCCGGAAATGCATGCTGACAGCCTGGAAGGTCTTATGACTCAACAGCCTGGTCTGAAAGTGGTTATTCCTTCAACGCCTTATGATGCAAAAGGCCTTTTGATTTCTGCTATTCGTGATAACGACCCGGTTATCTTCCTTGAGCACATGAAGCTTTACCGCTCTTTCCGTCAGGAAGTTCCTGAAGAAGAGTATACGATTGAACTTGGCAAAGCTGAAGTAAAACGCGAAGGAACAGATCTATCCATTATCACGTATGGTGCAATGGTTCATGAATCTCTTAAAGCAGCTGAAGAGCTTGAAAAAGAAGGCAAATCCGTAGAGGTTATTGACCTTCGTACAGTTCAGCCGCTGGATATCGATACAATCATTGCTTCTGTTGAGAAAACAGGCCGTGCAATCGTTGTTCAAGAAGCTCAAAAGCAAGCGGGCGTAGGAGCAAACGTTGTGGCTGAAATAAATGACCGCGCTATCCTAAGCCTTGAAGCTCCTGTTCTTCGTGTTACAGCTTCTGATACAGTATTCCCTTTCTCTCAAGCAGAGGGTGTATGGCTGCCTAACCACAAGGATGTAATTGAAACAGCTAAAAAAGTTTTGGAATTTTAATCAAACAGGACGAAACATCAATCGAAAAGAAATCAGTGAAGCTGGTTTCTTTTCGTTCATAGCAAATCACACAAAACTGGGAGGTTGAAAAACCGTGTCATTCGAATTTAAAATGCCGGATATCGGTGAAGGAATCCATGAAGGCGAGATCGTAAAATGGTTTGTTAAGCCAGGTGACGAAATTGAAGAGGACGACGTACTGGCAGAAGTGCAAAATGATAAAGCAGTCGTTGAAATTCCTTCTCCTGTAAAAGGAAAAGTAGTAGAACTTAAAGTAGAAGAGGGAACAGTTGCAACTGTTGGACAAACTCTAATCACTTTTGACGCTCCAGGCTACGAAAACCTTAAGTTTAAAGGTGACGATCATGGAAGCGATGAGAAGAAAGAAGAAAAAACTGAGGCTCAGGTTCAATCAACAGGTGAAGCGGGCCAAGATGTGAAAAAAGAAGAAGCTCCAAAGCAGGAACCTGCTGACGAAACAGGTGCAGGAAGCCAGGATCAGGTTGAAGCTGACCCAAATAAACGCATTGTAGCTATGCCATCTGTGCGTAAATATGCACGCGAGCAAGGAATTGATATCCGTCAAGTAAACGGATCCGGCAAAAATGGCCGCGTATCTAAAGAAGATATCGATGCATTCGGCAAAGGCGGAGCTGCGAAGCCGGCAGAAGCCCCAGCAGCAGAGGAAAGCAAACAAGAATCTAAACAAGAGTCAAAACCGGCTGCACAACCAATTCCGGAAGGTGAGCTTCCTGAAACCCGTGAAAAGATGTCCGGAATGAGAAGAGCGATTGCCAAAGCTATGGTGAACTCGAAGCATACGGCTCCTCACGTTACGCTAATGGATGAAATAGATGTATCCGAGCTTGTTGCACACCGCAAAAAGTTTAAAGGTGTTGCGGCAGACCAGGGTATTAAGTTAACATATTTACCGTACGTTGTGAAAGCTCTTACTTCCGCGCTGAAGAAGTTCCCAGTGCTTAATACATCTCTAGATGACAGCACGGACGAAATTGTTCAGAAACACTATTACAACATCGGGATCGCTGCAGACACTGAAAAAGGTCTTTTAGTACCAGTTGTTAAAAATGCTGACCGCAAATCTGTATTTGAAATCTCTGATGAGATCAACCAGCTTGCAGTTAAAGCGCGCGACGGTAAACTTTCCGGTGCCGAAATGAAAGGTGCATCCTGCACAATCTCTAACATCGGTTCTGCCGGCGGACAATGGTTTACACCAGTAATCAACCACCCTGAGGTTGCAATCCTTGGAATTGGCCGCATTGCTGAAAAAGCTGTTGTACGCGATGGAGAAATCGTTGTAGCTCCGGTTCTTGCTCTATCCTTGAGCTTTGATCACCGTATGATTGATGGTGCTACTGCACAAAATGCAATGAACCACATCAAGCGTTTGCTGAATGACCCACAACTTATTTTAATGGAGGCGTAATCAATGGTAGTAGGAGATTTCCCTATTGAGACAGACACTCTTGTCATTGGTGCGGGACCTGGCGGCTATGTAGCCGCCATCCGCGCTGCACAGCTAGGACAAAAAGTTACAATCGTTGAAAAAGGAACTTTAGGCGGAGTTTGCCTGAACGTTGGTTGTATTCCTTCCAAAGCATTGATCTCAGCTGGCCACCGCTTCGAAAATGCTAAGCATTCCGAAGACATGGGAATCACGGCTGAAAACGTAAAAGTTGATTTTACAAAGGTCCAAGAGTGGAAAGGCAGTGTTGTCAACAAGCTTACAAGCGGTGTTGAAGGCCTTCTAAAAGGAAACAAAGTAGAAATCGTCCGCGGAGAAGCATACTTCGTAGATGGAGAGTCCATTAAAGTAATGGATGATAATTCTTCCCAAACTTATAAGTTTAAAAATGCAATCATTGCGACGGGTTCCCGTCCAATCGAACTTCCAGCATTCAAGTACTCTGACCGTGTCATCCATTCTACCGGGGCTCTTGCTCTTAAAGATGTTCCAAAGAAACTGGTTGTAATCGGCGGAGGCTACATCGGTACGGAGCTTGGAACGGCTTATGCTAACTTTGGTACTGAAGTAACCATCATTGAAGCTTTGGATGATATTTTAATGGGCTTTGAGAAACAAATGAGCTCACTGGTTAAACGCAACCTGAAGAAAAAAGGGAACGTTGACATTCATACAAAAGCGATGGCTAAATCTGTTGAAGAAACAGAAAATGGCGTGAAAGTAACATTTGAAGTGAAAGGCGAAGAGCAAACAGTCGAAGCGGATTACGTATTGGTAACGGTAGGCCGCCGTCCGAACACTGATGAGCTTGGCCTTGAGCAGGTTGGTGTTGAAATGAGTGACCGCGGCGTTATCAAAATTGACAAGCAGTGCCGCACAAGCGTTTCCAACATTTTTGCAATCGGTGATATCGTAGAAGGGCCGCCTCTTGCACATAAGGCATCCTACGAAGGCAAAATAGCTGCAGAAGTGATCGCAGGCGAGCCGGCCGAAATCGATTATCTTGGAATTCCAGCTGTGGTCTTCTCTGAGCCAGAGCTGGCTACTGTAGGCTATACAGAAGCTCAGGCTAAAGAAGAAGGACTTGAAGTAACTGCGGCTAAATTCCCATTCGCAGCGAATGGACGTGCCCTGTCACTTAACGAGACAGACGGTTTCATGAAGCTCGTGACGACTAAAGAGGACGGAATTGTAATCGGAGCTCAAATTGCTGGTGCAAACGCTTCTGATATGATCTCTGAACTTGGTCTTGCCATTGAATCCGGCATGACTGCTGAAGATATCGCTATGACCATTCATGCTCACCCTACTTTGGGAGAAATTACAATGGAAGCAGCAGAAGTTGCTCTTGGAAGCCCGATCCACATCGTAAAATAACAAAAAAACCTCCGCTCTTGCGGAGGTTTTTTCTATGGACTCAATGCTTTTTTGATTGGAGCAAGTATTTCATCCTTGCTATTCACTATTCCTTCAATTCTTACAACAATTTCGTGATTTTCCATGATCATTAAAGCAGGATAAGTGCTTACTCCGTAAGGATTTTTTTGCTCCTCCTGATAAATCCTCATTTTCTTATACTCCGCAGGATACTTGTCCTTTATAGCAAGCAGCGCATCATAGTACTGCTCTTCCTCCTCTATTTTCTTTTCATCCGAGAAGAAAAGAATAACCTTTTCTTTTGAATGAACAGGGGGGACTGCAGTCTGGGAAATGACTCCCGGGAATGTGCAGGAAGAGAGAATTAGAACGGGTCCAATCAAGGCGGCAAGAAGGATCCGATTGAACTGAAGCATTCTGTCTGTGAACACAATTTTCCCTCCCGAGGCCCAGAAAGACCTATCAAATTAATCCCATTTTACCATACTGTTTTCATGTTCTAGATCATGTCATCAAAATGTTACTCAAATGATAAATTGAATTTTCAATAAATAAAGATTAAATAAAACCCTCCGCTAGTAAGACGGAGGGAAGAGGAATTATGTTTCATTTTTATCTAATTTATCTAATGTCTCTTTATCGACTGGCTTGTATATCATAACCTTTTCTTTGCGTAATGATTTGGCCAGAGAGAACACCATCATGATCATAATAATCGCAAATGGCAGTGCTGCTATTATGGATGCTGTCTGAAGAGCCTCCAATCCTCCTGTAAACAAAAGGATGGCAGCAATACTTGATTGGATAATGCCCCATACAAGTTTAACTGAATTCTTTGGATTCAAATCACCGTTCGTAGTCTGCATGCCCAGTACGAATGTAGCTGAATCGGCAGAAGTAATAAAGAATGTAGCAATCAGGAAAATAGCGAGCAGGGATAATACTGTACCCAGCGGAAAGTTGCTGAGAGTTTCAAACAAAGCAATCTCTGTACCGCCTTCTGTCATCGCTTCAACAAGATTCACGTTTTGGAAATGCTCAAGGTAGATCGCTGAGCCTCCGAATACAGAAAACCATAATGCTCCAAATATTGTCGGGACAGCTAGAACTCCAATAACGAATTCACGGATGGTTCTTCCTTTTGACACCCTGGCAATAAATGTACCAACGAATGGCGCCCAAGAAATCCACCAGGCCCAATAGAACAATGTCCAATCCTGAATCCATGTATTTTCTTCCTGGAAAGGAAGCAGTCTAAAGCTTTGTGCGGGAAGGTTTTGGATATAGCCTCCCAAAGTTGTAACAAAGAAGTCCATTATAAAATTAGTAGGTCCGATGAATAAAAGTGCAGCCATAAGAAGAATGGCTAAAATGACATTCAGGTTGCTCAAATATTTAATACCTTTATCAAGTCCGGTTTGGGCGGATATTGTGAATAGAACCGTTACAATCGCAATAATGATAAGCTGTGTGGTCAAATTGTTCTGGATGACCGGGAATACGTGTGAAACCCCGCCGGAAATTTGAGTGGCCCCTAACCCTAAGGAAGTGGCAACTCCAAAAATCGTTGCGAAAACAGCAACAAAATTAATGAGGATTCCGAAGCCGCCTTCAGATCTTTTCCCAATCAATGGCTCAAGCGTTTTGCTGATGACTCCATTCTGGCCTTTTCTGAAGGTGAAATAAGCTAAGGCGAGTGCGATTACAGAGTAAATACCCCACGGGTGCAATCCCCAATGAAAGAATGAGTACCTGAGAGCTCCTCTGGCTGCTTCATCTGTACCGCCTTCTCCGAGAGGAGGTGTCATATAATGATTTAATGGTTCTGCAGCTCCCCAGAAAACTAAGCCGATCCCCATGCCGGCACTGAACAGCATGGCGAACCATGATATGTACGAGTATTCAGGTTTATCGTCGTCTTTTCCAAGCTTAATGTTCCCGTACTTAGTAAAGATAAGGCCTAAAGCGAAAATCAGAAAGAATGTTGCCGTGAGAAGATAAAACCAGCCAAACTTCTCAATAATAAAACCGTGCACTGCTGCTGTAACCTTAGAGAGAGTGAAATTGCCCAAAAAACTATCGGGTAAGACTCCCCATAAGATAAACAGAGCGGAGACGATCAGTGAAACAGTAAATACAGGTGTTACGCGTTTCATACGCATCAGCTCCTTTTATCTTAGTCTGTGTTATAAACACAACGTTTCATATTGTAACATGTCCTGAGATTAGTTTGAAGCATCACAGTTCAATCTATACAGTCTAACGCATCTTTAAACTGTAAAATATGAAACATTGCATATGATATTTAGCCTATATCAAAAAAAAATAAACCCGAATGATGGTATCCGGGCATAAATTATTCGGCAGATCGTTATATACTTTGTCGGAATATAGGATTTCTCAGCCGAACCTCATTACTTTTCCGCTGAAGAGATGAAGTTCCGCTCCCAGTTTCCGGGCAAAAAACTTACACAATTCATTTGCCTTTGCCTTATCCCCATGTGCTGAATTCTCAGGAAGATAAAATTGAATGACAGCTGGCTCCCCATTAGCAAGACCAATAAAGATTTGATGAAAACCCCGCTCACTGCTTTCCAGCACCATCAGTTTATCATTCTGCTCAGATATGTGATAAGGAAATGCAGATGAGCCGTATTCCCACCCAAGCTGCTGGCCGGTTTTTTCTGTAATCTCCCTATAATAACCGATCAGACTCTTGATATCGCTTAAAGAAATTTCAGTCTGGCTTTTTAAAACAATACTCGCATGCTTCATCAGAAATCCTCCCCGTTTGTTTGAATAATCTGATTCCTTCTATTATATAGGATATACCAGGAGAGATGGTCCATTCTTTCTTCATAGTTTAGCCCCGAGCCTCATTGAGCCATCGCATCCAAAATTGGTTTATTTAGGACCCCAAAAAAATCAAATGTGACATACTTTTTCTACTTGACGAATACAATGTGACATAATAATATAGAAACAACAGATAATTAAAACCGCTTACAATAATGTAAAGGGGATGGGAAGATGGGAACAATCGTATGTCAGGAATGCAGCAGCACAATCAGCCACTTTGATGATGAGAAAGTATCCACGCTGTATGGAAAATGCTTGAATTGTGATTGTGAAAAGACAGAATTAGAACGGTAATAAATAACAGGGGTTAAGCATAAAAAGGGGAAAAGCATGCATGGAATACTCCATGCATGCTTTTTAATATGTGCTATCTGATCGCTTTATGCTCTTTAATAACACGAAGGGAATTCAGGTTAGGGTCTTCAGGGCCCTGTACCGGCAATCCCACTTCCATGTTTTTTTGAATGTAGGCAAGATTGTCTTCTGTAATAATTTCTCCTGGGATAAAAATTGGAATGCCAGGAGGATAAACCATAATAAATTCTGCGATAATCCTTCCCGCTGATTCCTGGAACGGAACGAGTTCGGTCTGAGCGTAGAAAGCATCCCTCGGCGTGAGAGCAAGCACTGGAATATCAGGCAGCAATACGGACGTTTCTTCAGCCTGGCCGGGATTGCGCTGCTTAAACCTCTCAGACAGCTCTTTTAAGGCTTGCACGAGCAGGCTCGTTTCTTCTTCTGTGTCGCCGGGGGTTATAATGCAAAGAATATTATAAAGATCAGAAAGTTCGACTTCAATTTTATGCTTTTCACGAAGCCATTTTTCTACATCGTAACCGTTTATGCCAAGGCTTTTAACAGAAATAATCAATTTAGTCGGGTCATAATCAAAAGTGGATTTAGTCCCTAAAATTTCAGGACCCACACAATAAATATCTTCTATTTGGTTCAGCTGATGCCTTGTTTTCTGCGCAAGCTGTATCGTTTGATCGATCAGCTCTCTCCCTTCCATTGCAAGCCGCTTGCGAGCCACATCAAGGGATGAGAGGAGAAGGTAAGAAGTGGAGGTTGTGGTCATCATGCTTAAAATGGATTGAACCCGCTGGGCAGAAACAAGACCTTCCCGAACATTAAGCACAGAGCTCTGAGTCATCGATCCTCCTAATTTATGGACGCTTGTAGCAGCCATATCAGCTCCCGCCTGCATGGCTGATAACGGGAGTTCTTCATGAAAATGAATGTGAACCCCATGAGCCTCATCGACTAATACGGGCACATGGCAGGAATGGGCAATTTCCACGATCTTCTGTAAATCAGCCGATATGCCGAAATACGTTGGATTAATCACCAGGACTCCTTTAGCATCGGGGTTTTGATCAAGAGCTGTCTGCACGGCATCGGTCGTAATTCCGTGGGAGATCCCAAGTTCCTTATCCACTTCAGGGTGAATAAAAACAGGGATGGCTCCTGAAAATACGATAGCTGTCATGACTGATTTATGGACATTCCTCGGAACGATGATTTTGTCTCCCGGTCTGCAGACTGCCATTACCATCGTCATAATGGCCCCGCTGGTTCCCTGGACCGAAAAAAATGTATAGTCTGCACCGAATGCTTCAGCCGCAAGCTCCTGAGCGTCTTTTATAATGCCTTTAGGAGAATGAAGGTCATCAAGCGGACCAATATTTATGAGATCCATTTTCAAAGCGTTCTCGCCAATATATTCTCTGAAATCCGGGTCGATTCCAGCGCCTTTTTTGTGTCCTGGTATATGAAATTGAACAGGATTCCGGTCAATATGCTTTTTTAATCCGGTATAAAGCGGTGTAAGGTTTTGATTCAATTTGTAATTCCACCTTCTTATTCAAAATGCGTCCTAATCTAAAACAAATGAATTATATCACTTGTGCTCTTAATAATAAAGAAAATTTTCAAGGATCTTGTCAGAGGGCTTTATATGCCTTCTATCAAAAAAGGATATGGGGGGGATGAAAAATGAATTGGAAAACAAGAGTGACAGAGCTGCTTGGGATTCGGTATCCAATCGTTCAAGGAGGACTTGCCTACCTTGCCTACTCGGAGCTTGCAGCAGCCGTTTCCAATGCCGGGGGACTCGGCCAGATCACGGCGATGTCACTAAGTTCACCTGAAGAACTGAAAAAAGAGATACAAAAGACAAGGGAGAAAACCGTTCAGCCCTTTGGTGTCAATTTTGCTATTGGGCAGCATGGGAGGCCGTTTTCCCGGATGCTGCAGGCAGCCATCGACGAGGAGGTCCAGGTCATTTCCATGACTGGCGGGAATCCGGCCCCTGTTTTTCAGCAGCTTGAGGGAGTACCCGTGAGGAAACTGGTTTTAGTTGCAGCAAGAAGGCAGGCCGAAAAAGCAGAGGAGCTCGGAGCTGATGCAGTAATGGCTGTGGGACATGAAGGAGGAGGGCATCTTGGAAAAACAGATACTGGCACGATGGTGCTGATTCCAAGTATTGTTGAGTCCGTATCTATCCCTGTCATAGCGTCCGGAGGAATTGCTGATGGAAAGGGATTAATGGCTGCTTTAGCTCTTGGGGCTGAAGGAATTGAAATGGGCACAAGGTTCATCGCGGTAAAAGAGTGCATCCATGCCCATTCTGCCTATAAGGAGGATCTTCTCAATGCAGATGAGAACGGGACTGTACTGATTAAAAAAACAATTGGAGCACCCGGGCGCGCGCTCTCAAATGACTGGACCACCAGGATTTTGGATTTGGAGGACACAAAAGCAGCATTTGAAGGGTTAAGGGCGTATATAGACGGGGCTGCCAATAAAAAATACATAAATGAGGGCAAAAGGGGGGAAGGCTTCGGATGGGCTGGCCAGGCTGCAGGAATAATCCATGACATTCCCTCTGTAAAGGAATTATTTGATAGAATGATGAGTGAGGGAGAAATCATCCGGAAACAGTGGGGAGAATAAATTGAATGGTTTGAGGTGAACCGATGGACTACCAATATCCTTTGTCGGCTGATTGGTCAACAGAAGAAATTATTGACGCCGTACAATTTTTTGAGAACGTAGAAAAAGCATATGAAACAGGAATACTAAGAGAAGAATTGATGAACAGCTACAGAAGGTTTAAAGAAATTGTCCCTGGCAAAGCGGAAGAGAAGAATCTGTGCGATGAGTTTGAAGAGGCGAGCGGCTATTCCTCCTATCGGACGGTTAAAAAAGCAAAAGCAAGCGACAGCGGCGAAAAAATTAAAATGACTTAATAAAAATCCCGGGATTATATGCATCCCGGGATTTTTGCTATGCTCTCTGGGCGAGCTGGTAAAGGGGAAGAAGAGTTTGGAAGGATTGTTCAATCCTTGTAATCATCTCCTCGCCGCTCATAGCTTCTGCCTCTTGTCTGTTTATATGCACTCCGCAGAGCATTTCAGCTTTTTTAACAGACTGGAGGCGTTCAGCCATTTTTTTCAGGCCGGCTTTTCCCAGCTCTTCTTGAGGTGAGGCACCGGGTTTTGTGTGATCATCTGACCAGACATAGTGCCCCGGGATCTGTTTTACAATGGTCGGGATCTTCTTCTCAGCGGCTTTTCCAAAAGCTTCTTTTCCTGGCGCTTCATAAATCATGGCGAACCATATAAAAACATGCGTTTCCCAAAGGCCTATTTGAAAATGAGGAAGCATTTTATACCCTCTTTTACTGCTTGCGAAGGCCACCCACGTGTCATTGGGAGGATTTACAGAGCGGCGGGCATGCTTCGCAACATGCGGAAACATCTCCTCCCCGGTCAACTGGGACAGCATTGCACTGAAGTGCACCCCCAGTGCTTCAAGTTTCGGCCTTACCGTTTCAACGAGCATTTCCATCCTCTCTTCCAGCCCGTTTACTGCAAATACTTCAAAATCTTCTGCTTCGAATCCTGTAAAATTCATGATGAGTGCAACCTCCTGTTTATGGGTAAAAATATTGTAGCACACCCCCAGCGGAGGTCCAATCAAGTTGCACGTTTCGCGCGGTCAGCAAAGTGGTAAAGTATTGATAACACCTTCTAATTATAGGTAGATACACAATTTTTTTTACCGTGTTCCCTGTCATAATAAATAAACATAAGATATACAAAATCTTATCGGTCCAACCATTAGAAGTTTTATAAAGGAAATAAGCATGAAAGGGGAGTTTTTCAATGAAGCAGGTCATTAAAGCCGCTCAGCCAGGAGAAATAAAAAATCGTATTGGTGTGATCCAGCTGGAATTGGATTATGAACTGGCCACATTATTCGAAGCGATGGAGGAAAACAACGAAGATCAAAAATCCGCAAGTAAACAAAGACTTGAAAAACTCAGAAGAGAATGGCTAAAGCTGCAGGCATAGCCTGAAGATGTTTTAAACGAACCTCTAAAAGGTTCGTTTTTATCTGCGTCTTCGCCCTCCCCCTTCATGCTTGAATTAGGAAACCCCATGAAGTATCCTGAAAACATAACGATTACATAATATGGACAGGCTTATCTGACTAGTCCTAACAGAAAAGAGGCTAACCATGACAATTTGGAAAGAAATTGACGGGAAAGCAAAGAGCTGGGTAAGAGAAGCCGGTGAACGCATCAGAAGTTCTTTTGCAACTTCTCTTTCTATTCAAACAAAATCCAATCCAAATGACCTTGTTACAAATATGGACAAAGAAACAGAACAATTTTTTATCAGCAAAATTAAAGAAACGTATCCGGATCACCGCATTTTAGGAGAAGAAGGCTATGGCCATGAAATAGAGGATGAAAAAGGAATAATCTGGATCATCGATCCGATCGACGGCACAATGAATTTTGTTCATCAGCAAAGAAATTTTGCCATATCCATTGGAATTTACGAGGATGGAATAGGGATGATCGGTCTTATTTACGACGTGGTCCAAGATGAGCTTTATCATGCAGTGAAAGGCCAGGGGGCATTTATGAATGAAACCCCATTGCCTGTGCTGGAAAAAAGAGAAGTGAAAGAATCCATCATCGGCTTAAATGCAACCTGGATCACGGAAAACAAAAGAATTGATCCTTCTGTTTTAGCGCCGCTGGTTCGCCATTCTCGCGGTACTAGATCATATGGCTCAGCGGCACTGGAGTTTGCTTACGTCGCATCAGGTCGCCTGGATTGCTATATTACGATGAGACTCGCTCCCTGGGATTTTGCAGCCGGATTAATTTTGCTTGAGGAAACCGGTGCGGTAGCAACAACAGTGGATGGGGAAGATGTGAATGTAATCGGCCCGAACAGCATACTGGCAGCAAGAGACGGTCTTCATCAGGAAATATTCAGCACGTACCTGAAGAAATCATAGCATGCTTCAATACAGGGCTTTTCACGAAGAAGACCTTCATTTTTTTAAACAATGCGCGCAAAATAGTCCTGATTGGATTAAGGAAGAATCAGATCCAGACGAATTATCTGATTATATGAAGCGGCATGAAATGTACCAGGGAGAATGGAGAATATGGGAGAAGAATGGCATTCCGCTGGCCATTTCCTTTTTAGCAGAGTGGGTTCCTTCCAATGAAAAGGCCTGGCTTGGCACCATTTTGGTTCATCCGGATTTCAGAGGCCGCGGAACGGGAAAAGAGATCCTTTCTCTGATCGGAAAGGAATTGAGGCTTCAAGGACACAAAGTTTTGTTCGCTGGAGTTCCGGAAGCCAGGCTTGAGTGGATCCGATTTTTAAGCGCAGGCGGATTTGAGCAATACAAGCTTGAGAAAATCGGGGATAAGGAATATATGGTATTAATTTTTCCTTTGTAGATGCTGAAACAGCAGAATCGCGTATACAAAAATAAGACCGCAGAGGCTGTCCTCCCGGTCTTATTTATATTATAAAAGTCCCTTTTCCCGCATTCTCTTCTTCGTTGCAAAACCAAAGCCCATTACTGCGCACAATCCAATAATAGAGGCCACGATGCCAAGGATACTCCTCAGACCGACAGAAATTCCAATCATCATCATCATCACGGCTGCCAGAACGGCCAGCACTAAAAATCTCCATTTAACCGATTTCATTTGCTGCATCCCCTAACATAAAAAAAGATTCTGAATTAAGTTTACTTAAAAACTTTCTATTTTACCAGCAGTGTGTGTTATAATATCGAGGGTATTTTGAAATTATAGGAGATGAAATTGTGAAACTTCGAAACGATCTTCGCAATATTGCGATTATTGCCCACGTTGACCATGGGAAAACGACGCTGGTAGACAAACTGCTTCATCAAGCTGGAACATTCCGTGCGAACGAGCAGGTTGCTGAACGTGCCATGGACTCCAATGATTTGGAACGTGAACGCGGAATAACAATCTTGGCCAAAAACACGGCTATTCAATATAAAGACACACGCATCAATATTCTGGACACGCCGGGCCATGCCGACTTTGGCGGCGAAGTAGAACGGATCATGAAAATGGTGGACGGTGTACTTCTCGTTGTTGATGCGTATGAGGGATGCATGCCTCAAACACGTTTTGTTCTGAAAAAAGCATTGGAGCAAAAATTGACTCCGATTGTTGTTGTGAACAAAATCGATAAAGATTCTGCCCGCCCGCAGGAAGTGGTAGATGAAGTAATCGACCTGTTCATTGAGCTGGATGCAACTGAAGAACAGCTGGAATTCCCGGTTGTATTTGCTTCTGCTGTCAACGGGACCGCGAGCATGAACCCGGATCCTGCTGAACAGGAAGAAAACATGGAGTGCATCTTTGAGTCAATCATGGAAACCATTCCGACACCTATTGATAACAGTGAAGATCCGCTTCAGTTCCAAGTAGCCCTTCTAGATTACAACGACTACGTTGGCCGTATTGGAATTGGCCGGGTATTCAGAGGAACGATGCAAGTTGGCCAGCAAGTCTCCCTCATGAAGCTTGACGGGTCAGTGAAAAACTTCCGCGTAACAAAAATCTTTGGTTTCCAAGGGTTGAAGCGTGTTGAAATTGAAGAAGCACGCGCCGGAGACCTCGTTGCTGTCTCCGGAATGGAAGACATCAATGTAGGAGAAACCGTTTGCCCGGTAGAACACCAGGAAGCACTTCCTATCCTGCGTATTGATGAGCCGACACTTCAAATGACTTTCCTTGTAAACAACAGTCCATTTGCTGGACGCGAAGGGAAATTCGTTACCTCCCGTAAAATTGAAGAGCGCCTTATGCAGCAGCTTCAGACAGACGTCAGCCTGCGCGTAGAAAATACGGATTCTCCAGATGCATGGACAGTTTCGGGACGCGGAGAGCTTCATCTTTCTATCCTGATTGAAAACATGCGCCGCGAAAACTACGAGCTTCAAGTGTCAAAGCCTGAAGTTATTGTCCGGGAAATCGACGGTGTCCGCTGCGAGCCTGTGGAGCGCGTTCAAATTGATGTTCCAGAAGATTATACAGGAGCAGTAATGGAATCCATCGGTGCCCGTAAAGGTGAAATGCTGGACATGATCAATAATGGAAACGGCCAAGTAAGAATGATCTTCATGGTTCCATCACGCGGATTGATCGGCTATTCTACAGAGTTCCTTTCTCTGACTCGCGGCTATGGAATTATCAATCATACGTTTGACAGTTACCAGCCAATGGCGACCGGCCAGGTTGGAGGACGCCGTCAGGGTGTACTTGTATCCATGGAGAACGGCAAGTCATCCGGTTACGGAATCATGGGAATTGAAGACCGCGGCGTAATCTTTGTTGAACCAGGCACAGACGTTTACCAGGGAATGATCGTTGGAGAACATAACCGTGACAGCGACCTTGTCGTAAACATCTGCAGAATGAAACAGCAAACAAACGTCCGTTCAGCAACAAAAGATCAAACAACAACGATGAAAAAACCGCGCATCATGACACTAGAGGAATCCCTCGAGTACTTGAATGATGATGAATACTGTGAAGTAACGCCTGAGTCCATTCGTTTGAGAAAGAAAATTCTCGATAAAAACGAACGTGAAAGAGCTGCCAAGAAAAAGAAACTCTCTGGCATGTAAACTGAATAAAAGCTTGTCCGAAAATGGTTTCTTTGCTACTCTGAAAGAAACCATTTTCTTTTATATGGAAAACAGAATAGGAGGAAATCGATGTGGAACCGGATGTATACAGCAGCATGTGGCCGGTGGCGAAATTAATTTATACTGCATTGAACCCGGCTGCCGGTGGATGGACGATGCTCACAGTTGTCCTAATTCTTTCTATTATTGTGTTTAAGCTGGGCTTCGCAAAAAAATTGCCGCCTCTTAAAGCCGCGCTCATTTATCTGTTCCTTTTTCTCGGCTGCATCATCTTGACCTTCCTAGCTATCTTTCTCCCGATAGCCGAAGGGCTAATCATCGCATCCCTGATCCTGATCATTTATAAAATCCGGCTAAGACGCCATAAAAAAATGGAGCAGTCCGTATGAGATCCCTGCAGGATGCCCTCTATAACTGGCTCTCTATTAAAGTAGTAGCTCTCGACAGACCTGACGATCTATCTGCCGCTGAAACCGCAGCACTTTTTGAAAGCGTTCTCAAAGAGGATCATGGAATCAATCAGCTCTCCTATAAAATGGAGGAGGGCCTTTATTGGATCACCTGCCTGCAGAACGGAAAAGAATACCGCACCCGCTTCCCTGCGGAGCTGATTGATGTGATGAAAGACCAGATGCGGCGTGAACCGGACCGGTATCAAAATTATTGTTTGTGAACCCCTTGGATTGGGGTTTTTTTGGTTTGGAAGTCTATCTATATAAATAGGATAGGGGTATGTATATACATGCCTGTGTCCAGGCTGCTCCACGTGCAAAAGCGTACCTGCTCTATAAAGGCACGGACAAATTACATGATTGTGGAAAATGAAATAAAATGCATGTGGGTCTAATTCATTCATCTAAAGCTGAATAAAACACTCTTTCTAGAAACGATGGGTCAAATAAAATTCCATGTATAAGGAGAGTATTGCGAGGGGAAGCAGATATCTAATTTGTTCTTTTTGAAGTAAATGCCCATACGCCCCCGCACATAGCTAAGACAAAAACAGCATGCCCCGCTGACCACCATCCAAAAGCGGCAGCATTCCAGATAGAGGGGACACTTTTGATGGCTAGTAATGAGAGTGGAAAGTATAAGAACACAGCTGGCAAAGTTATGAGAGAAGCAAGTAAGAGCTGGTTTCTGAAACGTGAAATCCGGGTTTTTTTAACGATTGCTCCAAACCCGGCTCCGATTAAAACAGCTACCCCTAAATGAATCGCAAATTCAACCCACTCGGGCAGCGGGTATGGATACAAAAAATCGATATTCAGGAGCAGGGTATAAACGGTGAGTCCTGTTACGCCCTGCGTCCATTTTAGAAAAAAACCAAGAGCAAAACCGCCGGCCAGACCGCAAAGCCCGCCCCGCAAGATCATGATAGGAAGTCACCGGTTTCTTTATCGCGGTATAACCTGAAGTTTCCAGTTTTTAGGCGTTCTTTCGTTCGCACCTCAATGCGGTCGTAGCATTCCGGGCATGTATAGGTATGAATGGGCCTGTTGCGGAGTCTTTTAGCCAGCAGGGTTTCATCATCTATGGTGTGGACTTGGTCGCATATTACACATTTTACTCTCATGGATAGCACCTCTAAACAGTTTATATAGACCGATTATAACACAGGCAGAAAAAGTTGCTTTACGGTAAGAGTTTTTATTGGAACATTTGTGAAAAATCGGTATGATAGGTATGATAGATCTATACCGCAGCATTGGAGGGATGAATATGGCGAACAAAGTAGAGAATCAGCTTATTGACCCGCTTTTTAATGCTTTGCAGAAGGAAAGGTTTGTGACAATAGCAACGATTGATCAAGAGACGGGGGCACCTAATGTAAATGCAATATCATGGGTGCTTGCGCCGGATCGGCAGAGGATTTATTTCGCTTTGGATACCCGCTCAAGTATTTTAGAAAATATACATAAGCATCCTGCTGCTGTTATTAATCTTTTGGCGAACGAGTCTGCGTATTCGATCATTGGAAATGCTCATGTAAAACAAGAGAAGCTTGAAAATGTCCCTCTAAAGCTTGCTTTGGTGGAGCTTGAAATTTCTGAGGTCCGGGATGTCATGTTTTACGGTTCCCGAATATCTGCTGAACCGCAGTATGCAAAGACGTATGACGAAAAGGCGGCTGCCCGGCTTGATCAGCAGGTTATGGACGCAATGAAAAAAGCTTAGCCCAAAATTTTCAGGCTAAGCTTTTATGCGTTTACCTGCTGCATGTTTTAATGGAATCTAAAGCTCAAACTGCTTGCGTCTGCACCCTGTATGGAATCAATTCTTTTGAATTTCTTTTCTGGATTGGTCGTTTTGTTCATTGTCCAGTTCATCCTGCTCTTTTTTAGGCAGCTGGTCATTGTCCTGCTCGGTTGGTTCTTTTTCCTGATTATCAATCGTATCATTAGGTACATCCGGCATTACGCGGCCAACGATTGAAGCCAGCTCATCAAGGATGCCGCCGATCGGACGCCCCTGCTGGATTTCATTCGCCATTTGGCGCAGACGCTGGTTCGTATCTGCATCTGCTACAACAATGGCAGTGGCCCCGTATGGATCGTCCTTAAGACTTTCTGCCACGGCGTATTTGATGGATTCTACTTTGCTTCTATCCAGTTTTGCATTCACATCAATCCCAACGATGGCATATTTGCCCAGGACAACGGCGGTCGCATCATTTACGTCAGGCACACGGTTGGCGATTTCCACAAGATGCTTCGAAATCTGCTGTCCTGTTTGACGCTCTACCGGGCGTTCGATGCTGTTCTTGACTGTAATGGGCTTAGATTTGTAATCGCTGGAGGTCTCACCTTGGGAATTTTCATTTGCTGAGCAGGCTGTCAGCATGAAAAGGGCAGTAATGACGGAATATAGTAACGATCGCAGCATAAGAGCACTCCTTTTGAATGGCTTTTTACTTTATTGTCTAATTAACCTTCTATCTTTATTCACAAAATCATATATTTTAGCAACGATTAGTGAACAGGCTTTGCACTGGTGACGAGAGGGAAGGCGGCTCAGGCTGCCATATGCGGATTAGGAGGCGGAATATTGAATAAGGTTTATGTTCTGGACACAAATGTTTTGCTGCAAGACCCGAATTCAATTTTTTCATTTGATGACAATGAAGTAGTCATCCCAGCCGTTGTGCTGGAGGAAGTGGACTCCAAAAAACGCTATATGGATGAAGTAGGACGTAATGCACGCCAGGTTTCGAAGCTGATTGACGGGCTTCGGGAAGAAGGGAAGCTTCATGAAAAAATACCGCTCCGTAATGGCGGAGTTTTAAGAATAGAGCTTAACCACCGGTCTTTCCATGAATTACAGGACATTTTTGTGGAAAAGACGAACGACAACCGCATCCTGGCTGTAGCCAATAACCTTTCAAACGAAGAGAAAACGAAAGAAAACGGCCGGCCTGTAATAATAGTCAGCAAAGACACGCTCGTCCGTGTAAAGGCTGATGCCCTCGGGTTAATTGCAGAAGATTTTCTAAGCGACCGCGTTGTGGAAGTGGATCATATTTATACGGGTTTCCTCGACCTATACATAGACAAGGGAAACTTGGACAGGTTTTATGAGAAAAATGAGCTTACTTTGACAGAAGTTACGAACCATCCGTTTTATCCGAATCAGTTTGTCATTATGAAGGATGCCCTTGGCGGATCTGCCTCAGCAGTGGGAATGGTTGATAAGACCGGAAAAAAAGTGAAAAGGCTCTTTACAGACCATGATCATATTTGGGGGATAAGGCCGAGAAATGTCCAGCAGACGATGGCGCTCGAGCTTTTGCTGAGAAACGATTTGCCGCTTGTTACCCTTATAGGAAAAGCCGGTACCGGCAAAACTCTTCTTGCTCTTGCGGCAGGACTGCTTCAAACAGAGGATATGGGGACGTTTAAAAAGCTTCTTGTTGCAAGACCCATCGTTCCGGTTGGAAAAGATATCGGATTTCTTCCGGGGGAAAAAGAAGAAAAGCTCCGTCCTTGGATGCAGCCTATTTATGACAATCTTGAGTTTCTATTTAACACAAAAAAACCCGGGGAACTGGATGCGATCCTCGCCGGTATGGGATCCATCGAGGTGGAGGCTTTGACATATATCAGAGGGAGAAGCATTCCGGACCAGTTTATTATCATTGATGAAGCGCAGAATCTTACAAAGCATGAGGTTAAGACCATTTTGACTCGGGTAGGGGAAAGAAGCAAAATTGTGCTGATGGGGGATCCTGAACAGATTGATCACCCGTATTTGGATGAATACAATAACGGTTTAACGTATGTGGTGGAAAAATTTAAGGATCAGCAGATCGCAGGACACGTTAAGCTTGTAAAAGGTGAGCGTTCCGGCCTGGCCCAGCTCGCTGCAGATTTACTGTAAGGCATTTGTCTGGTCTTCACAAGGCTTGAGTCATGGCCGCAAACAGAAAATGCTGTCTCGTTAAAGCGCTGGGAAAGACCTCCGGATAGCAAAAAGTGCTCAGAGTCATACTCTGAGCACTTTTTTGCATTTGCCTCTGCTTAGTTTGTTAAGCTACGATGATCTTTGTAACCCCTTTAATTGGGCGATCTTTATTGGAACCATCTCCGAAATAAAAATGTAAAGGTCCGTCATCTTTCAGAGGTTTTCCATTTTTGCTGAATAAAGCGACTAGTTCCTCTGCTTCACGCAAAGAGAGGACAGCGGTTCCATTTTTTGAGAGAATCTGAACTTCGGAAGCGGATTCCTCCAGCTCTGCGTTCAGCAAGAAGGGAGCAAAACGAATCCCGAAAGTCCCGTTTGCTATTTCCTGTTTCTTAAACGTTTTTTTCTCAGGCTGGGCAGGGGCTTCATTTCCTTGCATGATCTCGCGGTCCCAATGCTTAGAAATGGCTTTCGTATACGCTTCGTCATTATGGCAGGTTTCATCATTCACAGTAAAAAAGGTTTCAAGATCAGCTTTGCGTTCGTCAAAGATCCACACACTTGGATCAATGGTAATCGGATGTTTTACTTTGCCTGTCAATGTAATGATACTATGCATGGCTATCACTCCTCAAAACCCATTATAAGCGCTTTCTCAGAGGTTGTCATGGATCGCGCAGCGGCAGATCCGGCAGCTGTGCCGGTAATTGGCGAAGAACAGCACGATTTGTCCTCCATTATACCTTGCTTTTTTCCTTTTTTCCCTTTAATATTAATAGATAGATTAGAGGTAATCGCTCGGGAACGGAGGGATTCATTTGGCTTCTGAGATTGCGATTGATCATCGTGAGAAGGCGCTTGCTCTATTAAAAGCGGATGCTGAAAAAATCATGAAATTGATCAAGGTTCAGATGGACAATTTAACTATGCCGCAATGCCCTCTCTATGAAGAGGTTTTAGATACGCAAATGTTCGGATTATCCAGGGAAATTGACTTTGCCGTTCGTCTCGGACTGGTATTTGAGCACGAAGGAAAAGTTCTTCTGGATTCCCTTGAACGCGAGTTATCTGCTTTGCATGAGGCATTTACGAAAAAATAAAAACCTTAGAACTCAAACTGTTTGCAAGACAATGGTTTGAGTTTTTTTAGCTTATAAAGACATTCTTTAGACTCGGTATGTTTCCGGAATTTTAGATGGCCAATTCCTCCATTCGTTCGTTGTGCGATGCCGCTTACCCTGATAGGATAGTTTTAAAGGCTGTGAAACGTCTTGTATTTAAATATACGGAAAATATTAAATTTTTTGAAGAATTAATTGAAAAAGTAGGGAAGAGAGTTTATGATAAGAAAAATCCTAAAATCATATGATTATACTTTGATTTTTACAGTTTTTTTGCTGTGTGTATTTGGTCTGGTGATGGTTTACAGCTCCAGCATGATTACGGCAGCAGCAAGATTTGGAACGGAAAACGATTACTTCTTCAAAAAACAGCTGATTACGGTTTGTATCGGTACCATCGCTTTTATTATGGCCGCAGCAATTCCTTACCGGGTCTTGTTAACTGACAAGCTATTAAAAATGATTATGCTTCTTTCGATTGGGCTTTTGCTGCTGCTGTTTGTATACGGCCACACGGCAGGCAACGCCCAAAGCTGGATTAAGGTTGCCGGTTTTACGATGCAGCCGGCGGAATTTGTGAAGTTGAGCATTATTATCTATCTGGCGGCTATTTATGAGAAAAAGCAGGCATACATAAATCACTTTGGACAAGCCGTTATGCCTCCGCTCATTTTTACTACAGCAATCTGTTTTTTAATCATCATCCAGCCTGATATCGGGACGGCTATGATTATTGCTTTGATTATGTCGGCAATGGTTTCAGCTTCAGGGATGAATTGGAAAAGCCTGATGAAAATTGTGCTGGCGGGACTGGCTATCCTCGCTTTATTCAGTCCCTTTATCCTTATGAACTGGGATAACTTTGCCACACCCGAGCGGGTATCAAGATTCGCAGGCTACACCGACCCGTTCAGCAACGAGGACGACGCTGGATTCCATCTGGCAAATTCTCTGTACGCGATCGGATCAGGCGGCATTACCGGTCTTGGCCTTGGGAATAGCGTACAGAAATATGGTTACCTCCCAGAGTCTCATACAGACTTTATAATGTCGATTGTTGCGGAGGAACTTGGCATTCTAGGAGTGCTTTTCGTGCTTGGTCTACTCGGCACGCTCATTTTCAGAGGGTTTTACATTGCCAGGCAGTGTGAAGACGCATTCGGTACGCTGCTGGCAGTCGGCATATCCAGTATGATCGCCATTCAGGCAGGCATTAATCTCGGCGGTCTTACCGGACTGATACCAATCACGGGTGTCACATTGCCATTCATAAGCTATGGCGGTTCTTCTATGCTTGTGTTAATGACTTCGGCAGGCCTGCTTGTCAACGTATCCATGTTTGTGAATTATCGAAAGAAGTATAAAAGCGGGGCTGTAAAGGCTCCAGTTAAAAAGGCGTCATCAGGCTTTAAAAAACCTTTGTCCAGCAAAATGTGATATACTATTATTAAAAGTGACATACTAATATAATTGCCTTAGGAGGAGAAATATCTCATGCAGACAATCCAAAAAGTGCTTGTTGCCAATCGAGGGGAAATCGCAATTAGGGTGTTCAGGGCTTGTACAGAGCTGAATATAAGGACGGTTGCCATTTATTCTAAAGAAGACGCTGGAGCCTACCACCGCTATAAAGCGGACGAAGCCTACCTCGTGGGAGAAGGCAAAAAACCGATTGATGCCTACTTGGATATCGATGGAATTATTGAAATAGCCAAGGCAAATGGCGTAGATGCCATCCACCCCGGCTATGGATTTCTTTCGGAAAATATTCATTTTGCCAGAAGATGTGAGCAGGAAGGCATTGTTTTTGTCGGACCCGAGTCAAAGCACTTAGATATGTTTGGAGATAAGGTCAAGGCAAGAAAACAGGCCGAGTCAGCAGGCATACCTGTTATTCCTGGAAGTGACGGCCCAGTTGAGACGGTGGAAGAAGTCATTCAGTTCGGGAATGAGCATGGCTACCCGTTTATCATTAAAGCTTCCCTGGGCGGAGGCGGACGGGGAATGAGAATTGTCCGTTCCAAAGCAAGCGTCAAGGAATCCTATGAGCGGGCAAAATCTGAAGCAAAAGCCGCATTTGGAAATGATGAGGTTTATGTTGAAAAGCTCATAGAAAATCCAAAGCACATTGAAGTACAGATCATCGGGGATAAAAGCGGAAACATCGTTCACTTGTACGAACGTGACTGCTCTATTCAGCGCCGGCATCAAAAGGTAGTGGAGGTTGCGCCCAGCGTATCCCTTCCAGAGGAATTCCGGCTCGAGATATGCCATTCAGCTGTAAGGCTAATGGAAAAAGTAGAGTATTTGAATGCAGGCACGGTGGAATTCCTCGTCTCCGGCGATGACTTTTATTTTATTGAAGTAAATCCGCGTGTTCAGGTTGAACATACCATTACGGAGATGATTACAGGGATCGATATCGTGCAGACGCAGCTAATGGTTGCTGAGGGGATGGATCTCCACAGCAAAGAAATCGGCATTCCTTCCCAGGAGCATATACATACGAACGGGTACGCAATACAATCCCGTGTAACAACTGAAGATCCCTTAAACAACTTTATGCCGGATACCGGGAAGATCATGGCGTACCGGACAGGCGGAGGATTCGGCGTTCGTCTTGATGCAGGGAACGGCTTCCAGGGCGCAGTTATCACTCCTTACTATGACTCATTATTGGTGAAGCTTTCCACATGGGCTTTAACGTTTGAACAGGCTGCAGCCAAAATGGTCCGTAATTTAAAAGAGTTCCGTATCCGCGGCATCAAAACGAACATTCCTTTCCTCGAAAACGTTGTAAAGCATGAACAGTTTTTGAGCGGACAATATGATACCACCTTTATTGACAGTTCACCTGAGCTTTTCATTTTCCCTAAAAAGAAAGACAGGGGAACGAAAATGCTCAGCTATATCGGCAATGTTACGGTTAATGGGTTTCCTGGGATTGGCAAGAAAAAGAAACCGGTCTTTGAAAAACCGCCTGTTCCTGGGATCAGCCTGCTGGACGACTATCCACGCGGCACAAAAAACATACTGGAAGAACGCGGAGCAGATGGGCTCGTTAGCTGGATTAAAGATCAGCATCAGGTTCTTTTGACCGATACGACGTTCCGGGATGCTCATCAGTCGCTTCTTGCCACCCGTTTAAGAACAGCCGATATAAAAAGAATTGCCGAACCGACTGCGAAGCTTTTGCCTGAGCTTTTCTCACTGGAAATGTGGGGCGGTGCTACATTTGATGTAGCCTACCGATTTCTTAAGGAAGATCCATGGGACCGTCTGCTGACCGTCAGAAAACAAGCACCCAATGTTCTGCTTCAAATGCTGCTTCGGGCTTCCAATGCCGTTGGCTATAAAAATTATCCGGACAATGTAATCAAAGAGTTTGTTGAAAAATCATCAAACGCCGGCATTGATGTATTCCGGATATTTGACAGCCTCAACTGGGTCAAAGGCATGACCCTGGCAATCGATGCGGTGCGGGACAGCGGAAAGCTAGCGGAGGCGGCAATTTGCTACACAGGGGATATTCTTGATCCATCACGCAGAAAGTACGATCTGCAATACTATAAAGAAATGGCGAAAGAGCTTGAACAGTCAGGTGCGCATATCCTTGCTATTAAAGATATGGCCGGTTTGCTGAAGCCTCAGGCTGCCTACGATTTGATTTCTGCTTTAAAAGAAACAGTGGACATTCCAATCCATCTCCATACGCATGATACGAGCGGGAATGGGACCTTTATGTACGCAAAAGCTGCTGAAGCAGGCGTAGATATTGTCGATGTAGCCGTGAGCTCGATGGCAGGCCTGACCTCACAGCCGAGTGCAAGCACCTTCTATTATGCTCTTGCCGGAATGGATAGGCAGCCAAAGCTGGATGTTGAGGTTCTGGAGCAGCTTTCCCATTACTGGGAGGGTATCAGAAAATACTATCAGGATTTCGAAAGCGGTATGATTTCTCCTCATACTGAGGTTTACCAGCATGAAATGCCGGGAGGTCAGTACAGCAATCTGCAGCAGCAGGCAAAGGCAGTCGGTCTCGGTGACCGCTGGAATGAAGTGAAGGAAATGTATCAGCGGGTGAACGAACTTTTCGGCGACATAGTAAAGGTCACTCCTTCTTCTAAAGTGGTCGGGGATATGGCATTGTTTATGGTCCAGAATAATCTGACCGAAGACGATGTCTATGAGCGTGGCGAATCACTCGATTTCCCTGATTCGGTAGTGGAGATGTTCGAAGGATATCTCGGACAGCCTCACGGCGGCTTTCCTAAAGAGCTGCAGCGAATAATTCTTAAAGGGAGAGAGCCAATAGGGGTAAGGCCAGGCGAATTGCTTAAACCTGTTGATTTTGACAGAAGCAAAGAGGAATTATTCCAAACCTTGAACAGACCTGTTACAAGCTTTGAAGCAATTGCACATGCACTGTATCCTAAGGTGTTTCTCGAATATGCGAAAACATTTGAGCAGTTTGGGGATGTTTCTGTACTGGATACTCCGACTTTCCTCTATGGCATGAGACTTGGAGAAGAAGTTGAGGTCGTGATCGAACACGGAAAGACACTGATCGTTAAGCTCGTGTCCATCGGTGAACCCCAAGCAGATGGGACAAGGGTCGTTTATTTTGAACTCAATGGACAGCCGCGCGAAGTAGTCATTAAAGATGAAAGCATTAAATCAGCCGTTGCTGCAAAAGCAAAGGCAGATCACGCGAATCAGGAACATATCGGTGCTTCTATGCCTGGTACAGTGATAAAAGTACTGGTGCAAAAAGGCGAGAAAGTCAATAAAGGGGATCACCTGATGATTACCGAAGCGATGAAAATGGAAACAACCGTTCAGGCACCGTACACCGGCACTGTAAAAGATATACATGTTGGAAATGGGGAAGCAATCCAAACCGGAGACCTATTAATAGAGCTATCCCACTAACTAACAAAAGAGCAGTCCTTAGGGGCTGCTCTTTTGCTGTAAGTTCCTCAGCACATCCAATCTATGTTCTTTTTAATGATTCCGTTACAATCTTTCCAATAAGGGAATGCATATGGAGAAAGGAGGAGGAGCAGTGGGAAGTGTTATCGTCTGGTTTCGGAGAGACTTCCGGTTTCAAGATAATAAAGCCTTGTCAGAAGCCTTATCTTACTGTAAAAAACATCATTTCGAACTAATATTTACCTTTCACTTAAACCGGAAATTTTTAAATGAAAGCAACAGCCTTCGCCATCAATTTTTTATGGCGACAATGCTGGACTTTGCAAAGAGATGCCGAAAGCTCGGAACAGAGCTCCAGGTGGTGGAAGGTGAGCCGGAAAAGGCATTTCAGCATCTTCTGTCCAAGCATAATGATGCAAAAGCTGTATATTTTAATCAAGATGAAGCGGGTTATGGCAAGGAACGGGATGAGCGCATAACCAGCTGGCTGGATGAAAAAGGAATTCATGTCTATTCTTTTCAGGATGCATACATACATGGTCCAAATGAAATTAGGAAAAAAGACGGTACGGTGTATAAAGTATTTTCCCCCTACTACAAAGCCTGGAAAAAACTTGACAAACCTGTGAGTGAAAAATTGTCATTTGATGAACTGGGCAAGTTTACCAGGAAAGCGGAGCCCTTTTCAAAAAATGCGATGAAAGATGCCGAAAAGCTATCTAAAGGATTTGATGAACAGGATTGGGAGATTGGTGAGAAAGCAGCAAGGGAGAGAATGAAGAAATTCATCGATCAATCCCTTGAAGAATACCCTGAAGGAAGAGATATACCCGGGATCGACGGCACCAGTCTGATGTCCAGATATTTAAAGACAGGGTGTATTTCTCCCCGGACCGTCTTTTCAGCTATTCAGCAGGCAGATGCTCCAGAAGACAGCAAAGAAGCATATATCAGAGAGCTGGCATTCAGAGATTTTTATCAGATGATTTTTGCGAATTACCCGGAAACGAAAGATCAGGAATTTATCGAGGCTTACCGGTCGCTTGATTGGAATAAGGATGAGCAGAAATTTCAGGCGTGGAAGGATGGTCAGACAGGCTATCCCATTGTGGATGCGGGCATGAGGCAGCTGAACAGAGAAGGCTGGATGCACAACCGCCTCCGGATGATTACTGCATCTTTCCTAACTAAGGATCTGCTGATTGACTGGAGGCTCGGAGAAAACTATTTTGCTTCCAAGCTTGTCGATTACGATCCCGGATCGAATATAGGCGGCTGGCAATGGGCAGCCTCCGTCGGTACAGATGCTGTCCCTTATTTCAGAGTGTTTAATCCTGTAACGCAATCCAAACGGTTTGACAGTAAAGGAGACTATATCCGTAAATATATAAACGAGCTTGCGGATATACCTTCCAAATACATACATGAACCATGGAAAATGCCTGACAAGGACCAGAGGGAAGCGGCATGCCTGATTGGAAAAGACTACCCGGAACCAATAGTAGACCATCAAAAACAAAGAAAATTGGCAATTGAAATGTTTAAGGATGAAAAATAAAGGTTCATATTTTTAATGAAGTTTCAGAAAAGGCTTTGGTTGCCCTCAATTCTATTTTGCACTGCCGTCTCCCTCTTATTATGATTGAGCGCTAAAGCTCTGGCATATGATCCTCAGCAACTGAAAGCGTACTGCCATGTAAATGGTGAAGGATAGATCGCATCTGAGGACAGACAGAAAAAAGGACCCAGAGCATGCTCTGGGTCCTTTTTTTCCTAGTAATGACGGATCTCTATCCAGCTTCATTTGTACCGGTTTGCTTTTCTGACAGCCTCATTTGATTTGCTTTGCTTCTCGAAATGAGCAACAGGAAGTAGCTTAATACTCCGAAAAGACATGAAATAAAAATGGCATGGGCGAGCGAAATAGCGAGGTTCAGCTCGGTCAATACAATTAGTGCTCCAGACAGTGCCTGAAGGGAAACGAGTATGAAGCAAATGATCCAGCCCCAGTATACTGCTTTTTGGTGCTTGTAATGCTTGATTGCCTGCCAAGCGGCATAGGCGATCCAGATGAAGATGAGTCCGGCTGCAAGTCTGTGGCCCATTTGTACCCATTCCTGGAAACGGACTGGCATCCCGAACGCTCCCTCATTGCAGAGCGGCCAGTTAGAGCACGACAGACTGGCTCCCCGATGGCGAACATATGCCCCGGTATACACAACAATATAGCTGTAGATCAGAACGCCAAGCATGTGAAACCGCATTTTCTTGTCGATAATAAGAGAATTGGCATCAAATTTTCTGTCTACTTCGAAAATAAGCAGGGCGAGCATAAGAACGGAAGCGAATGAAATGAGAGATACGCCAAAATGAATGGCCTTCATCGCACTTGATTGTCCCCACATGACAGCTCCCGCACCAAGAAAGGCCTGAAGCAATAAGAAGACAACTGCCAGCACGGCTAAAAATTTAGTCTCTCTAATATGGCCGATCAGCCTCCAGGATGCTATGGCAAGAGCCAGTACTAAAATTCCTGCGATGCCGCTCGCGGCACGATGGCTTAACTCTATGAGCAGTTCCGGTGTAACATCACCGGGCAGCAGAACAAATTTTCCATGGCAGAGTGGCCACGATCGTCCGCACCCCATTCCAGAACCGGTTTTTGTAACTAATGCTCCGCCCAATAGGACCACAAGCATAACCAGCGTGGTAATAACCGCCAGCCATTTTAATGCAATAACACGCTTCAAATCATTCACCTTCTTATTCTTATATCGAAACAAAACATTGGATCTTAATCGTATTTTGACATAATACGTCTTTGATTGTAAGAAATAAGCGGCTAAAATACAACAGGCTCGGCCTATTGTTCACAAAACGCTTGAAAAAAGACCGGTTTATTACCATTAAAATAGAAATAAACTAGTAAATGGAAGGTGATTTCCCAGAGACAGCAAGAAGGTTATAAAAACCTGAAAAAGCCTTTATCTTCCACTATCATTTTATGTTAAAATTAAATTGCTGGATTCCTGTCTAGTTTCACACAAATCTTCACTTTGCTGACACATAATGTTCACGATTTCGCCATAAATATTTGTCGATTTATTGTTTAAATCATTTAGAGCATTTTGTTCACAAAGCACTTCCTGTATCATTATGAGTAGATTCAGGCTAAATTTTTGGTGATAAGACAGGTTTTGGATGCCGGATAAGTGGCATCAACAGCAAAGGAGGATGTATTATGCCGAATACGAGGACAGCTGCCGAAACAGCAATGAGCGAACACGGTCCTCATGAGATCACTAAGGCTTCCGCCTGGAAGGACTTCCTGGCTCTCATAAAAATAGGAATTGTAAATTCGAATATGATCACTGCATTCGCGGGATTGTGGCTTGCATTTTATTTCAGCGGCCAGAGCTTTCTGGCGTCGCTGGATACAGTGGTATTTGCGCTCGTTGGTTCTGCGCTTGTCATGGCAGGCTCTTGTGCAGTAAACAATTATTACGACCGGGATATTGATCCCATTATGGAAAGAACGAAAAACCGCCCTACCGTTACAGGAAAGTATGAACCGAATCAGGCGCTATGGATTGGAATTTTTCTGATTGCTCTTGGTATGGCGGCTTTGATGATGACAACCATGATGGCTGCCGTAATCGGCGCAATCGGTGTCTTTTCGTATGTCTTTCTGTACACGATGTGGTCTAAAAGAAGGTATACGATCAACACTGTCATCGGAAGCCTTCCCGGAGCAGTTCCTCCGCTGATTGGCTGGACTGCTGTAGATCCGAATCTTACGGTGCAGGCCATGGTACTGTTTATGATCATGTTTATATGGCAGCCGCCGCATTTTCTTGCCCTTGCAATGAAAAGAGTGGATGAATATAAGGCAGCCAACATTCCAATGCTTCCGGCCGTACGCGGTTTTGCCATGACGAAAAGACAGATGATGGTCTGGGTCGCATGCCTTCTTCCACTTCCATTTTATCTGTATGATCTGGGAACAGGATTTCTGATTTTAGCTACCGCCCTGAATGCGGGCTGGATTGTACTGGCACTCTCCGGCTTCAAGATGAAGGATGATCTGGTTTGGGCCAAATGGATGTTTATATACTCACTCAACTATTTAACTATCCTCTTCGTATCTATGATCCTCTTCACGATCGTTTAAGCAAATGAATAAGCGTGGCAGTGTGCAGCTGCCGCGCATTATTCATCCTGATCCCTGTAAAAAATTCTTTTATTTAAAAGAATTTTCCATAAATTAATTTTTTTCAATATTCTAAAGGTTTGCAGTAGCGCATCATTAAATTACTGGAAGAGGGGTATGATTTGGGTATGAAAAAATGGCGGACAACAGGGCGTCTGTTGAGCTTATTTATTTTATCAGCGCTCATTATGGCCGGATGCGGAGAACCGTTTCTTTCTACCTTGCAGCCTGCAGGAGAAGTAGCGGAAAACCAGTTTGGGATCATGATGTTAAGCACGATTATCATGGTGGTTGTAGTAGCGGTCGTAACGGTAATTTTTTTCTATGTTATCGTACGCTTCCGAAAACGAAAAGGGGATGAAGCGAAAATCCCGGAGCAAGTGGAAGGAAATCAGCGTTTAGAAATCATTTGGACTGTTATTCCTATTTTACTTTTGCTTATCCTTGCGGTGCCAGTTGTAGCAGCAACCTTTGAACTTGCAAACGTAGAACCGATGGAAGATAAAAACCGTAAACCGGAAGATGCTTTAGTCGTGAATGTCAGAGCGAGTCTTTACTGGTGGGAGTTTGAATACCCGGACCACAAAATCATTACTAGCCAGGATTTAATTGTGCCGACAGATGAAAGGGTTTACTTTAATCTTGTAGCTTCGGATGTGAAACATTCGTTCTGGATTCCTTCAGCCGGAGGCAAAATGGATACGAATACAGAGAGTGAAAATAAGTTTTGGCTTACTTTTGACTCAGATAAGGTGAGTAAAGCCGGAGAATACCTTTACGGTAAGTGTGCTGAGCTATGCGGTCCATCACATGCATTGATGGATTTTAAAGTGAAGGCAGTACCCCGGGAAGAATTCAATCAGTGGACTGAGAAAATGAAATCGGCAAAGTCTGCACCTCAAACTGCTTTAGAAAGACAGGGAGAACAGCTTTTCCAGGAAAAGAGCTGCATCGGCTGCCATGCTGTAACCCCATCCGATGAGCGGCCTGAAGAAGTCCGGACAGCTCCGAACCTTGGGAATTTTGGCGATCGAACCAAAGTTGCCGGTATTTTGCCGAATACGGATGAAAACGTTCGAAAGTGGCTTGAAGATCCTGAAAAATACAAGCCGGGCAATACGATGACCGGAAAATATCCGGAATTAACCGGCGATGAAATTGAAGCGCTTACAGCTTACATGAATGGATTGAAAGTGGAGTAGGCATTGCTGCTATAAAGGGGGAGGGTTTGAATTGAGTACAATCGCACAAAAAAAGGGGTTTGGAGCAACGGTTTGGGATTATATGACGACCGTTGATCATAAAAAAATCGCGATTTTATATTTAATCGCAGGGGGATTTTTCTTTCTGGTTGGCGGACTTGAGGCCATGCTGATCCGTATACAGCTTGCTGTACCGGAAAACGGTTTTCTGCAGGCAGGATTATACAACGAGATTATTACGATGCATGGAACGACCATGATTTTTCTGGCTTCCATGCCCTTGCTTTTCGCATTCATGAATGCTGTCGTGCCTCTTCAGATAGGAGCGCGTGATGTGGCGTTCCCATTCCTGAACTCACTGGGATTCTGGCTTTTCTTCTTTGGGGGGATATTTCTAAACCTTAGCTGGTTCTTAGGCGGGGCTCCTGATGCAGGGTGGACGTCATACGCATCACTATCTCTTTATTCAGAAGGGCACGGCATCGATTTTTATGTGCTCGGTCTGCAGATTTCCGGGATTGGTACCTTGATTGCGGGAATTAATTTTCTCGTTACGATTATCAACATGAGAGCTCCCGGCATGACATTTATGAGAATGCCGCTCTTTACATGGACGACATTTGTAGCCTCTGCACTTATCCTATTTGCCTTTCCTGCTTTGACAGTAGGCCTTGCACTCATGATGTTTGACAGATTGTTTGATACAAACTTTTTCGTGGCAGAAAAAGGAGGGAATACGGTTATTTGGGAGCACTTATTCTGGATATTCGGACACCCTGAAGTTTACATACTCATCCTTCCTGCCTTTGGTATATTTTCTGATATTATTCCTGTATTTGCAAAGAAGAGGCTCTTTGGCTATTCTTCCATGGTATTTGCAACAGTTCTGATTGGGTTTTTAGGGTTTATGGTATGGGCACACCATATGTTCACGACTGGGCTTGGACCGATTGCTAACGCCATCTTTGCAGTCGCTACAATGGCCATTGCCGTACCAACGGGCATTAAAATATTCAACTGGCTGTTCACCATGTGGGGAGGCATAATCAGGTATTCGACTGCCATGATTTGGTCAGTGGCATTTATCCCTTCTTTCGTACTCGGGGGAGTGACAGGAGTTATGCTTGCCAGTGCTGCAGCGGATTACCAGTATCACGACAGTTACTTTGTAGTGGCTCACTTTCACTATGTCATTGTTGGCGGAGTTGTGTTCGCACTGTTTGCCGGGGCGCATTATTGGTGGCCACTGATGTTTAACAAGATCCTTAACGAAACGCTCGGGAAAATAACATTTGTATTGTTTTTCATTGGATTTCACTTAACTTTCTTTATACAGCATTTCCTCGGCCTTTACGGAATGCCGAGAAGGGTTTTCACATTTCTGCCGAACCAGGGCTGGGAAACAGGAAATCTTGTCAGTTCGATTGGAGCTGCCTTTATGGCTGCCGCAACGATTGTCCTGCTGATCAATATTGTGATGACAGCTGTGAAAGGCAAAGCCGCCGGGAAAGATCCTTGGATCGATGGAAGAACACTGGAATGGGCCGTGGAAGCTCCAACACCGGAATACAATTTTAAGCAGACACCTCTTGTACGCGGCCTTGATGCGCTTTGGGTTGAAAAAACAGCCGGCAAAAAAGGGATGACACCTGCTGAGCCTGTATCGGATATTCATATGCCGAACTCTTCAATCGTTCCGCTTGTCATGGCATTTGGTTTGTTTGTAGCTGCTTTTGGCCTGATGTACCGTACGGAAGAGCCGTGGGCCATGATTGTACTGTTCCTTGGATTTGCCATTACACTTGGGGCGATGTTCCTCCGCTCTGTTGTTGACGATCACGGATACCATATTCATAAAGAAGATTTGGAAGATGATGAAAAAGGGGTGAAGGCGTAATGCAAGCAGAAGAAAAGCTGACTGCCGAAACATTCCCGGATTCTCCCGAAAAAGCAACCCTTGAAGGGAAAAACAAGTTTGTTGGATTCTGGCTCTTCCTCGGAGGAGAGACGGTCCTGTTTGCCTCCCTATTTGCCACTTTTCTTGCTCTAAGAGAATCCCCTACGGGAGGTCCGCCGGAAGAACTGTTTGAACTGCCTATTGTTTTTATTGCTACGATGATATTATTGACGAGCAGTTTGACCAGTGTGTATGCGATGTACCATATGAAAAACTTTAACTTTAAGCAGATGCAGATCTGGCTTGGCATCACCGTCCTTTTAGGAGCAGGGTTTCTTGCCCTCGAGATCTACGAATTTTACCATTACGTGTCTGAGAAAGACTTTACGATCACTACAAATGCATACAGCTCTGCATTCTACACACTTGTAGGAACGCACGGGGCTCACGTAACCTTCGGACTACTCTGGATTACGACCTTGATTATCCGGAACAATAAGCGGGGGCTCAGTCTTTATAACGCCCCAAAGTACTATGTAGCAAGTTTATACTGGCACTTTATTGACGTGGTTTGGGTATTTATTTTTACGGTTGTATATCTAATGGGGATGGTGGGATAAATGGCTCAACATCAGAACTCAGGAAATCCTAAAATCGATCTGGCCTACCGGAAAAAAAAGAATGCTGAAGACATGAAGTATCAGGTCGTTTCATTCGGTATGATGATTTTCCTCACGATCCTTGCTTTTATTGCAGTAGGCTACAAAGGAATCGAACACTGGTTCACCGTTCCGTTTATTCTGCTGCTTGCGGTGGTACAAGTGGCATTTCAGCTATATTATTTCATGCACATGAACCATAAAGGACACGAAGCTCCAGCCCTGTTCCTTTACTCAGGAGTTTTCGTAGCATTCCTAACCGTCCTAACCTTCATGACCATCATCTGGTGGTGAAAAGAAAAGCGGAGGGCGCTTGCCCAGCGCTGAGAGACGGTGGAGCTCTCGACCGAAAGGCGCATTTTGCCTTGACCGAGAGAGGGAAGCGGCCGAAGCGCTAGCGCCCGGAGCTGGACAAAAAGA
>NZ_JBNILN010000015.1:0-84770 GCF_050107715.1 Metabacillus sp. 84 | reverse complement strand
AGCAAAGAGTATATTGATGTAGTGAATCGTCTTATCGCTGAAATGGTGAAAGAACAGAAAAGCACCAAGAAAACAACAAAAGATGTTCCTGCCAACCTTCCAAGTGCAGTCAAGAACCAAGCAATTAAAGATGCTAAAAGTGTATTCTCTACAAAAATTAAGAAAAGCAAATACACAATCATCCCTATTTTGGTGAAGCCTGTCTGCATTTGGAATAACCAAAACTACTCGTTTGACTTCACTCACATACATTTGCCTTTGTTGATTAACGGTAAAGTAAAGAAAACACCTATTCGTGCGATATTAGTCGATAAGCATAACCGCAATTTTGATTTGCTAAAGCATAAACTAGGAACTCTTCGCATCACAAAAAAATCAAATAAATGGATTGCCCAAATAGCTGTCATCATTCCTTCTGCCCAAGAAACAGGAACGAAAAGAATGGGTGTAGATTTAGGTTTGAAAGTTCCTGCGGTAGCCATCACAGATGATGACAAGGTTTGTTTCTTTGGAAACGGTAGACAAAACAAATACATGAAGCGTACATTCCGTTCCAAACGCAAAACATTGGGCAGGAAGAAAAAACTCAATGCCATCCGTAAATTGGATGATAAAGAACAGCGATGGATGAAAGACCAAGACCACAAGGTGAGCCGTGCAATCGTCAATTTTGCAAAAGACAATCACATTTCTGTCATTCGCTTGGAACAACTGGCGAACATTAGACAGACGGCAAGAACGAGCCGTAAAAACGAAAAGAATTTGCACACTTGGTCCTTTTATCGCCTGTCTCATTTCATCGAATATAAAGCAAACCTAGTGGGTATTAAAGTTGAATATGTGAATCCCGCCTACTCGAGTCAAACTTGTCCGAAATGTTCAAAAAAAAATAAAGCCATAGACAGGAAATATAAGTGTCAGTGCGGATTCGAAAAACATAGAGATGTAGTCGGTGCAATGAATATTCGCTATGCACCTGTGGTTGGCGGTCATAGTCAACCAGCCTAAGATGCTATATGCACTGTCTTAGGAGGGGCAATGAGATGCCCCTGTCTTGAAGGCTGTTCAAAACAGAAATGGACTGCGAACGTTTAGTCATTCAAGAATCCCACCCGTCACACCGTAAGGTAGGGCTTGCGGCTTTAGCCGTGGGAGTCTCAAAGGCAAGATGGGGGTTTTAGTCTGCTTATTGATAAAGCGCCCCATTTATTGTCTAACGATTTTCAGCAGGATTCGGCATGCTTGAGTCAGGAAACGGTCTCGAACCCCATTAAGACGCCGCAGCGGACATAAATAGAATAGTTGAAGGAAAGCGAAATGCATAGCAGCTGCTGTGCGTTTTTTTTGCGGTTATTTTTCGTTGGAGCCGATTTCGTAAGGATGACGGCCTGCTACTTAGGTTGTGAATTGAAAAATTTTGCAGAATCATGTGGTGCGCATAAACGGAAACCGATATATTATGGTGTACATTGAAAAAAATTACAGTATGGGGTCTGGCCAATGAATATGATTAACCGATTAAAAGTTTATTTCGGTACGAATAGCAAAGGGCTTTATCAGCCGCTGGTCTTTTCCTTCCTGTTGGCTTTAATCTTGCCGGTATGTGTGATTATTGTTCAGCTTATCATTGATGAGACAATAATAGTGAATGACTATAAAATGCTCCCTTTAGAAATTTTTCTGCTTTGTCTTTTAATTGCCGCAACACTCATTCTTACCCATCTAATAAACCGGGCCTTCCGGGAATTTAGGCTGCGTGCCGCTGCCGGACTGAAAAAAGCTTTACGGGACAAGCTTTTGCAGCTCTCCATCCATTCGTTTGACCATCAAGCATATGAGCAGCTTTTATCCTTTTATACTCAGGATGTTGAAGCAATTAGAAGGTTTTTTCAAAGGGGGCTCCACAAATTTTTTGTAGTCCCTGTCATGATTATATTGAGCCTGGGGATCCTTTTTTACTACTCGATTCCGCTTGCTGCAGGAGCCCTTGCCGCTTCGGCTGTTTTAGCGGGAATTATGTACCGTCATCTAAGGATTAAAGCTAACGTTCATATAGAATCTGCACACTTTTCTGATTTGCTTTCTTTAAAAGGAGCGAGGCCTTCAGGTGGCGTTTCTATTCAAAACCAAAAGCTGAAGGGTGCTGCAGTGGGCTGTTCCTTGCTCTTTGCTGCTTCCGGGGGGGTGCTGGCATGGTATGGCCAGCTCGCTCCCGGTGAATATGCCGCATGTGTCTGTCTCCTTGCCCTTATTTTTATTCCGCTTGGCGGTTTCGGACAGATTGCAGGGCTGTGGCCCCATTTTCGTACTTCAGGATACCGGCTGCTTGCGATCTTAGAGACACCAAGGTCTGTTTATCAGCCGCCGTTTCCTGCCAAGGACAGAGGGATGATTTTGTTTGACGGTGTAGTATGCGGTTATCAGGAGAATCATCCGGTGCTTCATTCTTTATCATTTGAACTGCATCCCGGCAAAATCATTGGAATTATAGGAGAAAGCGGGGCCGGAAAGACTGCACTTGCCCATTTGCTTACTGGATTTTTAAAGCCTGTAGAAGGGGAAATTAAGCTTGGAGGCGGAGCGGGCGCTAGAATATCATCCTGTGCAGTATTTGAACGATCTGATCTGGAGGCTGAAACAGTGAAAGGGAACCTTGCATTTGGGAAGCCGGAAGCGCTGATGAGTGAGATTATTCAGGCTGCAAAAGCGGTTCAAGCTCATGATTTCATTATGGAGCTCCCTGAACAATACAATACACCTCTTGCTGGAACAACCCTTAATAAAGCGGCTATTCAAAAAATCGCGATTGCAAGGGCTTTGTGTACAATGCCGGACATTTTAATTTTAGATGATGCATTCATGGGAATTGAACCGTTCGAAGTCCGGAGGATCCTTAGCAATATAAAGAAGATAAGAGGGATTAAGACAGTTATCGTCCTTACCCGGAGTGCTGACACAGGCAGGTGCACAGATGAAATCATCTTTCTTTCAAATGGAACTGCATCGGAAAGGGGAACGCATCAAGAGCTCATGAGGAATGGCGGATTATACAGCAGATACTGTTTCGGTCAGCTTTTGCCTGCAAAGAATAAGCTGAAGGGCCAGTAGCAGCCCGGGTAATGGGACCCGGGATTTTTTGTGGAATCAAAACCAGGTTTACTTTACGGGGAGAAGTTTGATATAAAGGAAGGTATACAAATACATTGAAATGAGGATACATATGAAACAATCAGAACAATGGTCTTCCAAGCTCGGATTTATCCTCGCTTCGGCTGGATCTGCTATCGGAATCGGGGCAATCTGGAAGCTTCCATACGTGGCGGGGACAAGCGGCGGGGGCGCTTTTTTCCTGCTGTTTATTTTATTTACAGCATTGATCGGCCTTCCACTCTTGCTCGGTGAATTCGTCATCGGGCGCAGCACGCAAAAAGAGGCAATCCGTTCTTATCAGTCGCTTGTACCGGGTACGGCATGGTCTTATATCGGTTATCTGGGGGTCGCAACAAGCTTTATTCTGCTATCCTTCTACAGCGTTGTGGGGGGCTGGATCCTTCAATACCTGGTTTATAGTGTGACCGGCCAGCTGTCTGGATCGGCTGATTTCGGAAATCTTTTTAATGAAACAATTGCCCAGCCTTATTTTGCAGCGGGTTCGCAGTTTGCTTTTATGCTGCTGACCATTCTTGTTGTGTCAAGAGGGGTCTCGAGCGGAATTGAAAAGGCGAACAAATTTATGATGCCAGCCCTTTTTCTTATCTTCATTGTCATCATCGTTCGTTCACTTACTCTCGAAAATGCGATGGAAGGAGTCGCCTTTTTTCTGCAGCCGGATTTCTCCAAGCTGACTTCGGAGTCCGTTCTCGCTGCGATGGGACAATCTTTTTTCTCCCTTAGCGTTGGGGTATCTGTTATGCTTACCTATGCTTCCTATCTTGATAAAACGCAAAACTTGCCTAAATCCGCTGTATCCATCGTAATTATGAATATTGTGATTTCGCTTCTTGCAGGTCTTGCGATTTTCCCGGCTGTATTTTCGATAGGGATGGAGCCTGAAGCAGGTCCCGGCTTGCTGTTCGTCATATTGCCCTCGATATTCGGACAAATTCCATTCGGTTCCTTATTCATGGTGTTGTTCCTGGCGTTATTCTTGTTCGCAACTCTTACTTCCGCCTTTTCCATGCTTGAAATTTTAGTTGCTTCTTTAGCAAAGGGCAGGCCGGAGAAAAGGAAAAAGCTATCCTGGATTGGCGGTTTGCTTATCTTCGCCGCTGGAATTCCTGCTGCTTTAAGCTTTGGAATCTTAGGGGATGTCACTCTTTTCGGGAAAAATATTTTTGACGCCGAGGACTACCTGGTCAGTAACATTCTGCTTCCAATAGGTGCTCTCCTGATTGCTCTTTTTATTCCATGGAAGCTGGACAAGGCCATGCTGAAAGCTGAACTTGAAAAGGGAGCGGGAAGTGCGTCTGCCTGGTTTGCTCTTTGGCTTTACACTTTGAAGTTCATCGTTCCGATTGCCATCATTCTCGTGTTTCTTGATGTGCTGGGAGTGATCTGACAGACTTTAATTTTTAGTATACAATCAGCAAATCACCTCCGTTATCGTGCTCTTATTTAAAGAGAGGATTCGGAGGTAATTTTGTATGCTGCGAATGTTCTTGAGCGCCGGTTAATATTTAATCGGCAAATGAAAAGTTAAGGACGATAATGCCAGAAAGATAATCAATCAGAATGTGTTAAAAGCCGGGTGGGGAGGGGGTTTGGTAAACAGAACCATTTGAAGCAGGATAACATTAAATCATTCGTGCGGGATAGACCATTGCTTAATCAGGCTTGTAAGACTGAAAAAAAGACAGCCTGCTTTGCAGCGGCTGCCCTTTAGGCATAAAATCAGTTGCTGGCTTACAAGTATCCTATACGGCAGAAGAATGGCCAGCATTTAAGCGGGGAAGTATGGTTGAATGATCTTAAGAATTTTTTCTTAACAGCTCCACTGCATGCTTAGGTACATAAACTTTTCCGTCGCTTTCAACTGTAATCCCTTCTAGCTCGTACTTTTTGCTGCCAATCATCATTTCATTTTTATCAATCGCTATTTTTGCTTCCGTCCGGCCCCTCTTTACAGTCAGTACAGGGTTGTTTGAATCAGTTCTGTCAATTTTAACGGACGCTCCGATTTTTCTGAATGCTCCTTTAGCTTCTGTAAACAGCTCTTCTGTCAGCTTGTCTAAATTAAAGCCCATTCCTTTAGCCAACATCATAATTCTTGTTTTCAAGGACCTTCATAAGATTTTCTCCATCTTTACGGGTGCCTTTTTCAGATTCAGGAAGAAGTGCTTTTTTCCCTCCTCCAAGGACAACTTCCATGTCCTGATAAACTTGCTGCTCACCGATTACGCTGAAATTATTCCGGTTTACATGATGGGAGGAGAAAGCTGCCGGAGTTGCATGCTGAATTTCGGAGGTTGCCACAATTCCAGTCGACCGGCCTGAAAGCTCGGCACCTTCAAGAACATTTGCAACTGGCTTGAATTGATCTCTACTCTTTACTTTTTCTGCTCCCGGTGAATTGACAACAGAAGGCAAAACGCCTACATATCCGGAGTTGGATTTGTTTCCTGTTGCCATTGCCGTACCTCCAGGTGCAGAGTCAGTAATAGCAGATTCCGATGAAAATGTTTTGACACCGCCTGAAGCGATTTCATCCATGACAAGAGGAGCTCCTTTGTACCAGCGGGCCAGCGTTGTAGCTGAAGAGCTTGCACCATCCATCACAAGCATAATAACGTTAGTCGGTTCCTTTGGCTTCTTGGCAGATACTTCATGTTTTGATAGTCCATCCCCGATAATCTTTTTCGATAATTTTTTCATTTTCTGCCTCCACACATGTATTGTATTCGACTTTATTCTAGTCTCGAAATACTTAGATAGTATTCAGAAAATTTTAATAGATTGTAAATAGTGGAAAAATAGAACTATCTACTTATTAAACAAATTAAATTCATGCCGATAGGTAAATCGATTTTTTTCAGTAAAAGGAGAACCCAATAAAAATAAGCTGCCAATAACTTAAAGGCAGCTTTTAAATCATATGTTGTATGGTCACTTATTGCAGAGGTGTTTCATTCAATTCCTGTTCAGCCATAAGAACTTCGCTTTTATCAGGGTAAACACGGTCGATATGCTGTTCTCCCCAAGCGCAGAGAGAGTCAAGGATTTCTTTTAAAGACCAGCCGTAATCAGTAAGGAAGTACTCTACTTTGGGAGGGACCTGATTGTACACTTTCCGTTCAATGATTCCGTCCTCTTCCAGCTCACGCAGCTGCTGGGTCAGCATTTTCTGGGTAATGCCGGGCATCAGCCGCTTAAGTTCTCCTGTTCTTCTGGTGGCCTTAATAAGATGGCAGAGTATAACGACTTTCCATTTGCCTCCTATAACTTCTAAAGCTGCTTCTACAGGAATATTGTATTTTTTCATGGGTAATGCACCTGCCTTTACATACTGTATATAACTATTATAACCTTTGTTGCCTATGGAGGCTATAAGGTACTTATTGGTGCCTATGGTACAGTTAATGCGTCAAAACCATTAGGATTATGATAACTAGTGTTTACTATTACAAAGGTACATCCGTTGACACTAAATACGTTTGTAAGCGATATTTACAAATAGTTCAACTAATTCTTTATCAGTAGTAATTGTATTAACATATGGGCTCAAAGTTGTGCACCTACTATAAAATAATTGGATTATTTGCTGTCTTAATACTGTTATCCTTTACACCCGTTCCTGTCCTTTTAATAACATTATTATCGTTTAAGGTAACCCTGTAAGTGCCAGGCGGCAGATTTTCACTTGCTTTCAGACCTTCTTCTATTTTCTTATGAATATCTTGACTTGGTTCAGTATTTGCGTCCTTCATATAAAGTTCAATAACAATATTTACTCGCTTCGGATCAATAGTTGGCTGCTTTAAATTTTTAATGGTTCGGGCTGGATTCTGAATATATTGTTCTCTAATTGGCGTAAGTGAAGGGTCAAAAGCTACAATGTAGTACTCCTCCATTCTATAACCAATTGTAGAGATGTTTTTTATAGCCTCAGAAAGGAGACCAGATACAGGGAATGTGGATTTAATTTCTTTTACGAATTTATTCAAATTATTGATCTCATTCTCGAAGAGCATCGCCTAAAGGCCTGTCTCTATATCTCTTTCAATTTCTTCTTGTAAGGACGTAATCTGGTCATACAATATCTTCTTTCCTGGAACACTAACAGGTACAATTGCTAGTGTGTGAAAATGGGGTTCCCCAACCGATTCCACAAAGACCGAAATCCCATCTCGGGCTCCCGCTAAATTGTGAACCGTCACTTCTGTATTATAGTTATTTTTGAAAAAGGTTTTCACAGCCTCTATTATTTCTTCTTTGTTTTCCGATGCTAGTTTTTCGGTTAGATTGCCGCTGTTAGGGAGTTTAAATCCTTCTCCTGTGTAATCCTGCACACTGGCATATGTATCTTGATTCTTGGTTTCCTCTTTTTGAACTCCTTTCTCTCGCGATGGTGTTCCCCCAAGCTCTTCCGTTAATTCAGCATTCTTCTTATCTAACTCATCGCCCATTTTTTCCAATTGTGAGCAGCTTCCTGTAATAAAAACAGACCTAACGAGATAGTGCACAGCTTATATGTAACGTTCAACGGCTTACCTCCTTACTTTACATATATACCTCTAAAAACCCAAAATAATTGAATCGAATCAGGATCCAGGAAAAAATTCCTTCAGTGAAGCAGGGGGAGCACCGCAACCGTGTCCGTCCCCGCCAGACTGAAATTTTTTGTATAAGAAAAGCTGACTCTTTCAAATACAAGAGTCAGCTTTCTATTTAACGGATATACAGCCTTCCAGCATAAGATGGGCAGGCTGGTTAACGGTCTGAAAACATATACGTACGATGGTGATACCTGATTCCAAAAACTAAGCCAATCGCCATCATACTGCCCATTAATGAGCTTCCTCCATAGCTTATGAAAGGGAGGGGGATTCCTGTTATAGGAAGGATGCCGACGGTCATTCCTGCATTTTGCAGGACGTGGAACACAAACATGCTGATGACTCCTGCACAGATAAAGCTGTTAAATGGCTCATTTGTTTCCATCGCCACTTTAATCAAATGGTAGATGAGCAGGAAAAATAAGCTGATGACAACGCTTGTCCCTACAAACCCGAATTGCTCTCCGATGACGCTGAAGATAAAATCCGTGTGATTCTCCGGAATTCGGACATCGCTGTTTCCAAGCCCTTTCCCGAAAATTTGTCCCGAACCAATTGCTTTCATTGAGTTGAGCAAATGGAAGCCTTCAGCAGAAGGATACTGTTCAGGATCCAGCCATGAGTAAATACGGGCCATCTGATATTGTTTTGTCCCAAGGACGGCACTGATCAGTTCCTGCTGCCGGAGTGCGAGATACAAGAGGGTGATGCCTACTAAAGCAATCGAAGAATAAACAATCGTAATGATTTTCCAGGAAATACCGGATACAAGAATCATTCCGGCGGTTATGGCAATCAGTACAAGGGAAGTTCCCAAATCCTGCTGCATGATCAGAATGAGCGGAAATCCTGATACAGCTCCAATTTTCACGAGAAGAAACAAATCCGATCCGATTGATTTCTGCTGATGGCTCTGCTGATGCTGGATTAACACACTGCTGATCGCCAGTATGACAAATGTTTTGACAAATTCAGAAGGCTGTATTGAAATGAACCCGAGATCAAACCAGCTTTTTGCACCTTTAATCGTTGGAGCAATGCTTTCGGGAGCTACCTTTAATAATAGCAGCAAAAAGATTCCGAACCCGTACAGGTACCAAGTAAGCCTCTGCAGCTGTTCTGAATCAAAAAACATGACAGATGCTACAATTCCGCAGCCGAGGATGTAGTATATGAATTGACGAACGACAAAATTCGTTTCATATTGTGTAGCGGTCAGCTGTGCTCCATAAATGGCAATGATGCTAGTACAAAACAGCAGAAAAAGCAAAAAAGCCAGCTGGTAATCAAACTGCTGATTTAAAGAGTTTCTTTCTCTTTCCATATCTTTCACCAACTTACAAAAGTTTCCGCTAGTAAAGCCTTGATGTATAAGGCATTAGCGAGGCTAAACACTATCTATCATCCTACCACAATCTATTAAATGTGTGCGAGGAAATATTCCCCCGCTAAGCGCCTATTCCTATAGACGTTATCAAGCCTAAAAAAGTTTCTATGATGTCAGGCGAAACTTCGAGGTACTGTGCATCAAGGCAGCAAGCCCTTTTAACGGGCAGCGGCAGAAAAGCATGTGAACGAAAACCAGCTTCACAGAGATACTGCTCCGTTGCTCTGTTAAAAAGAATGAAAAAAGTCCCATATTAGTTTGATTGCAAAAAGAATCAGTGATGTGCCTGCAATAAGATTGATGATCCTTAAAACCAATGCTGATATGAGCTTCCTCGCAAAGTGGACAGTCAGGGCTACATTCAGATTCCACAGAAAAATTCCTGCCACGATAAAAAAGCTGTAAGCGAAAACGTCTGCCATTCCAAACGTAGATGGAAACAAAGCAATAGCCGACCCGTAAACCCCAAACCAGAAAAACAGGTTAAACGGATTGCCGAATGCAAGGAAAAATCCTTCTGTAAATGATCCCTGCAAATTTCCCGTGGGATGGACGTCAAGCATTGTCTTATCATAACGGTATGCGGAAATGCTTTTGATCCCAAGCTTGAAAAGAAGAACGGCTCCTGCAGCAGTCATCGCAGCTGAGATAATGGGGATCCTGAAAAACGGCAGCAGCCCTCCGAGAATTGCTCCAATAAATATGAGATCGGCTGTCAATGCCCCGAGCCCTGTAAGCCAGGATGGCCAGAATCCTCCAGACAGCCCTGCTCTGATCATTTGCAGTTTTACCGGTCCAACCGGTGCTGCAAGACTGATCCCCAGCACCAGCGGTTTTATGAAAAAAAGAATAGCGTCCACAGAAATGCTCCTTTTTTGGCTCGTCCTTCTATATCTTATTCATGAAGGTGAGCGGAGCATTCTATATAATTTTGAATAAAGTGTTTCAATATGAAGTTAAGCTCGTTAGGAGACTTTGTCGGTATCTGATGGCCGGCATCTGAAATATAAACGATTTTCGCATGAGGAATTTCTTTTTCATAAATGGCAGGATACGATTTCAGATATCTGTCACTCGATCCGTAGATAAGAAGTACCGGCATAGCCAGAAGATGCAGGCGGGCAGTGGCGGTGTATGAAAATGTCATTTGATACTGCTTATAGAGTCCATAAGGATCTGAAAGCATCATGTACCGTTCCAGGATATCTTTCATACACGGATCAGGTGCGTGGGATCTGGCGATTGCTTTTGATAGGCAAGACATTCCTCCTGCACCTGTCAGCGCTATTCCTAGTTTAAATTCGAGAGTGAGAAGCGGGGTGGATACTTCCGGAAACCCGCCAATTAATAGGAGTCCTTCTGTCTTATCAGGATAGGCTAATGCAAATTCCTGAGCGATGCATCCACCATTGGAATAACCGCAGATAATGGCTTTAGAAATTGAAAGAAGGGATAAGAGCTCATAAAGATCATCGGCCAGTTCACGAACGGATAATGCAGGAAGTAACCCGCCGCTTCTGCCATTGCCTCTTAAATCATAGGTCAATACCGCGAAATTCTTTTGGAGCACTCTTTGATAGTGAAAAACAGCAGAGCCCATTCCGGTAGGATGAATAAAAACAATGGTCTGTTTTCCTGTGCCTGTAAGCTGGTAAAACGTTTTGCCGGAAGGGTAAGAATAGGACAAAAGTAAAACCTCCTCTCTGTCATTATGTCCATAGCATGTGATTGACATGTTTTCAGGAGACAGCTAAAATTGATTTAATTTGAGTCAATTGTGATAAAATAGAGTATCGGTTGTCTTTGTATAAGCTTGACTTAGAGGAGGAACATCAGTGCCGGAAATACCGCCCCGTAACAAGAAAAAGAAAAGAAGTCCCATTTTAGAATGGATCGCTGCCATTTTAGTGGCTGTCGTACTGGCGGCTAGCATAAGGATTTTTATCTTTGAACCTTATGTGGTAGATGGGGATTCAATGGATCCAACACTCAGAAACTCTGAGAAACTTTTTGTGAATAAAATCATCCGTTATGTAGGAGATTTTGAACGGGGAGATATCGTCATTATTAATGGCCAAAATAACAGTGAACACTATGTAAAAAGGATTATCGGTCTTCCCGGGGATACAGTGGAAGTTAAGGATGATGTGCTTTATGTAAACGGCGAAGAGGTGAAAGAGCCCTACCTGACCTCTAACCGGATAGAAGCAGAGTCTACAGGTGTTCAGCTGACCAATGACTTTAAAGAAGTAAAAGTTCCGGAAAACAAATACTTTGTTATGGGTGACAATCGCCTTGTCAGTATGGACAGCCGGACAGGCCTCGGTTTAATTGAAACAGAAAGAGTTATAGGAAGATCAGAATTTGTGATGCTTCCGTTTGATAAAGTACGGGCAACAAACTAAAGCCGATCCATTGGATCGGTTTTTTATTATGTTCTGCCTTCTGCCAAAAAAGAAAGGATTCATTGTGAAAAAATTACATAATTTTGTAACATTTGTAAAACAAAGACGTCTATGTATTTAAAAAGGAAAAAGAGGTGCCTAATGATTAAACTTGCAGCAGGCGTTTTGCTTGTTATTTTCATCTTGACCGGCTGCAGCAATGAAAATAATGCGAGCTCCCGGGACCACTCAGCTTCCGGAGATGGAGAAATGATGGCAGCAGAAGAAAAAGAGGCACTAAATGAAAAGAGCGGGGTGAAAGCAGAAACTGAACAGCCTGCTGAACAGGAAGGTCAGCAACTGATCAAATCTCCCCAGGATCAAAAGATTATCTATACAGCGGAAATGAGTATAGAAGCAGAAGATTACAATAAGGCTTATACTAAAATCGAAAAAGACGCTCAAGCTGCAGGCGGCTATATCGTCAGCACTTCATCAAACAAAACGGAAAATGGACCGCGGGAGGGGAGCATCACTTTAAGAATTCCCCAGCAGGAGTTCAACGGGTTTTTAGCCGTCATTGAAAATGGTGAACTGAAAATATTCAGTAAACATGTTTCAGGGCAAGATGTGACGGAGGAATTCGTGGACTTGGATTCCAGACTCAAAGCGAAGCAGGCGGTTGAAGAAAGACTCCTCTCGTTTATGGAAAAAGCGGACAAAACGGCTGATTTGCTGTCCATTTCAAAGGATCTATCCACTGTCCAGGAGGAGATCGAACAGCTGAAGGGGAGAAAGAATTACCTTGAGAACCAAACTGATTTCTCTACGGTTACCATCCAGCTTAGTGAATCAAAGGTGGTAGTGCCGGGGGTTGATAACAAGGAATGGAATACGTGGGAGAAAACACAGCGGCAATTTATGGGAAGCATCAATGCGCTTTTATATGGAGGATCGGCATTCATTGTGTTTACTGCAGGAAATCTCCCAATTTGGATCATGTTGTTTGCAGCTGGCTGGATAGTTTATTCCTTCTGGAAAAGAAAGCGCCGGGGAGGGAGGGACTAACAGGATTCAGACAGGAATCCATTTGTCTATTTCCTGGCTATTCATGCTATAATGAAGAGGATGATTATTAATTGGAGGACTTAAACTATGATTACAGTAAACAATGTCGGCTTGCGCTACGGCGACCGCAAGCTTTTTGAAGATGTTAATATAAAATTCACTCCCGGTAACTGCTACGGACTGATTGGGGCAAATGGAGCAGGAAAATCAACGTTCCTTAAAATTCTTTCAGGAGAAGTCGAAGCTCAGAGCGGTGACGTTCATATGGGACCCGGTGAGCGTCTTGCTGTATTGAAGCAAAACCATTTTGAATATGAAGAACATGAAGTAATGAAAGTTGTCATTATGGGTCATGAACGCCTTTATGAAGTGATGCAGGAAAAAGACGCCATTTATATGAAAGCTGATTTTTCAGATGAGGATGGGATGAAAGCGGCCGAGCTTGAAGGAGAATTTGCCGAGCTGAACGGCTGGGAAGCAGAAAGTGAAGCGGCTATTCTTCTTAAAGGTCTTGGGATTCCTGAGGAGCTTCACACGAAAACAATGGCAGAGCTCACAGGCGGAGACAAGGTAAAGGTGCTGCTTGCACAGGCTTTGTTCGGAAAGCCGGATGTGCTTTTACTGGATGAGCCTACGAACCACTTGGATTTAAAGGCGATCGGCTGGCTGGAGGAATTTTTAATTAACTTTGAAAATACAGTCATTGTTGTATCCCATGACCGTCACTTCCTTAATAAAGTCTGTACCCATATTGCCGATCTTGATTTTGGGAAAATTCAGGTTTACGTCGGGAACTATGACTTCTGGTATGAGTCCAGCCAGCTGGCCCAGCGCATGGCTTCGGACGCTAATAAGAAAAAAGAAGAGAAAATCAAGGAACTTCAGGCATTCATTGCAAGGTTCAGCGCCAATGCATCCAAATCCAAACAGGCGACTTCCCGTAAAAAGCTTCTTGATAAAATATCACTGGATGATATTCGTCCGTCTTCAAGAAAGTATCCTTATGTCCATTTCACCCCTGAACGGGAAATCGGGAATGACCTCCTGCGTGTAGAGGAAATTTCTAAAACGATTGATGGCGTTAAAGTTCTTGATAACGTGAGCTTTATTATGAATAAGGGTGACAAGATTGCGTTTACAGGCGGTGATGAGGTGGCTAAAACCACCTTGTTCAAAATACTGACTGGAGAAATGGAAGCTGACAGCGGGACATTCAAATGGGGCGTTACAACCTCACAGTCGTATTTCCCTAAAGACAATAACGAATATTTTGACAGCAACGATCAAAACCTTGTCGACTGGCTAAGACAGTATTCTCCGAACGACCAAAGCGAAAGCTTCCTTCGCGGATTCCTGGGAAGAATGCTTTTCTCCGGGGAAGAAGTGCTGAAAAAATCAAGCGTTCTTTCCGGAGGAGAGAAGGTGCGCTGCATGCTCTCCAAAATGATGCTGAGCGGAGCGAACGTGCTGATTATGGATGAACCAACGAACCACTTGGATCTGGAATCCATCACAGCATTAAATAACGGGATGATAAACTTTAAAGGATCTATGCTGTTCGCTTCTCATGACCATCAGTTTGTTCAGACGATAGCCAACCGGATTATTGAACTGACCCCTAATGGCTTTGTGGATAAACAAATGTCCTATGATGAATTTTTGGAAGACAGTGATGTTCAGAAGCAGCTGCAGGAAATGTATGCCTCTTAACGATATCCATCTAAATTTCAGATAACATATAAAAACTCTTGGATCATTTCCAAGAGTTTTTACATTGCTTCCTTTAAGTTTGAAAACGGCCTGATCCATTATTTTCTGATGTGTTCCTTCCGAGCTGCTAAAGCTCTTTTTCCTTTTTGTTTTTTTCGTACAAATCCCTGCCTGTTTTCCCAAAGTAGGATACGAGAATAGAAAGGACTGTATAGATGGATACCCAGATTGTGAATGTGTCGTTAAAGATTGTCATTGTCAGGAAGATGAGGATCAGCAGCATCAAAACAGGCATAACCCAAATTTTGCGGATCAGCCATGAGCCGGCAAGGGATAAAATCATGACTGCAAATGGGATGATGAATAAAACCAGTGCAAATTCCAACGAAACCGCTCCTTTCCAGCCTCCTTGATTATAAAGGAAAAAGGGAGTGCCTGAAAGTTTTTATCCCCAAATACTAGGGAAGATAAAGTAGTGAGAAAGGATGATGGATGATGACTGCTAAAATGAAGGCTGCAGGCTTACATCAATATTTGCCGATCAGCCATCCCGAAAGCATAGTGGAGGAAGAAGTTAACAGGCCCGAACCTGGCGAACGGGATATTCTGGTGAAAATTAAAGCCGTTTCTGTTAATCCGGTCGATACGAAAGTCCGCGCTCCAAAAGATGGGGAAGAGAAGGAGCTGAAAGTTTTAGGATGGGATGCTTCCGGAGTTGTAGAGAAAACCGGATCAGGTGTGACAATGTTCCAGCCTGGAGATTCGGTCTATTATGCTGGCTCTATTTCCCGCCCGGGTACAAACAGTGAATATCATCTAGTGGATGAAAGAATTGCAGCTGCAAAGCCGGATATCCTGACATTTGAAGAAGCAGCAGCCATGCCGCTAACGAGTCTGACGGCGTGGGAAGGGCTATTTGAGAGGCTTGGCATCAGCCGGGACCAGGAACAAAACGAGGGAAAATCCATTTTGATTATCGGCGCGGCCGGCGGAGTTGGATCAATTGCCCTTCAGCTTGCCAAGTGGGCAGGGCTGACCGTTATTGGAACAGCCTCCAGAAGAGAAACGCAAGAGTGGGCGAAGGAACATGGTGCCGACGAAACCATTAGCCACTATGAGCCATTAAAAGCTCAGCTGGAAGCGAAAGGGTATGCCCAGCCAGATTATATTTTTTGCCTGAACAGCACGGACCAGCATTGGGAACCGATGATGGAGGCCATTGCTCCACAGGGGAGGATCTGCTCGATCGTAGAGACGAAAACCCCTTTGGATATCAGTCTTTTGCAGCAGAAGAGCATTACGTTTGTGATGGAGTTTATGTTCACCAAGTCGTTGTTTGAAACAGTTGATATGGAGAGCCAGCATAAAATCCTTACTGAGATAGGTGAGTTATTTGCCAGCAGAAAGCTGAAGCCAACGTTAACAGAGACGATCAAACCCTTCAGTGCAGAGAGCATAAGAAAAGCCCATGAGAAAGCAGAATCCGGCAAAACCATCGGCAAAGTAGTGGTATCAGGATTTTAGCTGCAGACTGGGTCCGTGCTTGGCTATGAATAAAAGGCATAAAAAATAACCCTCAGGAGAGGGTTATTTTTATTCAAACCAGCTGTCAGTCAGATCACGGTTGTCTTCAATCCATTTTTTTGCGCCACGCTCAGGGTAGTATCCATCCTCTGACTGAGCTGCTGCATTCACATATTTAATGAGTTCGGACATTTGATCGTCGTTAAGCTCCCAATTGTTCATCCACTCAATAATTTCCGGGTGTTCCTTGCTGAACCCTTTTCTTGTCATGTACTGGATATTATCAGGTTTCCCGTATGATTCTTTAGGGTCTTTTAAATACTTGAGGTCCATATCGGAGAAGATCCAGTGGGGACTCCACAGTGTGACAGCGATCGGCTTCTGATTGTCATAGGCTTTTTTCAGCTCAACAAGCATCGCGGCCTCTGATGATTCCACAATTGTATAATCCAGGCTGTAATCCGTTTTCATTTTACCTGTAAGCTGCATTAAGCTTGAGCCGGGGTCAATTCCGTACACTTTCCCTCCGAACTTATCCTTGACCGTATTCAAATCCTCCAATGAATTCACATCTTTCAAATACGATGGTACAGCTATCCCGAGCTGGGTTCCTTTATACCATTCGTCATGAAGTTCTACGTCCTCTTTATATTTGTCATAAAAAGGCTTATCCGTGATTGGCAGCCAGACATTTCCCTGAATATCAATGTCTCCCCGGGCCACACCGGTCCAGTTCGCTGCTTTATCAAGCTCCATCATTTCAACATTATAGCCTTTTTCTTCTAAAAGAACCTTCCATAGATAGGCAGTAGAAATGTTATCAATCCAGTTGATCATTCCAATTTTGATTTTCTTTTTGCTGTCTCCAAGCGGGCTGCTGCAGGAGGCAAGTACGAGGGTAAATAGCAGAGATAAAATAACCGCAAGCTTCATCTTTTTCAATATGTATGTCTCCTCTCTTTCTTCAATCGCTGTATTTGTTTTCCCTAATCAGTCAAGGATAAAACACTATTCAATGAAAAAATTATGTGAATAGGTTTACATACTGATACATGGGGTATGTATGTACTATCCCCCTCATGACCATATCTCTATTTTTTCCTGAAAGCATGAATCTTAACAGTCCTTCACACAAACAATAGCAATAGAAAGAGGTGGACCTATGGAAAATGTAAAAATCAAAGCCGAGAACGTCAGTAAAATCTTCGGTAAAAATCCTCAAAAGGGTATTGAACTCCTTAAAAAAGGCAAGTCAAAAACAGAAATACTTAAAGAAGCAGGATTGACTGTAGGGGTTAAGGAAGCAAGTTTTGAAGTACATAGCGGAGAAATTTTTGTCATCATGGGGCTTTCAGGAAGCGGTAAATCTACGCTCGTTCGTATGTTTAACCGGCTGATCGATCCGACGGCAGGCTCTCTGATGATTGATGGGAAAGATCTTGTGAAGATGAAGGGCGAGGAACTGAGAGAGGTTAGAAGGAAGAAAATGAGCATGGTGTTTCAAAAGTTTGCTTTATTTCCGCACCGGAATGTTCTTGAGAATGCGGCCTACGGACTTGAAGTTCAAGGTGTTCAAAAGCAGGAACGGGAAGCAAAAGCACAGCATTCTCTTGAGCTTGTGGGGTTAAAGGGATATGAGAAAAGCTATCCAGGCGAATTGAGCGGTGGAATGCAGCAGCGGGTGGGACTTGCAAGAGCACTTGCCAATGATCCTGACATTCTTCTCATGGATGAAGCTTTCAGTGCTCTCGATCCGCTGATCCGCAAAGACATGCAGGATGAACTGATTGAACTGCAGGAAAAGATGAAGAAAACGATTATATTTATTACACATGACCTGGACGAGGCTCTGCGGATCGGTGACCGGATCGCTCTTATGAAGGATGGGGAGATTGTCCAGATCGGTACACCGGAAGACATCATGACGAATCCGGCTAATGATTATGTCGAACGCTTTGTTGAAGACGTTAATCTTGCCAAAGTGCTGACAGCTGAATCGGTCATGTCTCGTGCTGAAACCATTCAGGTTGACAGGGGACCGCGCGTGGCGCTTAAAATCATGCGCGATGCCGGAATGTCCAGCATCTATGCCGTTGACCGCAAAAAATCATACATGGGTCTGGTAACAGCTGATGATGTTTCTGAGGCCGTAAAACGCGATCAGCCGATTTCAGCATTTCTAAAAACCGATGTGCCGGTTGTAAGAATTGACACCCTGATTGAAGAAATGTACGAAAAGATGGCCGATACAAGATACCCGCTTCCGGTTCTGGATGAGGACAACCGGATTCGAGGCGTTGTAAAACGTGAACGGGTGATTCAGGCGCTGGCCGGGAGAGAGGTGAATACCATTGAACATTCCTAAGCTCCCAATAGGCAAGTATGTCGACATGTTCGTGGAGTTTTTAAATGATCAGCTTTTGGGATTCTTCAATATGGCAGGAGATATTATTGAGGGCTTCAATGATATTCTAGTCAATTTGATGATGCTGATCCCAGCTGTCCTGTTTGCAGCAATTGTTGCGGGCCTTGCCTACTGGGTAAGCCGAAAATGGGGCCTGACCCTTTTTACACTGATTGGGCTTCTGCTTATTATTAACCTTGGCTACTGGGAACAGACAATTGACACGCTTGCATTGGTGCTTACCGCTGTTATCATTTCCATTATCCTGGGGATCCCGCTCGGTATCTGGTCATCCCAGAGCGACCGTGCTTCTGGAATCATTTCCCCGGTATTGGATTTTATGCAGACGATGCCGGCATTTGTTTATTTGATTCCATCCATTCTTTTCTTTGGAATTGGAGTAGTTCCGGGGATTATCGCATCAGTCATCTTCGCAATGCCTCCGACCATCCGGCTGACCAACTTGGGCATTAGACAGGTTCCGGAGGATTTAGTGGAGGCAGCTAATGCATTCGGTTCGACGACCTCTCAAAAGCTATTTAAGGTTCAGCTCCCGCTTGCTATGGGAACAATCATGGCTGGGATCAACCAGAGCATCATGCTGGCACTTTCCATGGTTGTCATCGCATCACTCGTAGGGGCGCCGGGACTTGGAGTTGAAGTTTACCGGGCTGTTCAGAGAATTGAAGTAGGGCTTGGATTTGAATCGGGTCTTGCCATCGTTATTCTTGCCATCATACTAGACCGCATCACCCAAAACCTGAAACCAGGCAAAAAAGGATAAAAAAAGAAAAAGCCGTACTGTCAAAGCAGACAGTACGGCTTTTTAATGAATTGGAAAATCACCTCGTGATTTCTTCCATTTTTTCGCTGATCCAGCTGTGATTAAGATTTTCTCCAATGAACACAAGCAGCGGCTTCATTTTGAGCGGTTCCTTCATGTATAGTGGCATCCCGTACGAGTATTGAACTGAAAATGTTCCCTCGGATTCCGAAAAGGATACATAGCCTTTAATACGGTAAATGGTTTCGGGCATCTCGCGTAAAAATTGTTCAAACCCTTCCAGATCGACTGAACCAGCGAAGGAGTGGACATAGGTTTTCATGTGGAGTTTGCCAATATCTGATTTTTCGATTTCCCCTTTACGGGATCCTGTCATCTTTCTGATATCAGCCAGATTCACCTTTGCATGGGAGGTCATAATCAGACTTCCTCTGACTTGAATGGCTTGAAGCTGCCGGACTATTTCTGCTTGCTCTGCTTCGCTAAGAAGGTCCGTTTTGTTCAGCAGGACAAGATCGGCATGCTTAACCTGCTCAATCAGGAGTCTCCTCACAGGAATACTCAAGTGGTCCTGTGCATCCCATCTGGAGCCATCCACAATTGAAATGATTCCTTTCATCTGCAGCCTGTCTGCAAAAAGCGGGGATAGACAGGAATCGAGGACTTCTACAGGGTGGGCAGCGCCTGTTGTTTCAATATAGATGACGTCTGGCCCATGATCTTCAAGCAGCAGATGGAGCTGGGTTTCAAACTGCCCCTGCATCGTACAGCATACACATCCGTTTAAAAGTTCTTTTAATGGAATGTCATCCGGCACTGCATCACTGTCTATCGACTCTTTTCCAAGCTCATTCATAACCACTGCGATCTTTCTGCCTGTTTCTTTTTCTTCTTTCAAAAGATTTTTAAGAAGGGTTGTTTTGCCTGCACCTAAAAACCCTCCGAGTATGTATACCTCCGTTTGGCTCATGATGATCTCCATTCCTGACTGTTTTTTCCCATATTACTCAAAGATGCCTCATTCAGTCAACAAAAAGGCGAAACTCCTGTTTCAACAGCCGGTCCCAAACGCACCGAGATCGATTATAGTAGAGTAGAATGATTATATGAAAGAGGAATTTACGTGAAAATTGACTTGCACGTTCATGCTAAACTAGGGAAAAAAGTGCCGTTCACCCTTAGAGAATTTATTCGGCTTGCAGAGGAGGCAAAATGGAATGGAATAGAGGGCATTGCCCTGACTGAGCATTTTAATGCACAGGATTATGTACAGATTTACCAAACACTTGACAGGCATTATCCTTACCAGAGTACGTATTATGAAGTAGCCGGGATAAGAGTCTTTCCAGGGATGGAAGTCGACATAGCGGAGGGAGGGCATATCCTGATTATAGGATCAAGGTCAGATATGATCCGCATGACAAAGCGGCTTGAAAGGTTTAAGAGCCGGGAGAATTTTATTACATTTGATCACCTGATGTCATTTCATGGAATGGAGCAGATGCTGAAAATCGGAGCCCATCCGTTTCGCGAAAAAAATCCGCTTGCTGCTCTGTCAAAGGAACAGCTTGCAAGGCTGGATGCCCTCGAATGGAATGCAAAGGATGCCGTAAAGCAGGGTCGGGGATTGCGGTACCGGCTGAAGGACATGGCATCTGAATTTCATACGGCCGTTACAGGAGGGAGCGACACGCATCATTATAGTCAGATCGGTGCCGTATATAACGATTTTTATGAACCTGTTCATACGGTGAAACAGCTAAAAGAAAAGATAGCGAAACAGGAATTTGAGATGCGGGAATCTCCCTTCCTTCCCGTTAAGATTCAGGCAGCGAAAATTTTTAAAAGGAAGTACAAAGCCAGCAAACAAGGATGAGAGTCTTAACCCAGGGCTCTCGCCTGTGCTTCATACATAGTGACAGAAGATAGATAGGAGGCAAAAAAAGAGACTGGCATCCGCCAATCTCTTTTGAAGCTGTTGTTTGGGCTAGGCTTTTGCCGTACTATGCTGTGAGCCTATTCGTTAAAATGCCCAGTCCCCGTTTCTGAAAATAGGTTCACGGGTCCCGTCTGTCAAGATGCCGTCGATATCCATCTCCTGAGATCCAATCATAAAATCAACGTGGGCAATACTGCTGTTAACTCCGTGCCTGGCGAGTTCATCACGGTCCATTTTCTTTCCGCCTTCGATATTGAATGCATATCCGCTTCCGATCGCTAAGTGGTTGGATGCATTTTCATCAAAGAGGGTATTGTAGAATAGTACTCCTGATTTGGAAATTGGGGAATCGTAAGGAACAAGCGCAACTTCACCGAGATACTGCGAACCTTCATCTGTATCGATGAGCGTCTTGAGAATTTCTTCTCCTGCCTTCGCCTCGGCTTTAATAATTTTTCCTTCTTCAAAGGTAAGCTGGAATTCATCAATAAGATTTCCGCCGTAACTTAGAGGCTTCGTGCTTGATACGACTCCATTCACACCGTTTTTTTCAGGAACGGTAAAAACCTCTTCTGTAGGCATATTAGCCATGAACTCTGAGCCGTGTTCGTTTACGCTTCCTGCTCCGACCCACTGGTGCTTTTCATGAAGTTCAATGGTGAGATCGGTGCCTTTTGCTTTATAATGCAAGGCTTTGTACTTCTTATTGTTTAAATAATCGACTTTTTTATGTAAGGAAGCGTTATGATCTTTCCATGCCTGAACAGGGTCTTCTTCATAGATGCGGACTGATTTAAAAATGGCATCCCAAAGTTTTTCGACGGCTTCTGTTTCACTGACTTCGGGGAAAACCTTTAAAGCCCAGTCTCTGGACGGTGCAGCAATCACTGTCCAGCTCATTTTGTCGGATTGAACATACTGGCGGTAGCGGTCAAGAGCTTTTCCGGCGGCCTTGCTTGCTGCAGCGATTCTTTTGGATTCTACTCCCTTCAGCAAATCCGGATTAGCCGAAACAATGCTCATGAAGGCTGCATTGTTTTCCGCAAGTTCCTCTCTCTCCCTTGCCCGGTGCATCGGGTATTCATGAAATGCTTCATCTGGAGCCATCTCATATTTAAGGCGGCTCACAACGTCATCCATCCAGTCAACCGTTACGTTTTTTGCTCCTGCTTCGTATGCTTTCTTAACGATTTTCCTTGTGAATTCAGCTGTATCGATGGCTGCATAGATTGCCAGGGTTTGCCCTTTTTGAATGTTGACTCCCACTTTTACTGCAAGTTCTGCATATTTCTCGAGATTCTGCTGAAAGTTAGACATCGTATATGCCCCCTTTTTTTGGATTCTTCATTATTTTAGCAGACTTATATGAATCTTCAAACGAAATCCCTCAGAGCAGACCAAGCAATCAGATTGCTTTTAGAACGAAGCTGTAAAGCGGTACAATATAAGAAGAATGAAAGCATGAGGTGACACACAATGAGATTTCTGGAAAATCAGTTTATCAGGACTGAGAGTGAAGAAGAACTGTTTAAAAAAGCCAAACATCTTTCTGAAACCTTCTTTGTCCGGGCTGAAGATCATGACCGGGATGCCTCTTTCCCTTTTGAAAATTTTAAAGAGCTCAGGGAAGAAGGGTTTCTATCTTTAACGATCCCTGAAACGCATGGAGGCAAAGGGATCTCCCTCTATACATTTCTCCTTTTGCAGGAAAAGCTTGCAGAAGGGGACCCGGCCACAGCCCTTTCGCTCGGGTGGCATCTTGGTCTGTTTTTAAGCTTGCGGGAAACGGGGAAATGGAAGCCTGAATTATTTACCCGGGTAGCAAAGGAGGTTGTCGAGCACGGAAAGCTTCTAAACAGTGCGGCGAGCGAAGCGAAAACCGGCAGTCCTGCGCGCGGCGGCAAGCCTGAAACATCCGCTGCTAAAGATGGAGATAAATGGAGGATCAGCGGCAAAAAGATTTTTGCGTCCTTGGCACCTATTCTTGATTATTTCATTATTACAGCAACGGTTGAGGAAACGGGGGATGTATGTGAATTCCTTGTACCGAGAAATGCTGAAGGAGTCAATATTGAAGAAACGTGGGATACGATGGGCATGCGCGGAACAAGAAGTGATGATTTAATCCTCGAAAATGTTGTGCTGGAGGAGTCTGCCTTGATAGGCAGCCGCAGCAAACAAGGAAAGCCTATGGCACAGGGGTGGCTGCTCCACATTCCGGCCTGTTATTTAGGAATAGCGATCGCTGCCAGAAACGAAGCGGTCAGCTTTGCAAGACATTACCATCCGAACAGCTTGCCCCATCCCATCATGGAAGTCCCGGAAGTAAGAAGAAAAGTCGCACAGATGGATATAAAACTTCTGGCAGCAAGACAGCTGATGTATGCTGCAGCAGAAAAATGGGATGCCGCCAACCCTGAAAAGCGTTCAGAGCTCGAAACAGAGCTTGCTGCAGCGAAGTACGTAGCAACCAATGCGGCGATTGAAGTAGTAGACCTTGCGATGAGAATTGAAGGGGGCCAAAGTCTGTTCCGCAGTAAACCGCTAGAGCGTTTCTACCGTGATGTACGAGCCGGTCTTCACAACCCGCCTTCTGATGATATTACCATTAAACTGATGGCGGATCGTGCTTTTTCCGAACAAGAATAGGTTTCAGCATCAGAGAGATTAGTGTAACGTTAGGATGGACAGTAACAGAGTTTAGTGGAGGTTTTGCAGATGGCAAATTATATGATAGGTGTAGATATTGGCACGACCAGCACAAAAGCCGTGCTTTTCGACAGGGATGGAACCGTGATTTCCAAGCACAACGCTGGCTATCCGCTGTATACCAATACTCCCGGGGAAGCAGAACAAGACCCTGAAGAGATATTTACGGCTGTTAAGAACGCGATCAGCGAAGCAATAAAAGAAGCGGGCGCCCAGCCCGAAGAAGTATCCTTTTTAAGCTTTAGTTCCGCCATGCACAGCCTTATTGCCATGGACAAAAACGGAAAAGCACTGACCAGAAGCATTACTTGGGCTGACCAGCGAAGCGAAGCGTGGACGAAGAAGCTTAAAAATGATTGGAGGGGGCATGAAATTTATTTGCGGACCGGGACCCCCATTCACCCTATGTCTCCGCTGTCCAAAATCATTTGGCTGCGGGAGGAGTACAGTGAGATATTCAGCCGGACAGATAAATTCATATCCATAAAAGAATACGTTTTTTACCGCTTTTTCGGTGAATACATAATTGATCATTCCATCGCATCCGCAACGGGCTTATTTAACTTAACAACACTTGATTGGGACGCTGAAGCGCTAGAAATTGCCGGTATTAACGCGGACCAGCTTTCTAAAATTGTTTCTACAACCTATACATTGAAAGGGATTAAACATGAATTTGCTTCCGAGCTGGGTATTCAGGAGACAGTGCCGTTTATCGCAGGTGCAAGCGACGGCGTCCTGTCCAACCTTGGCGTAAATGCCATCGACAAGGGAGTAGCTGCTCTTACAATCGGGACAAGCGGGGCGATTAGAGCGGTTACAGACAGACCTGTAACCGATCCGAAAGGAAGAATTTTTTGCTATGCTCTCACTGAGGATCACTGGGTAATTGGAGGCCCGGTTAACAATGGAGGGATGATCTTTCAATGGCTGAAGGATGAAATCTGCCAGTCCGAGGTAAAAGCAGCAGAAGAATCGGGGCAGGATCCCTTCACTTATTTAACCAGCATCGCAGCTGATATCAGGCCGGGGTCTGAAGGACTCATTTTCCATCCGTACCTTGCAGGCGAGCGGGCGCCAATTTGGAATGCCCATGCAAGAGGCGCTTTTTTCGGATTGGGCCTGCATCATAAAAAAGACCATATGATCAGAGCGGTGCTCGAAGGCATCAACTACAATCTATATACTGTTTTGCTTGCCCTGAAAGAACTCATTGGGATTCCAGAGAAAATTCATGCTACAGGAGGCTTCGCTCAATCGGAGTTTTGGCGCCAGATGCTGGCGGACGTGCTGGATCAGGAAATTCTGATCCCGGAAAGTTATGAAAGCTCCTGCCTAGGTGCCGCAATTCTTGGGATGTTTGCACTGGGAGAGATTGATTCTTTGACGGAGGCAAAGCGTTTTGTCAGCTCTAACCTCAAGCTGACGCCTGATGAAGAAGCCTCTGCAATCTACCAGGAAATCATTCCAATCTATATCCGATTAGCGAGAATGTATGAAACGGAATTTGAAGAAATTGCCGCGTTCCAGACGAAATATGGAAAGAAGGAGCTTCCTGAAAGCGTGAATTAATTAAAGCAGGGCCGTTCAGAGAGGGTTACTGAAGAGCGGAGACATGTTTAGCTTTTGGCCCTATACAGATAAGTAATGAGGGGACAGCAATAGTGAACAGTGGTTTCCCTCTTGCCTCCTAGAATAGTTAAAAAGTGCCCAGAGCTCTGGGCACTATACTTGCCGGAAGCTTCATATTCCGGCTCTGTTTTTTTATGCATTTTTCACCAATTTCGCAAATATTGCAGAGTAATCAACGAAAATTAGATACTATCAGCGTAAATTAAATTTTAACTAATGATAGACTTTTAGATAAATTTGCTTCTGCTTTAGGTGAGATTTACACTGATAGAGAAGTAGATTCGGGGGTTTTCTCGCTTAAGATGTAAAAGAGTCGACTGCCTGTTCATAATCCAAGCTTTGCTCCTATCGATCCGGATATAAGCTTGCGATCAGTTTAGTCGATAGGCTGGATAATTAATTTTACGAATTGAAGGAAGCCTTTTCTTTCCGGTCAAGCTCCCATCCCTCTCTAGTAATCCCCATTTCATAAAGGCTCCAAAAGGATTGATTTACTTTTCTCGCATTAATCGTATGTCCTTCTATTCGAAAGCCCGCTTTACTGTAGCAATTAATTGCCTGCTCATTAAAATCGAATACTGCCAGTGTGATACGGCGGAATTCTAATTCACGAAACGCAATATCCAAGCATCCCTTAATCATTTTCTGGCCATAGCCTTTTCCTCTGGTCTCCGGACTGCCGACCAGCACTTTGCTGATTCTGCAAGATTTATTAGCGGCGTCTATTCTCGAAATGCAAATATGGCCTACAGTAAGTCCGGATTCTATGTTTTTTGCCGTAAACACAAGCTGGTTTTCCTTTCCTAAATAATTTTGTATTTGTCCTTTCGTTAAAGGGAAAACAAATTCCGGACCGCCCCATTGCATCAAAAAATCTTCAGATGGAATCCAATGAATCAGTTCATCTGCGTCCCCCATAGTAAACGGTACTAAACGAATCATATAGAATCCCCCTGTCTCTGTTAATAAATTCGTTTTTTCTACCTGATTTCCTTTTTGTTTTGAAGGAAATCCAATATTCGTATAGAATCAATAATGAATTGAGGTGACCATAATGATCGATATACAAGCCTATTATGATATTGATTTTTTTAAGAAAGCCGCCTTATCCTTTTTGGAAACGCGGGAAATAGAAAACAATGTGGCGCTCGGCATCCTTTTGGATAAACAGGCGTCCAGTCTTCAGCCGATACATATGAGCATTATCCGGAAAGATGGGGAGATCATGATGGTTCTCCTTCAGATCCATCCAAAACAAGTTCTGGTAGCTGCCAGGAAAAGTTTACAAGAGGAGGACCTGATGCTTGCGGGCAAACGAATCGCTCAGGTATACAGGTCTGTCCCGGGCCTGCTTGGAGAAAAATACGTAACCGAAGCAGTGGCCAAAAGGATTGCGGCACTAACTGGGAAGGCAGCTTACATATCGATGAATCAGAGGCTGTTTGTACTTGATCAGCTTGAGATAAGGGCTGAGAAAAGCACTGGAAAGATGCTGCTTTTGGAGGCAGAGCACCGCCCGATGATCAGTCAATGGGTTTTCGATTTCTGCGAGGAAGCTGGAGAACATGTTTCTATGTTTGAAGCGGACGAAAAAGCTGATGAGATTATCCGGAAAAAAAGTCTTTATGGGTGGTTTGAAGAAGGGGCGATCGTGTCAATGGCAAATTGGTCCCGTCCGACAAAAACAAATGTAAACATCAATTATGTATACACTCCGCCTGTATTCAGGAATAAAGGCTATGCTACAAAATGTGTGACGGAGCTAACAGAGCTCATGCTGAAAAATGGCTATCGGACTGCCAGTCTGTTCACGGATGCTGAAAATCCAATTGCCAATAAAATTTATGAAAAAGTGGGATATCAGCCTTTTCAGGATCTAGCAAAAATCCGCTTTGAAGAGAGGCCTAAAAAACCAGCAGGATGATCTGCTGGTTTTTTACTGTAAAAAAATCAGGCTGCCTCCTTTTTACTTCGGGGCCAGATGGTGTAGCTGAAGCTGTATAGAAAATCAGCTGCTAGCATTAGAGACCAATATAGAAGTGCACGGGAAAGTTCTTCTGTTCTGGCCCCTTCTCCAATTAAAAGAATCATTCCGGCAAGAAGACCTCCGCCGATCAGCCATGCTAAAAAATGGCGGTACCAGCCATTCCTTTCTTTTTGAGCATGCTCTCTGCCGGCCTTAACCGGTTTCGCGGGAGCGGGTCCGCCTGCAAAACGGCTGGCAAATCGAACGTCTGCCCACTGTATCATTTTATGACCGAAGGCAATTGTGCATCCAATGTAAATAGCAGCAAGGGAATGAGTGAATTCTGCGTCTTTACCGGAATAAAGGTCAGCTATTGTAACGGCAATTAATAGTAAATCGATAACCGGAGTAAAAAACAGCAGGATTGCTCCTGTTTTTTTCTTTCCAAGCAAATACCTTACAGAAAGACCTGCAAATACAAAAAGCCAGAAACCGATCTCACAAGCTATGATAAGCCATCCAATCATAAACCTTCTCCTTTTTAGTACGATTGTGTTAAAAAAATATAACACAACTGTATTAAAAAGGCAAATTGTGATAAACTATTAGCATGCCTAAATATGTAGATCACGATAAACAAAAGGAAATAATTGCAGAAGCTGTATGGAGGATCATTGCGAGAGAGGGAATGGAACAGGTTTCGGTGCGCAAAGCAGCAGAAGAGGCCGGGGTTTCCCCCGGTTCACTAAGGCATTATTTTTCTTCCCAGTCAGAGCTGTTTATTTTCTCGATGAAGTCTGTGTCTGATCGGGTTCGAAAAAGGGTGCAGAATGCTCCGTTTACAGGTGTTCCGCTCGATGATATGGAAATGGTCCTTGAGGAAATTCTCCCGCTTACTGATGAAACAAGAACAGAAACGGAGGTATGGTTTACTTTTATAGCCCGAGCTTTTACTGATGCAGCTCTTTCAGATGTAAGCCATGAAGTTTATGATCAGACACGGGCAGGAATCGCTTTAATTATACAAGGGTTAATAAAATTAAAAATAGCCCGGGAGGATTTGGACGAAGAGCTTGAAACGGAACGGCTTTTTGCTCTAATCGATGGGCTGGCCATTCATGGTGTGATTAGGCCTGCTCACTGTACTCCCGAGATGATGATCAAAACGGTCCGCTTGCATTTGCATTCATTATGCAGGTGAAAGTTGACAAGTACAGTAAGGGTTATAAAGAATGAAATTGGGCCAATGAAGCAGTAATCTTATTATCTGACGTTTCTTTCAAATATTAAATCAACATCATTCATTAACAAAGCCTTCATTAAAGGAACCAAAAGAATATAGGATTCGTGCGCCATTTTTTCATTCACAGCCATATTTTGCATTGTCATGCACCGGCTTATTTGAATATGGCCCGATTTCCTCTTCAGGTTCCTGAGAGGTTTTTTTTATTCATAAAAGAAATAGGGCGTGATTTAATAAAATAAACAATGTGGGATACACATATTCTATGCGGGCTGAATTTAGAAATCGCACCAGGGGATCGAATCGGTTTAGCTGGATATAACGGAACCGGTAAAATTCTTTGCCCAGATCCTGGCTGGAACGTTGGAGATGGATAACGGGGGATCTTCCAGCAAGGGAGCAGCTTGAAAAAACCCTTTCTTCCTTTGGAGGAACGCTTCTGACAGTTTCCCATGATTCCTGCTTTAACTATCAGACTGTCTTATTGAAGAAGATCTGGCTATCCGATGATACAGGATGAGTATGAAAGAATGGGATGAAAAAAGCTGGAGTCTGGTAAGCCTGATAAAAGAGATGAACTTCTCGTCATTGAAACAGAGCTGTCAGCTGCTCTCGGTAAATTAAGCTTCCTTCAGACTGGCGATACAGAATATGCCGGACTTGATCAGAAATGTAACGAATTGATGAAAAGAAAAAAACTTATAAAGCTGGATTAAGACATTCCTTGAAGTGAATGGTACAATTGATTCATTAAGTATGTACGAACTTAGCGGGGGCCTGAATATGGAGACAATAGTTGAACGGGTCATGCAAATCCTGCCTAATCAAAAGCCTGTCATAATCGCAGTTAGCGGCATGAATGGATCCGGTTATGAAGCGGAGGCCAGGAAACTTCAGGCAGAGCTTGTAAAACAGGGATTGCTTGTCCATTTTGAAGAGATACATGAAGAAGCAGTAAATATTGATTCGCTTAATCCGGCCAGAAGCTGGTACGATCAATCCATGCCTGAGAAGAAGGTCAGTGTCTTAGTGAATCAGGCTAAAAGTCATTTAGAATGGGATATTGTCATAGCGAGCGGTCCTTTTCTGCTCAAAAACACCCTTCATTACTTATACGATACAGCTATTTGGGTTGAGCGACGGGATCAGGGTGCATCAAAACGGGAAGAAAAGGCAAACGCTGAATGGAAATCTGAGGCCCAGCAGATCCATGAGATGGTTGATGAACCGAAGCAAAAGGCAAACCTGGTGATCTCGAATTAGCCTATACAGTAACCTTAGGTTATCCCAAACATTATCTCACTTAGAGAAAGAGTTAAAGTCAGGAAAATATAGCACAGGTGCTTTGCAGGCTGCATTTCATCTCAGAAAACCTTCAAAGGGTGATAGATTCAGTCCGGGAATGCCGGTCCTTAAGAAATAAGGTGGTGCCGGCTCATAGCCCAATGAAAGAACAAAAGGAGCAGTGCGCATAAGCGCCGACTGCTCTTTTTTTTCAGAGTATGTAAGAACGGAAAGAACTGCATTTAAAACGCTGAACTACGGCCTTACAATTAGATTTTCCTCTTTTTGCTTCTCCTCAGGCACATTTGCCAGCGTGACGCTCATCCCGCCAAGGATTATGCCTGTTAATACAAGGCTGATTACGATTCGCCTGCTCATATCCTTCATTCTTATCCCTCCGCATCCCGTTATACAAAAATCCTTTCTCACTATAAAGGCGGGACAGGCTGTTTGAAAAGGGGTAAATCTCTGTTTTTTCATAAATAGGTAAAAGTTCCTGGATATGGTTTCCGGAATGAGATGAAGCCATTCCGAACGGTTATCGAGCCGTGTCTATGCATGTACAATCTTCATAGTATACAATATGAGAAGAGCTTTGTAAGAGGAGGAGTATGATGGAGCCAAAATGGCTGACATGGGCCAAAGAAATTCAGTCTTTGTCCCAGGCTGGTATCGCCTATTCAAAGGATCCTTTTGATATTGAACGCTTTGAGAGACTAAGAGAGCTGAGTCAGGAAATGGTAAGTGAGTATACAGATGTGCCGATGGAAAAATTGAAGGGATTGTTTGCGAACGAGACAGGGTATCAAACGCCGAAGGTTGACGTCAGGGCAGTCATTTTTAAGGAAAATAAGGTTTTGCTTGTCCGTGAGATGCTGGATGGCCTGTGGTCTCTCCCGGGAGGCTGGGCGGATATTGGATTGAGCCCTTCTGAAAATGCAGCCAAGGAAGCGTTTGAGGAATCCGGCTTAACCGTCGAGCCAATCAGGCTTATTGCAGCCATGGACAAAAAATGCCATCCGCATCCTCCGGGAGGCTACCACATTTATAAACTATTCTTTCTGTGCGAGCATAGAGAGGGAGAGCTTAAGACTGGGTATGAAACTCTGGATGCAGGATTTTTTGGCCTGGATGAGCTTCCGGATTTATCTGTGGGCCGGATTACAGAAAGTCAGCTGAAAATTTTATTTGAATACTGCTGGGATTCCAACAAGCAGGTTTATTATGATTAAGGCTGCAGCACTCTGCGGATGGACACGGGAGTGTGTGCGGGGGTCAATGGAGGACACTTCCAGCAGTGGTGAAAAGCAGCTTCTGCTGCTTTTCTTTTTCCCTTTAAAAAAGAAAAGCAACTGACAAGCAGCAGAAGGTTGTGTATAATATTGTCTGTATCATAGTTTCATATCGATAAGGTGTAGGTGCTGATTGTTTATCAGCTTAAAAGGGAAGCCGGTTTAATTCCGGCGCGGTCCCGCCACTGTAAATGGGAGTGACCTGCTTAATCCACTGTGCAGCTATGCATGGGAAGGGAAGCGGGGAGCATTGATCATGAGCCAGGAGACCTGCCTTGCACCTCGTCACCGCATACCTACGAGGATAGGATGGTGTTAACGTTGACCAAAAAGTCTATACATAAGGCTTATACAGTCTGCCTAACATGTACCGTCATCTCCTTTTTCAAGGGAGGTGTTTTTTGTTTTCAGCTTTGTTGAATGAATGCTGCTGATTTATTCTCAAAGGCGGAGAAACCCTGCAGCGGCCAATAACAGCTGGTTTGACGAAACACTATTTTAACCGGCAGCTCAAAACAGCAGCGGTCGTATACGAGCTTTTTCAATACCTGTTTACCAATATCAATCAATACTTGGGGGATTGCCTGAATGAACAAGCTATTATCTATTTTATCAACAGTGCTTCTGTCTGCGGGAGTGCTCGCAGGGTGCGGAAGCCAGTCTGCTGCACCTGAGAAACAGGAGGAGAAGCAGGCTGCAGTTAAGGAAGAAGCTGAATTTCCGCTAAAGCTTACAGATGCATCGGATACGGATGTTACGATCGAGAAAGAGCCAGAGAAAATCGTTTCCCTTATCCCAAGCAATACGGAGATTTTGTTTTCCATGGATCTCGGAGATAAAGTTGTTGGCGTAACGGAAAATGACAACTTTCCTGAAGAAGCGATGAAAAAGGAAAAAGTCGGCGGGATGGATTTTAACGTAGAAAAAATCATCGGCCTGGAGCCTGACCTGGTTCTTGCCCACGAATCCGGCGCGCATAATTCAGCAGAGGGATTAAAACAGCTGAGGGATGCCGGTATAGATGTTGTAGTGGTAAATGACGCGCAAAGCTTTGAGCAGGTGTATGAGTCGATGGAGATGATCGGAAAAGCTGCCGGGGAACTGGAAAAATCAAAAGAAATGGCAGCAGGAATGAAAGAGGAGATTGCTAGCATTAAAGAGAAAGCCTCTTCTATACCTGAAGATGATAAGAAAAGCGTGTTCGTGGAGGTTTCCCCATCCCCTGAGATTTATACAGCAGGAAAGGATACCTTTATGAATGATATCCTCAAGACGGTTGGGGCAAAAAATGCAGCAGCCGATCAGTCGGGGTGGCCTAAAATGTCAGAGGAGGCAATTGTCAAGCTGAATCCTGATGTGATTGTGACGACTTACGGCTACTATAGTCCGAATCCTATTGATCAGGTAACGGGGAGAGAAGGCTGGGACAGTGTAACCGCTGTAAAGGAAAAAGCAGTTTTTGACGTGCACTCCGATAAAGTAACAAGGCCGGGGCCGCGTTTAGTTGAAGGAGTAGAGGAACTTGCAAACGCAATCTATCCGGACGTATTTTCTAAATAACCGTACCATTCAATATGCTTTGGCCGTTCTCTTCTTAGTAACCGCTTTTTTAGCCGCTGTTTCAATTGGAACAGCGGCTATTTCCCCAAGTGAAATTCTTTCCGTCCTGTTTGGAGGACGTGCAGCTTCTGAAGCTAATGGAAACATCCTCCTTTCGATCCGCTTTCCGCGTGTCCTCCTGGCAGGCTTAGTCGGCGCATCACTCGCTCTCGCGGGAGCTGCTTTTCAGGGGATTTTACGCAACCCTTTAGCTGACCCATACACTCTTGGAGTTTCATCCGGAGCTTCCCTTGGGGCAGTGAGTGTGATTTACTTTGGGGTCCAGATGTTTGGCAGCTTTACACTTCCGGTCATCAGTATAACCGCCGGATTCCTGACCATGCTTGGAGTTTTGGGCTTTGCGCATCTGGCTCAAAGGCGAACTTCGATGGAGACGATGATATTAGCCGGTATTATTTTTAATTCTTTTTTAGGCTCATTCATTTCGCTCATTGTCGCTTTAAGCGGAGAGGAATTGAGACAGGTTATGAATTGGCTTCTTGGCAGCGTCTCAATGAGAGGCTGGCCGTATGTTCAGATGATTTTGCCCTTTACTGCAGCAGGCGCACTTATTTTGCTTATGAACAGCAGAGAGCTCAATGCGTTTGCCTTCGGAGAAGACAGGGCCCGCCATATTGGAGTTCATGTAAAAAGAAAGCAGCTTCTGATCATCATTGCTGCCTCCCTGCTGACCGGATCCGCGGTCGCGGTTTCCGGGACGATTGGATTTGTCGGTCTGGTCATCCCGCATATGGCACGACTGCTTTGCGGCAGCGATCACCGTCATTTGCTGCCGCTGTCCATGATATACGGGGCTGGTTTTTTAATGCTTGCTGACCTATTGGCAAGAACCATTATTTCTCCGGTTGAGCTTCCAATCGGAGTGATTACAGCTATTGCAGGTGCACCGGTTTTTGCAGTTATTTTAGCAGCTAAGAAGAGAAGGTCCTAGGATGGAGGTATGTTTATGATTGAGGTACAGGAACTTGAGGGAGGGTATGATCGGAATAAAGTCTTGAATGAGGTCAGCTTCGGTGTCCAAAAAGGAGAGTTTTTCGGAATACTTGGTCCGAACGGAAGCGGGAAGACCACTTTAATGAAAATGCTCTCAGGGATTCTGCCGGCCGCTAAAGGACGGATCAGCATCCAGAACAAGGATGTTGCTTCCTATTCAAGCAAAGAACTTGCTAAAGTTATGGCCGTACTGCCTCAAGTGACCGCAGCAGCATTTGATATGACGGTTAAAGAAGCAGTGAGTATTGGACGGTATCCCCATCAGGCGAGATTTCTGCCGGGATGGTCAGATAAAGACGAGGAACTGGTGGAGCTTGCCATGCGGGACACAGGGATTGCAGAATTCTCGCGGCGTTCCATTCAGGAACTGAGCGGCGGAGAGCAGCAGCGCGTATTTCTGGCCCAGGCTCTTGCACAGGACCCGGCCATTCTTCTCTTGGATGAGCCGACGAATCACCTTGACATAGCCTACCAGCAAAGCCTTTTGTCCCGTTTAAAAAGCTGGACAAAGGATAGGGGGTTAACCATCGTTTCGATTTTTCACGACTTAAATATGGCAAGTCTGTACTGTGACAGAGTCATGCTCTTAAATAATGGACGTGTATCGGATATCGGCACACCTTATGAAGCGTTGCAGGAGCCAACCCTGAAGCAGGTTTACAGCGCAGGGATCAAGCGGCATTACCATCCGGCCGACCAAAGTCCACAGGTTATTCTGGAATCCCCTGATCGAGCTGGGGAGCTGTCAGAAATTAACGAATCACTTCTTGTCATTAACAAAGAATACATTTCCTTGAAATCTCCAGTTCCGTTAAAAACCTTGTCGTCAGCTGTCCTGCATGCAGGAATCGGATGGTACACTACCTTTATCAATCGCCATGTAGATCTGGATTACCAAAGCAATGACAGTGAGATGGATCTTATCCGCTTTATACAGGCAAAAGGTTTTGATCCGAATGAAACAGTGGGCATGATGACAGCCGTACAGCTGGAAGATGTGAGTGTACACTGGACCGGCCTGAACGATTTTTCCATTTTAACTGCCGTTACCGCCGGAACAGGGAATGCAGCCGATGCTTCACTCGGTGCGGATCGGCTGATGCCAGGCCCCGGGACCATTAATACATGGATATTCATAAATGGAGTCTGTTCGGATGAAGCCTTCCTCCAAGCTGTCATAACGGCTGCCGAAGCAAAGACAAAAGCACTGTCGGATCGATTTATACTTGATCCGGTTACAGGCACGCCCGCTACAGGAACCTCCACTGACAGTGTGCTGATTGCTTCGACCCAGCAAGGAAACAGCCTCCCTTATGCAGGACCTGCTACAGAGCTTGGAAAAGCGATTGGGAAAAGTGTTTATGCCTGCACATTGGAGTCTATTGACAAGTATCTGGAGAGAAAGAATCGTGCTTAGCCACTTAGCTGCCTTAACCGTTGCCGTCCTGCTGGACAAATTAATCGGGGACCCGCCGGCTATGCCCCATCCTGTGAGATGGTTTGGCAGGATGATTTTGTTTTTTGAGAGCCGATTGAATAAAGGCAATAGGAAAAAAGGGAAAGGGATTTTAATGGTACTTATTCTGACGGGAATCGTTCTGTTCACAGTCGTCCTTCTCCAATTCCTTTTTTGGAGGATTCATGCAGCAGCAGGTATCTTGTTTGAAGCAGCTGTTATATTTACCGCGATTGCACAGAAAAGTCTCAAAGAAGCAGCATTGAAGGTGGAAGCTCCGCTGGCTGATGAAAATATTTCAGAAGCCCGAACAAAGCTTTCCTGTATTGTAGGGAGAGACACAGGTCACCTTGAGGAGAGTGAGCTCGTCAGGGGAACGGTTGAAACCGTTGCCGAAAATACAAGTGATGGTGTTACGGCTCCTCTGTTTTGGGCGGCAATCGGGGGGGGCCCCTTCGCTGCAGTTTACCGTCTGATTAATACACTGGATTCGATGGTTGGGTATAAAAATGAAAGATATCATCAGTTCGGGTGGGCATCTGCAAGGCTTGATGATGTGCTGAATTGGATTCCGGCGAGAATAACGGCATTTACAATGCTTGCTGTTCACGGGAATATCAGACTTTGGCCCAAGGTGGCTTCAGACGCGGCGAAGCACCCGAGTCCGAACAGCGGCTGGGGGGAAGCGGCTGTGGCTTACTTACTTGGAGTAGAGCTTGGAGGAACGAACCATTATAAGGGGGTTGTCTCCAGCAGAGCGCGTATGGGAAGGCCGGACCATCCTTTGCATATCTTACATATTGGCAAATCCATAGAAATCATGGATCGATCGGTTTATTTATTTATCGTTTTCCTATGGATAGGGGGAATGCTTTTTGAACTTGCCTCAACATGGTTCTAATCCGATTCACGTATACAGGAATCTAAACATCGATCCTCCAGCCCGCATTCTGGATTTCAGCGTTAATACCAATCCTCTTGGTCCGCCTGCTTTTATTAAGGAAAGATGGCATGAGTATTTACATGCTATCCGTGATTATCCGGATCCTGAAGCGTCCGTGCTTATAAACGCCTTATCGAAAGCAAACGAGCTTCCTCCTGATTGGCTGCTTCCCGGTAATGGAGCCGCAGAACTAATCGCCGCTGTATCACAGGAACTGAAAGGGGAAAAGGTTTTGATTATCGAACCGGCCTTTTCAGAATACCGCAGGGCACTTGAGGCGCAAGGGGCAGATATCGAAGCACACGTTTTATCGGCGGAGAATAACTGGGAGCTGGATGAGCAGATTTTTGAAAAAATGACTAAAAAAAAAGCTTTGTTTATCTGCAGCCCCAACAATCCTACCGGGAAATCATACACGGTGTCTGTATTGGCGGAAGTCGTTAAGCGTGCCGAAAAAAACGGCACCCTCGTTGTTTGTGATGAAGCGTTTTATGACTTTACTGAGAAGGCAGAAACCCTTGCCCCCATGCTCCGGAATTTTTCGAATTTAATCATTCTCCGTTCACTTACCAAAATGTATGCAATCGCGGGGCTGAGACTGGGCTATATGATGGCCTCGCCCCCTGTCATAGCCAGAATAAAATCTCTCCTCCCGCATTGGAATGTGAATGCGCTGGCGCAAGTGATCGGGACAGATTGCATCTCAGACGGCACGCATGCAGAACGGACGCGTCATTTCATTGCCAACGAGCGGCGAAGAATGCATCAGTTGCTTACGGACATGGGATTCTGTGTGTATCCGAGCAGTACGAACTATTATTTACTCCGGCCTGTTGAACGGGCAGCGCTGTACGTATTTTTAGCAAAAAGAGGCATCATCACCCGCCATACGGAAAATTTTGCTGGCCTGGAGGGCGGTTTTCTTCGGGTGGCCGTGAAGCTTCGCCATGAAAATGATGAATTTATTGATGCGTTAAAGGAGTGGGCAACATGCTGATTTTTATTTCGGGTGGCGTGAGGAGCGGCAAGACAGCGTTAGCAGAGAATTTTGCAAAGAAAGCAGCAGGCCGTACATACCGATTAAATTATATCGCAGCTGGCCGGGCGACCGATTCAGAGATGGAAGAGAGGATTATGAGACATAAAGAAGGGCGGCTGCAATCCGAAGCGGTGTGGCGGACATTTGAGCAGTCCGTAAATTTGCATGAATTGGCTGTTCATTATTCTAAGAGGGACATCCTAGTTCTGGATTGCCTGACGACGTGGCTCAATCATGAGATGTTCTCTTTAACACCTAACCCCTGCCTTCTTTCTCACATGCTGATGGGGGTCCGCCGGCTGCGTGACTCCAGCAGGATGCTCATTGTGGTTTCAAATGAGCTATCTTTTGACGCTGCACGGTACAGCCCGGAAGTCAGTGATTACATCCGCCTTCTTGGTAAACTTCATCAGGAAACCGTCAAGATAGCGGACTCTGCATATTTGGCTGAATGCGGGATCCCTCTGATGAAAAAGGGAGTAAAGCCTTGAAGGGCCTACAAGGAACTTCATAAGATGCCGGGAAAAGTTTGATAACCACAGCTTTGTGCCGGATTTTTGCGGATAAAGGGCTGAATCCAGCACCGTTTAAATCGCAAAATATGTCCAGCAATTCTTGCGTCACGGCTGATGGACTTAGAAATTGACCGCGCTCATGGAGTACAGGCTGAAGCGGCTGGGCTGGAAGCTGGAAGCTGCCGTGTATAGGAATCCGAACCTTCTTAAACCTTCCAGTGATTTGACCTTATCAGATTGGCCTGGCTTAATGGAATTAGAGTGGCTAACAGGCGCTATGAAGGGCTTGCTGAACATGCAAAGAAACATTTAGACATGGAGAGAATCATGAAAATAGCAGAGAGAGGGGGATGAAATGAAAAAAGGAATTGATGGTTTTTTGATTGGCGTACAGTTCTTCACTGTTCTTCCTGTTAAAAAGCGGTTTGACATGGACCCGAAGCGGACGGCAATTGCCATACAGTGTCTTCCGGCTATCGGCCTCCTTATGGGAAGTGTCCAAGCTGCACTCTTATGGCTGCTGCAAACTTATACCCCCCTATCTGCCCTCGCCTGCGCGTTTATTATCTGGCTTTCTGCAATCATGATGACGGGCGGTCTGCATTTGGATGGCTGGATGGACTCAAGCGATGCTTACTTTTCTTACAGAGACAGGGATAAAAGGCTTGAAATTATGAAGGACCCAAGAATAGGGGCATTTGGTGTGCTTTCCGTGCTGGTTCTGCTTTTTGCTAAATTCTTGTTTATTTACGAAGTGATTGAACGGTTCCATGGTTTCGGTTTTAGCCTCCTTGCGCTAATTCCGATGCTTTCCCGCACTGGAATGGGGCTCCTGCTGGCATCAGTCCCATCGGTAAAGAAAGATGGGCTTTCGTATTTTTTTCAAAAAGGGCTTCAATGGAGACGCATAGCCGGGAGCTATGCCATTTCAGTAACGCTGGTTGCCTGTCTGCTGGGCTTATTTGAACCTGTGCTTGTCATTTATCTGATAGGATTGCTGCTTATGAGTGCCTTGTTCACACTTGCTTCCGGATTGTTTTTTAAAAAAGAATTTGGAGGAATTACTGGAGATTTGCTTGGTGCTTCTTCAGAAGGAGGGGAGGTCTTTTTATGGATGGGTTTGTGGCTGTTACATTATTACGTCATGGGTTAACAGAAAAAAACAGCCGGAATGCTTATATAGGATGGACAGACGATCCCCTTTCAAAGGAAGGGGAAGAGCAGCTGAGAGGGATGCAAATCCAGCGGCCGGATCTGGTGGTGACGAGCGGGATGACCCGGGCAAATCAAACAGCGGATATTCTCTTTCCGGAAATAAATCCAACCAGGATTCAGCAATTAAAAGAGCTGAATTTCGGAAAATGGGAGGGTCTTACCTATGAAGATCTGAAGGAGGATCCGGCATATAGAGAATGGGTCGGAAACGCGGATCGTATTGCTCCGCCGGGCGGTGAAACCTTCACTCAGTTTAAAGCAAGGATCATGGAAGGGTGGGGAATCATCCACCGGGAAATGAACAATAAAACCATCCGATCTGCATTAGTGGTCAGCCATGGCGGTCCGATCCGCCAGCTTCTGACTGAGCTGGGCCATTACAGCCGATCTTTTTGGGAATGGCCGGTACATCCCGGCGCAGGATATAAATTAACATGGACATTCGAATCATTCAGGAGGGGAGAACGATGCATTTCGTTACAGGAGGTGCCTGCAATGGCAAAGCAAAATGGGTAAAAGATCAGCTATGGCGAAGCGAAGATAGTCTATGGATCAGTGCATTCAAAGGGGATGACCTTGATCAAGCATTTGCCCCGCTTACAGTTGTTGAAGGTGTGGAAACCTATATAAGGAACGAAACGCTCCAATCCGGATTGCAGGCAGCCGAGAACTGGAAGGGGCTCGTTTTAAAGTGGAAAGCCTGGGAAACGAGCCAGGCTGACCGAAAGCTTGTCCTCATTGGGTCGGATATCTCTAAAGGCATTGTGCCTATTAGAGAAGAAGACCGTCTTTGGCGGGATTCCACCGGCTGGGTGTACCAGCATATCATCCAGCATGCTGATCAGGCCGACTTGATTTGGTATGGAATTCCTTCAACACTGAAAACCCAGTAAAATGAAGGAAGGGTCGATCACTATGAGAGATATTCAGAAAATACACCTGACAGAAGAAGAATGGCTGATTGCGGCTTCCGACAACGCAGGTGCAATTGGAGAAATGGAACACGACTTAGTGAATGTGCCTCTTGAAATTACGGCTTCGCATACTCTCCGGGTAGCTTTAATGGAATGCCTGGCGGTAGGGGCCGCACCATTTTCCATCATCCTTCACAACTTTATCGGGAACAAAGCATGGAAAAGGCTGAGTGCTTCCTGCGACAGGCTGATGAAGGAGACAGGCTTTGATGGGGTATCGATTACAGGGAGCACCGAGAGCAATATGACCATGATGCAATCAGCCATCGGAATTACGGTTCTTGGGCGGGTGGCCAAGAATTTATACCGCAGCGGTGTTACCCCGCTGGATGCCGGTTTCGCGGTGGTGGGAGAACCGCTTGTAGGAGAAGAAGTCATAACAAAAGCTGACAGAATGGTTTCCTTGTCTCTGTTTCAGGAACTTTGCCGGCATGATGGTGTTTTCGAGCTGATCCCCGCGGGGTCGGGAGGAATTGCCCGGGAGATCCGTTATTTGAATCCGGAAGCTAAATTCATAGATTGCGAGCTTAATATGCATAAGTCTGCCGGTCCGGCATCCTGCGTTATCATTGCTTATAATAAGCAATTCACAAATGATCTAAAGAACCTTGCCAACGGTCTGTTCTATCCTGTACATCTGTCTGGATAATCAGGCTTTTTTTAGGTTTTTCAGCATTTTCAGAAGCTTTTGATTCTCCTCAGAAACTTTATATCCAAGATCAGCAGTCGTGAATTTTTTTAATCTTTTTCTCTTATTCTTATTTTTTTTATTTTCCATAGCATGGTCGCTCCCTTACAGCTCATCATGATATATGTATATGTGGAGAAGGGGAAAAAATATCCGGTTTTCTGCCTATTTGATGGTTTAATAGGAATACCCGCGGGTACAGAAGAAGCGTTCTCAAAATCTCATAAAGGGACGCTCTGTCAAACGTAATTGCTGAATTCCGCAGCAGGTGTCCGCTTATCCAAGGCGGCGGATGGTGACGCTTCATTAGGCTGTGTACCTTGCGCTCCAAGCAGCAGCTATTCCAAAATCAGCATTAGGCCGGCATAAAAATTAAGGATTGTTTTTCAAAAAAAAATCGTTTAGTATGGGAAGGGAGTTAACCGGTTAACCAGGAGGGGTCATGATTAAAAATGTGACAATCAGAGATGTGGCCAGGCATGCCGGGGTATCCGCCGCAGCCGTTTCGTACGTGCTGAACGGGAAAAACAAGGTCTCAGCAGCAACGAAAAATAAGATTATGAGATCGATAGATGAATTAAACTATCTACCCGATTTTACGGCGATCAGCCTGTCCAAAAAGCAGTCAAAGCTGATTGGTTTGCTGAAAATACACAACCAGAAATCCCTTGAGCCGGTATTTCATTCCAATCTGTATTACAATGAATACATCAGCGGTGTAGAACATGCAGCAAGAAATTTCGGATATGATATCCTTCTTGGAGGCATCAGCCAAGCAGATGAGTGCAGGCAGTGGGTCAAAAGGAGAAATCTGGACGGACTCATCGTTATGAATGCCACAGGCTGCATAGCCGATGAACTGGCTGGAATTCTAGACATACCATGCGTATTTGTCGATACCTATGGGGAAGAAAACAGCACCAGCCTCACTTTGAACATTGATGATGAGGAAGGGGGATATCTGGCTTCACACTATCTCATCTCTCTCGGGCATCAGCACATTGCCATGGCCGTAACTTCGGCTATAGGGAGTCCAATAGAAGAGCAGAGGATAAAAGGCTACAAAAGGGCACTCGAGGAATCAGGTATGGTGTTTACTGATAATCTTATTTTTGAAAGCGGTGACAATAGACCTGAATCTTCCTTTAAAATCGGCACGGGCCTGCTAAAAACGAGCATACCAGTCACAGCCGTTTTCGCAGCTTCTGACACGCTGTGCTTCGGGATTATGAAAATATTTTCTTCAGCAGGCAGAGCACTTCCAAGAGATTTGTCGATAATCGGCTTCGATGATTTAAATATCAGCCAATATTTTTCTCCAAGTCTTACAACAATCAGGCAGGATATTATGGCAAAGGGAGAGAAAACATCAGAGATGATTTTTTCGGCCATATCCGGAAACCCGCCTGCATCGGCTAAACAGGTTCTCCCGGTAGAACTGATCATCAGGGAATCTGTGGTGCAGGTTACGTAAACGATTAACCAAACAGGTTGATTGATAGAACTATACATACTAAAGGATGGTGCAAACAATGAAAGTTACTGTTTGGAATGAAAACCGCCACGAAAACACAAATCCGGAAGTACGCAGGATTTATCCGGAAGGCATCCACGGAGCAATCGCAGGATTTCTTGAAGAAATGGGACACAGTGTGCAGACTGCCACGTTGGATGAGCCGGAGCACGGACTTACAGCCGAAGTTCTCGAAAATACCGAAGTGCTGATCTGGTGGGGGCACGTCGCACATGAAGAAGTTGAGGAAGAAGTTGTGGAAAGAGTTAAAAACTGTGTATTAAACGGCATGGGGTTAATTGTCCTTCATTCAGGGCACTTTTCAAAAATCTTCAAGTCGCTCATGGGAACAGGCTGTGATCTGAAATGGAGAGAAGCAGACGAAAAAGAGCGTTTATGGGTTGTTGAACCAAGCCATCCGATTGTTGAAGGCCTTGGTGAGTTCATCGAGCTTGAGAAAGAGGAGATGTACGGAGAGCACTTCGATATTCCTGCACCGGATGAGCTTGTTTTCATGAGCTGGTTTGAGGGGGGAGAAGTGTTCAGAAGCGGCTGCACGTATAAAAGAGGCAGCGGCAAAGTGTTTTATTTCAGACCCGGACACGAAACCTATCCAACCTATCATAATAAAGATATCCAAAAAGTAATTGGAAATGCTGTTCTTTGGGCAGCCCCTGCCAAAAGGGAAAAACCAGTATACGGGAATGCCCAGCCGCTCGAAGCCATTGCAGCGAAATAAGAGAATCGGAACCACATAAGGAGGAGCTTTTATGACAAAGATCAGAATCGGAGTGATTGGCTGCGGAAGCATCGCCAGACACCGCCACCTTCCAGAGTATGCAGCACAGGCTCAGACCGAAATCACCGCCGTGTGCGATGTTTCCGAGGAGCGGGCAAATGAAATAGCTGCACTTTACGGAGCAGCGGCTTACACAAATTATTCGGACCTGCTGAATAGCGGGAAGGTGGATGCAGTAAGTGTCTGCACACCGAACTATCTTCACGCGCCGATTTCGATTGATGCTCTTAAAGCAGGACTTCATGTCCTGTGCGAGAAGCCAATGGCAACCTCCAGAGAAGATGCGGAGGCTATGATCAAAGCAGCAAAGGAATCCGGAAAAAAGCTGATGATTGCCCATAACCAGCGTTTTGCACCCTCTCATCAAAAAGCAAAAAAGATGATTGAATCCGGTGAATTGGGTAAAGTCTACAGCTTCAGAACCGCTTTTGGCCATCCGGGGCCGGAAGCGTGGAGCGTAGATGGAAAAGACAGCTGGTTCTTTAGAAAAGAAGAGGCGTTCATTGGCGCTATGGGTGATTTGGGTGTGCATAAAAGCGACCTGCTCCGCTATTTGCTGGGAGAGGAATTTACGGAAGCCGGCGCATTTGTGCAAACGAGTGCGAAAACATTTGCGGATGTGGATGATAATGCAGTATGTGTATTGAAAACGGCCTCAGGCACACTCGGTACACTGACAGCAAGCTGGTCCTACACAGGAAAAGAGGATAATTCAACAATTCTTTACTGTGAGCACGGCATTATCCGGCTAGAGGATGACCCAATACACAGCATGATTGTGCAGTATGCAAATGGAGAAATCGTAAAATATGAACTTGGAAAAATTCAGTCCAATGAGGATGGCGGCCAGGTATCTACCGGTGTGATTGACCATTTTGCAGAATGCATCCTTGAAGACAAAGAGCCGCTCGTGACCGGGGAAGAAGGAAAAAAATCCCTGGAAGTGATTCTGGCTGCGTTAAAATCAAGCGAAACGAAACAAATTGTAGCGATTGAGCAGGGCGTTACAGCATGAAAAAGCTTAGAATTGGGATTATTGGCGCTGGAGGAATCGCAACAGACCGCCATATTCCATCCTTTCAAAAGTTTACGGATCAGGCAGAAATCACTGCAGTATGCGACATTAATGTTCACCGCGCTGAAGATGTTGCGGAGGAATTTGGAATCCCTCTCTTCTTCGGAGATTACCATGAGATGCTGCCGGATGTAGATGCGGTAGTTGTCTGCACACCGAATAAATTTCATGCACAGATCTCTATAGACGCACTGAATGCCGGAGTCCACGTTCTTTGTGAAAAGCCCATGGCCCTGGCAGCGGGAGAATGTCAGCAGATGATCGAAGCAGCAAAGAAAAACCAGAGGAAATTAGCGATTGCCTACCATTACCGGTATATGAAGGAATCCCAGGCAGCTAAAAAAGTGATGATTACGGAAGAAATCGGAACCCCTCTTGTAGTAAGGATTAAGGCACTTCGCCGCCGCAAGGTTCCCGGCTGGGGCGTGTTTACAAACAAAGAACTTCAAGGCGGAGGCAGCTTGATCGATTATGGATGCCACCTGCTCGATCTTGCTCTGTGGCTGATTGGCAATCCGAAAATTACGGATGTGACAGGCAGCACGTATAACGCATTAAGCAAAGTCCCGAATCAGGTTAATCTGTGGGGAGATTACGATCACCAAAAATTTAATGTGGATGACCATGTAACAGCCTATATCCGCTTTAAAAATGGGACATCCATGCTTTTTGAAACATCCTGGGCTACCAATATCCGGGATGATGAGGAGCATCTCAGCATTTCAGGAGTAAACGGAGGGATCAGCGTTTTTCCTATGGAGCTCTATACAACGAAATACAACATGCTGTTTAACAGCCAGCCAGCCTGGATTCCAGGTGAAGATGATCCTGGGGTGCTTCAGGCCAAGAACTTTATTGCAGCATGCTTCAATGAAGAAGAGCTGATTGTAAAGCCTGAAGAAGCCATGCAGGTTTCCGAAGTAATTGACGCGATTTACGAAAGCGGAAAAATTACGATTCAGGAATAAAGCATAAAGGGGAGGAAAAACATGAAACTGGGAGTATTCACTGTATTATTTTCCGACATGGAGTTTGAGCAAATGCTTGATACGGTAAAAGCGGCGGGTTTGCACGCTGTGGAAATCGGAACGGGCTGCTATCCCGGCAAAGCCCATTGTAACCTGGACGAGCTTTTGGAAAGTGAAGAAGCGAGAAGCCAGTACAAGAATAAGGTAGAAAGCCGCGGATTAACAATCAGCGCCTTCAGCTGCCATGGAAATCCGATTTCTCCTGATAAAGCGTTTGCAGCAGAATCGGATGAAACCCTTAGAAAAACGATAAAGCTCGCCTCCCTGCTTAATGTGCCGGTTGTAAACTGTTTTTCCGGAACGGCGGGAGATTCGGAGGAGGCAAAATATCCGAACTGGCCTGTAACACCCTGGCCAAATGAATACGGCGATGTTTTAACGTGGCAGTGGGAAAACAAGCTCGTTCCTTACTGGAAAGAGGTTGGAGAGCTTGCTAAAGAAAGCAGTGTGAAAATCGGACTCGAGCTCCATGGGGGCTTCCTTGTCCATACTCCATACACGCTTCTGAAGCTTCGTGAAAAAACGTGCGATGCTATCGGGGCCAACCTGGACCCCAGCCATCTGTGGTGGCAGGGAATCGATCCTGTGGCAGCCATTAAAATCCTGGCAAAAGAAAATGCGATTCACCATTTTCATGCCAAAGACACCCATATTGATCCGGACAATGTCAATATGTACGGTCTGACCGACATGCAGCCTTACGGAGAGGTGAAATCAAGGGCATGGTCTTTCAGGTCTGTCGGCTGCGGCCACAGCAACGACGAGTGGGGCCGTATGATCAGCACCTTAATTACCTATGGCTACGACTATGTGGTAAGCATTGAACATGAAGACCCCATCATGTCTATTCAGGAAGGATTTAAAAGAGCGGTAACGAACCTGCAATCCGTTCTGATTGAAGAAAAGCCTGCTGAAATGTGGTGGGTATAAAGATTCTGCGGAGTCCAGCTTCTCTGCTTGAACGCATGTGGAATAGGAAGAGGAAAACAATCAAGAAAAAAATGCTCAGAGCCCTGCTCAGAGCATTTTTTGTTGTGAAGGGACAGCACACTTCATTGCTTCGTCTGGCAGGCAAGAAGCGGGGGGCTGTGGAGATGAAACTTTATCGACCGTACTAAGTCGGATTACGGTCGAGATTGCATGATCGGGCGGACTGATTCATCTATCGGGCAAATTCCTGTATATCGACCCGAAATTCCAGTAAATCGGCCGTATTTACAATATATCGACCAAAATTCCAGTAAATCGGCCGTATTCTCAATATATCGATCGAAATCCCAGTAAATCGACCGTGTTCTCGATATATCGACCGAAATTCCAGTAAATCGGCCGTATTTACAATATATCGACCGAAATCCCAGTAAATCGACCATGTTCTCAGTATATCGACCAAAATCCCAGTAAATCGACCGTGTTCTCAGTATATCGGCCGAAATCCCAGTAAATCGACCGTGTTCTCAATATATCGGCCTTTTGGCAATATTACCCCAGCTTCATCTTTTTATGAAAATAAGTTTTATCTCTAATCCCTGTAGCTCTCCAGTGGAAAGGCTTTGATTCAGATTCCCTCCCAAGACGGAAGGATCACCCTTTTAGCTGACCGGCTGGTCCTGTTCGGCGTCTGCCCCTTTCCAATCTGATCTCCATTCGAATATGCTGATGAGATTGATCACATGCAGCGTATCGATCTCCATTACTGGGTTTTCTTTAGCGGATAAAACGAGCAGGGATGAATAGCGTCCGTATATTGGAATAACAGCGACTGTGTCATCTTCGAATGTATGAACCCGTGCTTGCTTTAGCTGTTCAGATACCTCCTGTTTATCAGGGATGGACATATTGAATATCGTTTCAAGCCGGCTGAGGACATTGTAGATGCTTTGGCTAAAGTGGTAGTCATCCTCCCCTTCAAGCGTATAAAGCTTTACGCTGAAATCGAATTGGTCGGTATACATTTCAACATAGCGGAGAACGGAATGACGGTATTCCTCAATGCTCTTAATGGAAGATTCCTTTGGCATCAAGTCCTCTTCCTCCTGTATAATAAGCGAAAACGCAGTAGATTTTTTGCGCATATATTCAAGGGTACGTTCATTATGCTGGATGGTTTCTTCAATCCACCCGCTATGCTTAAACTCAGCTGAGCCGATTTTCAGTATATTTGGGGTCTGGAAAATAGTTAAATCTGTAAAAACGGCTGCGGCTGCAAGCTGAACAAGAATAGGCCAGTCCGCTATCGTAATGTACTTAAGAAAAAAACAAACGGATAAAAAAGCTAAAAGAAAGGCATATAGACTCTTTCTTAATACCGGAAGAATGGATGTATAAATGGTTCGGTTTACCAAATATAAAATAATAGCACTGAATGAGTAAAGAGCAACCATCAAAAACAGCCATGGAACATACATAGGCAATCCCCCTCTTTACCATGTTTATTGGAGTGAGGGTAAAAAGATGATAGAGAAAGGGCGTTTAAAGCCATGCATTTTTTACAGCGGCATGAAGCAATTATCCAAAGGCTCGAAAAGGATAAAATGGTAAAAGTTACAGAACTCAGTTCAAGTCTTTCTGTTACTGAGAAAACCATCCGCCAGGATCTGATCGTGCTGGAGAACAAGGGGGTGCTGAAGCGCATACACGGCGGCGCCATTTTACCGGATTCAGCAGCAATGCTTTCGGTGGAAAAAAGGCAGGCAAGCTTTCTCTATGAAAAAAAGCAGGCAGCAAAAGCAGCTGCAGCATTCATTAAAGAGAATGACACAATTCTGCTTGATGGCGGAAGCACAATGCTAGAGCTTGCCAAACAGCTCATTCACCATAAAATTACTGTCGTCACCAATGATCTGAAGATTGCCCATGCGCTGCTGAATGCATCCAAAATCCAGCTGATTGTACTTGGAGGAGCGAGAAATGCTTCTGCGGGATTAACCGGTCCCATTGCTATGGATGCCTTGGAGAAAATATGGGTCCAAAACCTGTTCCTCGGTACCACTGCTGCAGATATTGATAAAGGATTAACCGTATTCAGCAACGATCAAGCGGAATATAAAAGAATGATTATGAACCGGGCGGAACAGATCACCCTTGTAACGGATCATACAAAATTCGGGCAAACCGCATTGATTCAGTATGCAGAAATAAACAGAGTCGACAGGATCATCACGAACTATGAACTGTCTTCCAACTGGAAATGCAAGCTGAAGGAAACCGGGATCCCTGTTACCTATACAAACGAATAAGGAGGAAAACATGAGGAGTGAAAATCAGGTACTGCACCAGATTGTGGAATTTGCCATGGGAGAATCCATGGTTAGAGCCGTAATGATGAATGGGTCTCGGCTTAACAGCAATGCCCCCAAGGATTTTCTTCAGGATTATGATTTGGTTTTTTTTGTAAACGATCTGCCTTCGGCGTGCTATAAAAGAAATCAAGACTGGATTCGGCAGTTTGGGGAACTTGTGATCATGCAGCAAAACGATTTTGATGACGGAGCATACATATTTTTAATGCTATTTAAGGATGGTGTCCGCATTGATTTATGCTTTAAGGACGCAGCTAGTATCCATAAATTAGTTAATGAAGATTCACTTACCCGTATTCTTCTGGATAAAGATCATTGTCTCCCTGAGCTCTCCCCGCCGGATGATTCCTCCTATTATGTGCAAAAACCCTCAGAGATGGAATATAAAAATTGCTTAAACGAAGCATGGTGGATTCAAACGTATACGGCAAAGGGTCTTCTTCGGAATGAGTGGCCGTACGCCAGGTACATGTATGACACCATTGTAATCCCATGCGTCCATTCAATCCTTTCATGGGTAATCGGCTATGAGCACGAATGGAGAGTTAATATTGGGGTAAGTGGACGCTGGCTTAACAGGTATCTTTCTCCCAGGCAATATGAAAAGCTTCACAGCTTATATGTATATTCAGACAAAGAGAGGCAATGGGATTGTTTGTTTAAGGCTGGTGAAGTTATTCGCGAATACGGAAGAAAAGCAGCCGGTAACATGGGCTATGAATATCCGGAGAGAGAAGATAAAGAAGTGACCGCTTATCTTCGAAACTTGCGAAAAAAAGATCTTATGTAAAAGTATCAGAAATTTCCAAAATAAAGTGCACGTATGATTCATCCTGTGATAAACTGAAAAAACGAACATAAAGATACAGAAGCGAACCTTAATAGGAAGGGGAGAGGATTCTTTTGTCCCATGATTTGTTTTCTCTGCACGGAAAGATAGCTCTTGTAACTGGGGCTAGCCGCGGGCTCGGAAAGGGGATGGCTCTTGGGCTGGCAGAAGCCGGTGCAGACATAATTGGAGCAGGTATCAGCAGTATGGCAGGTATTAAAAGTGAGATTGAAAGTCTGGGAAGATCCTTCATTGGGATCGAAGCCGATTTATCGGAAGAGAGGGCCAGAAGGGAACTGGTCACAAGAGCTTTGAAAGAGTCAGGAAGAATTGATGTCCTTGTGAATAACTCTGGAATGATCCGCAGAGCTGCGGCTGAAGAGTACTCGATGGAAGACTGGAGAGCAGTAATCAGTTTGAATGCAGAGGCTGTTTTTCAGCTTAGTTCAGAGACAGGCCGTCATATGCTTGAAAAGGGAAAAGGTAAAATCATCAATATTGCGTCCATGCTCTCCTTTCAGGGAGGCGTGAGGGTTCCCGCTTATACAGCAAGCAAGCATGCAGTAGCCGGTATAACAAAAGCCCTTTCCAATGAATGGGCTGGAAGAGGCGTGTGTGTAAACGCCATAGCACCTGGCTATATGGAAACGGACAATACAGAAGCTCTCAGGCAGGATAAAGAAAGGAATGCATTCATTCAGTCGCGAATTCCGGCCGGGCGCTGGGGAAGTGCTGAGGATTTAAAGGGTCCGGCTGTATTTCTGGCTTCTGATGCATCCAATTATGTAAGCGGCCACATTCTGGCAGTTGATGGAGGATGGCTGAATTTTTAACAGTATGGAGGGAGATAGGATGGAAACAAGACATTGTGCAAGCAGAGAAGAAACAAAACGGTTCACGACTGAAGAACTTAGGAACGCATTTTTGATTGAGACACTTTTTAAAGCTGAGAGCTTAAATTTAACCTATACACACGAAGACAGGATGCTGATTGGAGGCGCAATTCCAGTAAGAGAACCGCTGGCTTTAATCGAGCCTGATATTAGAACAAAAGGGTTTTTTGAAAGAAGAGAGGCGGGTATCATCAATATCGGGGGTCCCGGTATCATCAAAGCAAATGGAGAGCCATACCACTTGGAGCAAAAGGATTGTCTGTATGTCGGTCTCGGAACAGAGGAAGTCATTCTCTCCAGTGCCGATCCTGCTAATCCAGCCCGCTTTTACATTCTTTCCACTCTTGCCCACAAAGTATATCCAACTGTAAAAATCGGCATTAACGAAGCCGCACCTGTTCATTTGGGCGATGAAAAAAATTCGAATAAGCGGACCATTTACAAGTACATTCATGCTGAAGGCGTCCAAAGCTCACAGCTGATGATGGGAATGACTCTCCTGGCACCTAATTGTATGTGGAACACGATGCCTGCTCATATTCATGACCGCCGCTCCGAGGTTTACTTGTATTTTGACATGGAAGAGGATACGAGAGTCTTTCATTTTATGGGAGAACCTTCAGAGACACGGCATCTGATTCTGCAGAACGAGCAAGCGGTCATATCGCCAAGCTGGTCGATCCATTCAGGTATCGGCACGAGCAACTATACGTTCATTTGGGCGATGGCCGGAGAAAACTATACGTTTGATGACATGGAGCATGTTGCAATGAGCGATTTAAAATAGGGGGAATCGGCTGTGAATGTGGTGAACGAGGGAATAAAAACGGATAAGTATAAAACAGTCTCTGCTTCACTTGAATTTATTGATGAGGCAATGGAACATGCTCTGGAAAAAATCAGCTCAAGCCTTGAAGATTTTACCCATGCATTTCCGGATGACACGACCGTTGAAAACCGTTATTATATCCGAAAACCTGAAAAGCCCGGACAGGATCGGGGCGGCAACCACGGATGGACGACAAGCTTTTGGACGGGAATGATCTGGCTTGCCTATGAGGTGACCGCGGATGAAAAATACAGAAGGGCAGCAGAAGTCCACATCGATAGTTTTCATGACCGAATTGTCCAGAAAATCGATTGTGACCATCATGATCTGGGATTTCTATATACGCTTTCCTGCGTAAGCGCCTACAAACTGACTGGCAATGAAAAAGCAAAAGAAGCTGCTTTAATGGCCGCTGATCACCTTATGAGCCGGTACTTTGAAAAAGCAGGCATTATTCAGGCGTGGGGAGACTTGAATGATCCGTTGCAAAGAGGAAGAATCATCATTGATTGTCTCATGAACCTACCTTTGCTTTACTGGGCTTCGGAGGCTACAGGGGACATGAAATACAAAGCGGCTGCGGAAAAACATGCAAACAACGCTTACAGGTGGATTGTCAGAGAGGACGCCTCTACCTTCCACACCTATTTTTTCGATCCGGAAACAGGGGATGCCAGGTATGGGAAAACCCATCAGGGGTACCGGGATGATTCCTGCTGGGCCCGGGGACAGGCGTGGGGAATCTATGGTTTTCCATTAAGCTATAAATATACTGGGAACCATGAGTTTATTCAAATGTCTGAAAAGCTGGCCCATTATTTTTTAAATAGAACGCCCGCCGACGGTGTGGTCTATTGGGATTTGGCTTTTTCAGATGACAGCGGGGAGGAGAAAGACAGTTCCTCCTCAAGCATCGCGGCCTGCGGCTTGCTGGAACTTGCAAAATATACCGAGATTAAAGACAGCCAAAGATATTATGAAAGGGCTGCTGCTGCAATCCTGCAAGACCTTTACACAGGCTACTCAACTAGAAATATGCCCGAATCCAACGCTCTTCTGCTGCATGGAGTCTATGCAAAACCGGAAAACCTCGGTGTGGATGAGGGGAATTTATGGGGAGACTATTATTATATGGAAGGTCTTGTCCGGCTGAAGAAAAATTGGAATCTTTATTGGTAAACAGCTTGATCGATCAGGGCAGTACTCCGTTTATCATATGTTTCATAGAGTCTCCCTGATTTTTTTAACAGATTTACAGCTATGCCAAATCATAATAATGTAAGCGTTCTCAAAAATACGGTTCGGCTCATGATCATAGAGACAGATTCACTTGCTTTCTTCCAAAATAAAGGCATGTGAGCGGGCTTTAACCGGGGGAAAAGGATGAAGTTTAAAAGGGGATTGGTTATTTTGCTTTCGCTGCTGCTGCTGATGCCAGGCTGGCCTGCGTCCGCTGAGGAAAACGTTCCGCCAAAGGAAGAAAACCATGAGGAAGCACAGCTTGTTATCGAGGATTTTGAAGATGTATCTCAATGGAGAGGGCTGACATCCGAACAGGAAGTTGTTCATGAAGGCAGCTTTTCCGGGAGATGGAACATTACCGATCCGGTCAGCGGAAAATGGATGAAAGCCGTCGAAACATCGGCCATTCCTGCTGACTGGTCCTCCTATGATTCGCTGAACTTGTGGGTCCATTCTGAAAAGGCAACGAATGACCGGATTTATGTGGTCCTCTACTCAGATAATCCTGCTACTCCACAGCTTGACTACTATATTGCCTCTATTCAAACTACATGGCAGGGATGGCAAAAAGTTACGCTTCCCTACTACTCCTTTCGCAAAGGCTACACTCCTGCAGGCTTTAACAAAATTGATCAATTACGGCTCCACAGTTCCTGGTATGGAGAAACTCCGGATCCGGAAACCCGGCTCGTTCTGGACCAAATGACTCTGGAATATATGATGGAATCTGATATTCTGCACATAGACGGTTTTGAAGATTCCAAGAAGTGGACCTCAGTAACGGAAAACACTGAATTTGTTAAAGAGGGACTCTATAGCGGAAAATGGGAAAACATGCCGGTGAAAAAAGCCGTCCAGTCCACTGCGATTCCAAAGGACTGGTCACGCTATGATAAGCTTGAGTTTTGGATGTATTCCGAAAAAGCAACCGGTACGACCATTTACCCTATACTGGATTCAGATGATCCTGAAACAGAAGGCTTCGATTATTATCTCACAGGATTGAAGATTGATTGGACAGGGTGGAAGCTTGTGTCCATTGATTTGAAAAACTTCTCTCCTTCGCGGAAGCCGCTTGGTCTTGATGCTGTCAATAAACTTACTTTCCATTCCTTCTGGTACAGCGATCAGCCTCCGGACCCGGAAACGGTTGTATATTTAGATGATTTGAAGCTTGTAAGAGAATCCTTTCAAGTCTCTCCGAAATCCATCAGTAAAGAAGGTCTCCCAGACCAGGAGCAGACATATTTAGTAACCATCTTAAATAAAGCAGCGGAAACCGATTATTTTGAAGTGAGCATTCCGGAAGAATACGCCGGCAAAGTAAAACTAAGCGAGACTTCCGGTGAACTCAAACCCGGTGAATCCAAAACCATATCGGTACGCTGGAAAGAATCTAATGAGAGTCCGGCAGGAGATGAACAAACAATGACCATTTCGATTATTTCCCGCCTTAAACTGGGTGCAAGTTTTCAAGTCAAGCTGAAACGAAAAGCGGTAAAGTGGGAACCTGCTATCCATGCGAGGCCTAAATCATTTATATCCGTCCAGGAACTCTCAGAAGGGAAAAAAAGAATTCAGTCCGAGCCCTGGGCAGCTGATTATTATCAAAAGCTGCTTGCTGAAGCCGATAAGCACTTACTGGCAAACCTGGAGGTGCTGGATAAGGCGGGCGGGCACGGAATGTGGTTCTTGTGTGATGACAGCTCACAGCTTCAGTATGATTCCTCGAGCCCGAATAAGCATTATTGCCCTGCTGAAGACCGATATTATACAGGAGATTCTTATGATGCCGGCTGGCGTTATTACCGCCATAATGAACTGGTTAAAGCTGCCCGCACTCTCGCAGTAGCCCACAAACTGAGTGGAGATGCACGATACGGAGAGAAGGCAGCTGAGATTCTGATCTCGTATGCAAACCATTATCCAAATTACGCAAAGCAGGCAAGGGGGGGAAGACTTTACTGGCAGACGCTTGATGAATCAGTCAGTATGGTGGATTTAGCCTATACGTATGATCTTCTGTATGACAGCGGACTGATGGCGGACCAGGATCTGGCAAATATAGAATTGAATATGCTAAGACCGTCTGCCATTACAATCAGTGAATATGACATGGGCCGGTCCAACTGGCAGGCATGGCATAATGCGGCTGTCGGAATGATTGGATTTGCATTGGGAGAAAAAGAGTACATGGAATTTGCCATTAATGGAGAACATGGCTTTCACTATCTAATGAAAGAAAGTGTCCTTTCAGATGGATTTTGGTGGGAGGGCTCCATTGCTTATCATTTATATGCACTAAGAGCTCTTCAGCATTTGGCTGACGGAGCTGCAAGCTGGGGATATGATTTATACAGCAGTCCTGAGCTCAAAAAGATGTACACTATGCCTCTTGATTATGCTTATCCAAATTTGGGGCTCCCCTTCAATAACGATGGAGGCGGCTACGGCAGCTCCCTGGTCGATTCGATTTCGAAAAAAGGGAATTTTGACTACGAGGGTGCTTTTTCTGCTTATGGAACTTCAAGCTTTGCATGGCTTCTCGGGCAAAAATATCACCAAACCCCCAGAGAAGGAGAATTTGCTCTGTTTAAAGGAGCCCTGCCGATTCCGAAAAATGGAGCTCATAAATGGATGAGCCGGAATTTCGAGGGTGCGGGCCAGGGAGTTTTAAGATCAGGAGATATGTATGTCGTGATGGATTATGGACCTTACGGAGGGTCTCACGGGCATCCGGATAAGCTCCATATTGATCTTTTCGCAAACGGAAAAGCCTTTGCACCAGATTTCGGAACGCCGAGCTACGGTCATGTCTTATACACAGGCTGGTATAAGCAAACAGTCAGCCACAATACGCTCGTTGTGGATGGCGCCTCACAAAAAGCAGAAGAGGGTGAGCTGAAAGAATTTGCCGCAGGGAAAAACCTCCAATTCATGAATGCTGAAGCTAATCAAGCATATCCCGGCGTAAGCATGAAAAGGTCTATATTTATGACAGACCGTTATACAGTGGACTGGATGGAGGCCTCAAGTCCAGGAGCCATAAAACAGTATGACTGGGTTTTTCATGGACTTGGGGAATTTTCTTCTGATCTGAACCTGACTGAGCGGCATTCTCCGCTAGGTTCACAAAACGGCTATCAATTCCTGGAAAATCCGAGAAGTGCCCATACAGATCAATCGTTTAAAGCAGAATGGAAACTGGATGGAAAAACGTTGAAGATGACCGCACTCAATACAGGATTCAAGGAAGTGGCTGCTGCTGATGGACCGGGTCCATCTTCAAAACCGGACCAAAAAGAACCCGTTCTATTTCAGCGTCAAAACGGAGAAGCAGCCCATTTCGTAAATGTATTCAGTGCTGCCGAAGAGAATATTGAAGCAGAATGGTTTGATCAAAATGGAATTCAAATAACCGATGAGAAGGGGATGACCTGCTTAATTGCCAATCCAGAAACCGAAGAGGGGGGGCTTATTGCAGGGAATGTGACCATTCTCCCGGGGGTAGGCAAAAGCTGCAGTGACCTTCCGATTAAAGTAATGGCAGCCGGGGAGAATTTAACTATCGTACTGCCGGATAAAACCATCATGAAACATGCTACCCTGATGATAAAAGGTGAAGGGTATGAAAGGATAACGGTGAACGGAAAGAAAACGGAAGGAAAAAAATGGGGTGGAGTAACAGTTATAGAAAAATAGCCCGATGGAAACAGCCCCCTTGAAATAGGGGGCTGTTTAATTAAATGCTTTAATCGCCTGCTTAACATTCATATAAGTACGAATTCCGGAAAGCTCTGCAATCAAATCTGTACTGGTTTCAAGAATAAGCAAAGGAGTCACTCCTGTGAGAATAAGCTCAGTTCCCATCATATTTAAAACGCTATATAGTTTGAGCAGTCTGGCTACTTCATCCTTCTCCACTTTAATCAAGCCTGAAAGATCGACGATGATTGCCTGATCACCCGATTGGGCGGCATAAGAGGACACTGTATTAATAAGTTCCTCTGATCGTTTAACAGTCAGTTCTCCAATCAAGGGGAGTACGGACAAATGATCATTTATAGGCACAATGGGAGTGGAAAGCTCAGATATTTTATCCAGGTATTCTCTCTGCTTTGTGATATCCTTTTGGATACCAATAAAATACGTCTTTTGCTCACTTTCGATGAAAACGGGCTCAATATGAAGCTCGTTCCAAAAAGCGGTGCCGTTCTTACGGTAGTTATATATTTCTGTCAAAAAAGGCTTTTCGTTTTTAAGCGATTCTCTAATTCTGCTGACCGTTCTTGAACTGGTTTCTTTACCTTGAAGAAAGCGGCAGTTTTTCCCGATTGCTTCATCAGACGAATAACCGGTCATTTTAATAAACCCATCATTTACGTAAACAAGGGGATTATCCGATAAGGACGGGTCCGTAATCGATATGCCAATATGTGCAGAGTCCATCGCTTTTTTTATTAATTCATTGTTTATCAATATGTTCTCCAAAAACCTTTCCCCCCGACATTTTCTACCATGTTTATTCCCTAAATTATATTACTTAAACAGAAGCTAAACCTATTTATGGAATGACTAAGTGGTGATTTGCCCTTACTATCTATCAGGTATAAATGGCCATGGAACGGTGCCTGTACTCTCCTGCACAAAAGCATACTCTTTCACGGCAATGCAAAGGATGCAGGCACCCCTTAAAAGCAGGTGCATCGCCTGAACTTTTTGAAATTAGATTTGTGCGGCCATTGATGGCATTTATAACATCTCTAAGATTGCATTTTTGAGCTTATATGGCCCGCTCATGCATGCAAGCTTATTCATTTTCCTTAAAAATGCTCAGTTTTGGCTATTAATAAGGCTTTTTAAGCTGCAGCGAGGGGCGAATCTTCAGGATATCGACCGTAAATCATATCATATCGACCGATTATTTCATTTATCGGCCGAAATTTCTATATATCGGCTATTATTTTGTTATATCGGCTATTATTTTTATATATCGACTTTTCGACAAAAAATGTGTTAATTCGCCAATTTTGCATGATTAAAAGGAGGATCAGTTTAAAGTGAACAAAAAAAGCTAATCGTCTCTTCATAATAAGCAATCCCCATGACGTAACGAGGCAGTCTATTCCGGTAATGAGCTGATAATAAAGATAGCGGAATCACATATTTGCACTGATCATGCGTGGAGGTCCCGGAGCTTCGCAGGCCACTCTTAAGTACGTAAAAACCCTGCAGAAGCAGGGTTTTAGACTCTGTTTATTTAGCTGCTTTTTGGAGCTGATCAATAACAGAAAGAGAACGCCCGGTTCCAATCGCTACTGATTCAAGAGGGTTCGGTGCCAGATGGACAGGAACGACGATCTCGTTGCTGAGCCAATCCTGCATTCCGTTAAGAAGAGCTCCTCCCCCGGTTAAAATGACTCCGCGATCCACAATATCTCCGCTTAGTTCAGGCGGGCAATCTTCGAGAGTGGCCCGGATTGCTTCGAGAATGTGCAACAAGGATTCTTTCATCGCCTGCTGAATTTCAGTGGAACGAAGCTCAATGGTTTTAGGCAGACCGGTTACGAGATCACGCCCGCGTACTTCCATCGTAATTTCCTCATGATCGGTCAAAGCATAGCCAATTTCAATTTTTATTTGCTCGGCTGTGCGTTCTCCGATTAGCAAATTGTATTTTTTTCGGACGTATGTCACGATATCCTCATCCAGCTGATCTCCGCCAATTCTGATCGAGTGGCAGGAAACGATTCCTCCAAATGATATAATCGCAACCTCCGTTGTGCCTCCTCCGATATCTACAACCACATTGGCAACAGGCTCAGCTACCGGGAGGTCCGCTCCAATCGCTGCGGCAACAGGTTCTTCGATCAAATGAACATGCTTTGCGCCACAGTTTTTAACCGCATCATGGATGGCACGGCGTTCGACGGAAGTGGAACCGGATGGAGTGCAGACAACTACACTAGGCTTTCTAATTGAAAAACCGAGCTGTTTGCCAGCCTTTTTCATAATTTGTTTTAGCATTTCTGTTGTGACATCATAATCAGCAATAACTCCATCTTTCAATGGACGGATGGCTACAATTTTGCCGGGGGTTTTCCCGATCATGCTTTTTGCCTCGGCACCGACTGCAAGCACATTTTTTGTTTCAGTATCAATGGCAACTACGGACGGTTCATTTAACACAATCCCTTTATTTTTCGTGTAAACCAATATATTGGCTGTTCCAAGATCAATTCCTATTTCAGTATTAGAAAACATCGTTTCACCCATTCTTTATAGAATTCGAGACTTATATATGGCTTCTCCTCATTATGTCGATTTATGGGGGTTGGTTTCAATGGAATGTTGTGGGAATGCGAAAAATTATCAAAGAGATAGGCGCAACCGGAATCTGCAAGAGCTTTTCACCCTGCCTTACCGGGAAATCTTATACTCTGATTTTGTATTATACCCGATCTCGATTAAAGAGCGTCTTTATAAACCGGGAAATCCTTCTATTATTCTCTTTTACAATCTGATACAGTATTTTAGTAAGCTGGCTATTTTACTAACAGCTATTGATTGGAGCGGTAGACGTAAGACTTTAAGCTTGAGAGCAGCGGGACAGGTAAGATAACGCATCCGCAAAGCAGTAAGAAAGCTTACCGCCCGTCCAAGGATTATCAGCGGACGCCAGCTGGCTGAAATCGGCTGTCAAATTTAGCAGCGCCGATAAGTTAGGGTTACAATGCTGGATAAGAGGGGAAGTATAGGTGAATGTGGTACAGATTCGCAAATGAAAGCTGGATTGATAAACAATGGTAAAAAAACAGATAAAAACTGTAGCGGCAGCAGCGTTCATCATATACTTGGCGTTTTTGCTCAAATTGATCCTGTTTAAGGATATTCCGCTTGCAGATACACCGGGCCATATTGCGGGTCTGAGCAAGGACACCGTTAAGCAGAATCTGGCTTACAGCAATATGGTCCCGCTTTCTACTGTTAAAAGGTATTTGATGGTGGCCGAAAGCAGACCGGGATTAAGCATCCCTAATCTTATGGGGAATTTAGCAGGATTTATTCCTTTTGGATTTTTATTGCCTGTATTTCTGAAAAAGCTAAGGAATATCTGGCTGATGATTTTCCTTTCTTTTCTTTTTAGTTTACTGCTTGAAGGGAGTCAGCTCTCCTTAGCCCTGGGTGTATTTGATGTGGATGATTTGCTGTTGAATACGCTTGGCGGTGGTATAGGCTGCCTGCTGTTTCTGCTAATGAAAAAAATGGGGCGATCCGGATAGGATCGCCCTGTTATTATGGCTTTAGAACAACTTTTACACAGGCATCTTCATGTTCATTGAAGATGCTGTAGGCATGTGAGGCTTCGTCGAGCGGAATCTGATGGGATACAATCTCTGACGGAGTGAGCTGCCCGGATTCAATCATATCATACAGCCTTGGCATGAAATGAATGACGGGAGCCTGTCCGGTCTTCATCGTAATGTTTTTTGAGAAAATATCTCCAAGCGGAAATTCATTATAGGAAGCTCCGTATACTCCTGTCAGCTGAATTGTTCCAAACTTGCGCACTGCTTCAGAAGCAATCCGGATGGGGCCCAGGCTGCCGCCGTGAAGGTTCAGCTTTTGGCCAATCTTCTCCATCGCTGTCATTCTGCCGTCCATACCTACACAATCGATGACAACGTCTGCTCCTCCATTCGTAAAATCATGCAAATAAGAGCCTGCATCATCCTGTGAAGTAAAATCAAAAGTTTCCACCTGGTTCATTTGTTTTGCTTTTTTCAGTCTGTAGTCCAGCTGGTCCACTGCAATGACCCGTTCAGCACCTGCCATTGCTGCAAATTTCTGAGCCATCAGTCCCACCGGTCCGCAGCCGAGAACAATAACGGTATCGCCAGCTTTAACTCCAGCATTCTCAACACTCCAATACGCGGTTGGAAGAACGTCCGACATAAACAGGAGGTCTTCATCCTCGCGTTCACACGATGGAGGAACGACGAAAGAGGTAAAATCAGCATATGGCACTCGAAGGTATTCGGCCTGTCCTCCCGGATGCCCTCCGAACATTTCTGTGAAACCAAACAGCCCGCCTTGCTCACCAAGCGGATTGGAGTTATCGCATTGGCTTTCCATCTGATTGGCACAGTAAAAGCAAGTACCGCAGCCAATATTGAAGGGGATGACAACCCTGTCTCCTTTTTTTACATTGCTTACATCAGAACCGACCTCTTCGACAATACCCATCGGCTCGTGTCCGATGACATAATCTTTATTTATTGGCATGTTGCCTTGATAGAGATGCAAATCAGAACCGCAAATGGCTGTAGATGTAATTTTCACAATCATATCCGTGTTTTCCTGAATCCGAGCATCCTCAACTTGTTTAACTTCAATTTTCTCACTGCCTTGGTACGTAACGGCCTTCATTTTTCACTCTCCCAGTTAAGTAGTTAGACAGTTTTTTAATACCCTGTATACCCAACCCTAACCCTGAAATTATGACAAAAGATGGTTATTTGAATTCTTTACAATCACCTGAATTAGGATTATGCTCAATCTAGCAAAAGACTGGAGCAGCTGAAAGGAGTCCATCATGAAAGTTGAGAAAAGCGTTTTTGGGCATTTGAATAACCGCCCCGTATATAGGTATACCATGCAAAACAGCAGCGGGATGGAAGTAACCTGCATAGAATATGGCTGTGCCATTACCAGAATTCTTGTACCCGACCGAAATGGAGCGCTCGAGAACGTTGTGCTCGGTTGCAGCCAATTGGAAGATTACATAAGCAAAGTTCCCTATTTTGGTGCAATTGTCGGCCGGGTTGGCGGCAGAATTAGAAACGGTGAATTGCCTGTTGGTGACGAAACGTTCTCAATTACTAAAAATCAGGAGGGGAACCATCTCCACGGCGGTGAAAAGGGGTTAACACACAGGGTATGGTCCTCTAGCCAAACAGAATCTGGTGTGGAATTTTATTGTGAAAGCCCGGATGGGGAAGAGGGGTTCCCGGGGAATCTGAAACTGAAGGTTTGTTATGAACTTACAGAGGAAAATGAGCTGATTTTAACCTATTATGGAGAGTCAGACCGGGATACGGTTCTTAACATGACCAATCATACATACTTCAACCTGAGCGGATCTTTAAAGGACTCCGTACTTAGCCATCAGCTAACGCTTCCGAGCGCACACTTTCTCGAGCTGAATGACCATTCCCTGCCTACCGGGAGAGCCTTGGAAACGGAAGGAACGGTTTTCGATTTTCGCAATGGCAGAGTGCTTGCTGATGGAATTCATTCAGGTCATGAACAGATTTGCCTTGCCGGGGGAGGGTATGACCATCCTTTTCTCCTGGATGAAGGAAAGGAAATGGTGCTCTATGAGAAAAACAGCGGTAGACTTCTGAGGGCGGTAACCGATCAGCCTGCTGTCATTGTCTATACTAGCAATTCCATGGGAAATGATATTGTGCTTCAGGAGGGGAAAAGGGCAGAAAAGCATATGGCTGTTTGCCTGGAAACCCAGATGCCTCCGGATGCAGTTCATCACGAAACGTTTCCTTCCATTGTATTAATAAGCGGGGAGGAATACCGGGCTCAAACGAAGTGGGCCTTCTCAGCCGAATAACCGGAAGGGGCTTGAAGGATAAATCCTGCTGAAAAAAACAGCTGAAAAGTACCCCCCGGCAGATACCCGGGGGGATTTTGTGTAGAAGCGGTTTCGTACACATAAATTAAGGACTGGAGAGGGTGACAGCCTCCCGTTGCTTAAAAAAATTTTGATAAGAAGCTGAGAGCGTGTAATTCAATCTGCTGCTTTTATTACAAATTGGAGAAACATGGGGTGGATCAGTGGGGAAAGGCTGGGCTTCACGGCTGCTCGAGGCTGCAAAACAGGTAACAGGTTCAAGCAATGATTTGTTTTGGATCATCTTTGCAAGCCTTGCTTCTAAAGTGGCCAAGTCCAGTAAAACCCTATTCCTGCACAGCGGGAATCATTGATCGTGCGGAAGGAAAGAGCCTCGGTCACTGGGAAAATAAAAAAGCTCAGAGCATGCTCTGAGTCTTTTTTTTTGCCGGTGATATGTTTAAGTTTCAGCATAAGTGTGTGAAGGGGCTGATATCATTCTGTCGGCAGGTTTGTGGAATTTGAGCCACATTCTTGCACCCGCCTATCCAGCCAGCACGGCTGCAGCCTGTCTAATTGGGAGGCAGAACAATATTACACGGTTACGCGTTCTGGATTTCCTCTGCTTCCATGCCATGCTCGTTCAGGGCTTTCATAATTAATTCCGGAGCCATTTTCATTTCGTTATAAGACACCCAAATACTCCCGGACTGGACATCCACCAGCGAACGTTCAATTCCTTCCGTTTGCGCTAAGCGCGATTCAATCATTTGAATTTTCTCCTCTGTCAGCGCTTCTTTTACTTGTATCGTCGTTTCCCTCATTGTACAGCTCTCCCCCAAGTAAATTTCCTTATGCCAATCCATACCCCAAAAAACAAAAAATATGTAATTGGATTTGTTTTTTATTTTTTATTGCATGCTTTAAGGATAAAACTTATAATAACTTATGTAATACTTACAAAAGCTTATAAAGGCGGATGGTTATGTATCAGGAAGAGCGGCTGAAAGCCATATTGGATGTGCTAAAAAAGGAAAAGCGGATATCAGTTGATCAAATATGTTCAATCTTTCAAGTTTCCCGTGATACAGCCAGAAGAGATCTTGTAAAGCTTGAAGAGCTTCAATCGATTATTCGGACCCGCGGCGGAGCCATTTTGCCATCCGCCCATCATGTGATTAAAGATTATACAAACCGGCTGAATCACGTTTCTGCAGAGAAAAAAAGAATTGGGAAAAAAGCTGCGGCGCTCATTCAGGCAGGAGATACCATCATCCTCGACGCTTCAACTACTGTACAGGCATGCGCTGAAGAAATCAGCGAAGGAGAATGCACCCTGATCACCAATTCCGTTCATCAAGCGGGAATTCTTGCTTCGAAAAGCGGTGTCAGGATCCATTTGCTTGGAGGAGAGCTTCAAAAAGAACATGGGTTTTTATACGGCGCTGCTGTTTTGGATAAGCTTTCCAGATATCATGTGGATAAAGCATTTATAGGAGTAGTTGGGTTGTCCGGAGGCGGGCTGACTATAGCCCATGAGGAAGACGGAATGGTGAAAAGAAAAATGCTGCTGCAGGCAGCTCAGGTTATCGTACTTGCGGACCATTCAAAAATGGAACATACCGACTTTTTTAAATTTGCGGACTTAAAAGAAATAGATATGCTCATTACCGATAAAGAGCCCTCAAAAAAGATGTTGGAGAGGCTGGATGAACACAAAGTGGAACTGCTGATTGCAGATGCGGAGGAAACAGGATGATTAAACTTGCAGCGATCGATTTAGACGGCACACTCTTAAACAGTAAAAGTGAAATCAGCAAGGAAAATGCTGAAGCTATAAAAAGAGCGGGAGATAAAGGAATTGAGGTCATCATTGCCACAGGCAGAGCTCATTTTGACGTTATTGAAATCTTTAGGGACAGCAGTCTGAAGCCTTGGGTTATTGGAGCCAACGGTGCGACCATCCATGATCCGCAAGGCAATTTATTTCATTCTGTACCGATTGGCAGGGAAAAGGCTGAAGGTATACTGGAATGGCTGGAACAGCAGGAGTTTTATTATGAGGTGTTCAGCGAAAAAGCTATCTACACACCCCAAAGCGGCAGAGAATTGCTGGAAATAGAAATGGACCGGCTTGTGAGTGCGAACCCTGAAGTTTCACTGAAAGATTTGCAGCTTGCGGCATCCAAACAATACAGCCAATCGGGTTTTGCTTTTGTTGATTCCTTCAAAAGCATTCCGGAGCATGCGGAAATTTACAATATTCTCGCCTTTTCCTTCAATGAAAAGAAACGGCTGAACGGATGGAATCAATTCAAAGATACTGAAGGACTGACGATTGTTACATCTGCACACCACAACTTTGAATTGGAGCACGAATCTGCATCGAAGGGAATCGCCTTGGGCAAGCTTGCAGAAAAACTTGGCATCCCGCTTAAAGAAACAGCGGCAATCGGTGACAGCATGAACGATGAATCCATGCTCCTGGTGGCAGGAAAAAGCTTTGCAGTGGGCAATGCAAGAAATGAAATTAAGAAAATAAGCCAGACAATTTGTGGAACAAATGACGAGAACGGTGTAGCCCAGATGCTGAACAGTCTATAAACCTAATCTGCCGCCGGCGTAACCTCATATTAGGGGCGTGACGGGGCAGATTTTTGATTGCAGCTGTAAATTCATAAGCTGCTCCATCGGCAGCGTCCAGTCGGCAGATAGCTGCATTCTTTAATAATAACGAAACCATACTGTCCAGCCTGTTGTTTTTAATTTAACTGCATAAATTTGATTATCTTGACCGGGTCCATACCGGTCTTTCCAGGCTTTAAAGGAGAGATGAACAAGCCAGGATTGGCGGGCGATCGGTTTCCCGCAAAAATGCTTTGCCATGTTGTAATGATTGTATTCCCACCGCCCTTTCGCGAGCGGAAGCGGGAGAACGCGGCCGGCTTCCCACCGGACATAGCGGCTGTTCTTGCCAAACGTTTCCGGTACCAGTCTGCCGAGAGAGGCGATTAGTGCATCCCGGTCTCTAAGGGATGTCCTTTCAATTAAGCTTGCATCTGGACAGTCTGCCTCTTTTGCTCTGGCAGTACCTGAAGTCATGAAAAGCGTCATGGCAAGCGAAATACGGATGAATAGTCCCAAACCAGAAACTCCTTTAGTGCATTTGATGCCTAGTCTTCCCCAAACCCTTTGCCGCAATCCCCAGAGTAAGTTCTTAAATTGCATCCCAGCGATGCACTTCTTTCGTCCGCTGGGATGCATTGAAGTGTTTACGCATCGCACGCATGCTGTGAACTCATCATTCATCCTGAGTGTTATCGGATTTTACTTTCCTGATTGCTTACAGGCTGAACGGGCACAAAGATTAAATTGCAGAATATTTCGTGATAAAATGGTTCATAGAGGGACATAGAAAACAGGGGGGGCCGCCGATGATTTTCCATTACCATTACTGGACACCAAATTTAGAGAAGACCGAACGGTTTTATTCACAGCTGGGGTTTACAGTTCGCCAGCGGATTGGGAAAAAAGACGGGACCTTTCATTCCTATAATCCGCCGCTCACCTGGGACGATTTTCGGAAGGAGCAGCCATTGTTCAGAATCATTGAAATGAAAAAGGGCCAAGTAAATGTGACAATCGGCTTCGGGAAGAACGTGATATTCGACCATATTGGATTCCTTGTAACTAAAGACCAACACGATACTGTATGCAAGAAGGCGAGAGAGCTTGGATGGAAACCGGATGAGGCAGAACGAAGGACCTTTATCCCGACACCGTACGGTTTTCGCCTTGAGCTTCAAACCCATTCCGACGTTTTGGACACCGGAGAGCCCGCCATTGAAGAAATTAGACTTGGTGTTTTGAAAGCGGGGCTGGAAAAAGATCTGGTCTATCTGTTTGGCAGAAATCTTTCTGTTAAGACCGAATTGGAGGAGATTCCTTCATTAAAAGAGGTAAAGCTATCTAACATTGCAAGTGGTACAGATCCAAATGGCGTGCTTATCTCCGGTACGGCGCTAGGATGAGAACGGAGATAGCAATTACTGTCTTTTTGCTAGTCTTTCTATCAGCCTGTCAGCCTGCTGAATCTAAGGGCGTATTAAAAACTGCACCAAAATCTTTAGAATCAACAATGAATGTTCAGTACTTAAGCAGCGGCAAGAACAAGCTTGTACGCTACACCTCATCTGAGTCAAAATTGCATGGCAACGTCAACAATATCGATTTTGAAATAGAGGCCTTATTTAACAGCAACAAAAAAACCTATACATACGTAATGAAAATCAGGGATACAGGGCCCATTCCTAACCAGGGGAAAGACGGACCTTTCCGGTTTAAACTGCTGAAAATCAGTGCAGGAGTTAATGGAAAGGGGCAAAGCGGCAGACTATCGCCTTCCTCAACTTCTCCGCTTTACCATAAGGGTGCTGATTTTTTGCTTACAGGAACCTATCAATTATTCGAAAATGAAAAAAATTTTACTAGTGAACAATTCCTGATAGAATCTTTTTTTGAGAACGACGAAACGATTGGAGATGCTAAACCGGGTGAAAAAACTTTCAGAGGAATATTCAATTCTGAGGAAAGTATCTTATATGAATGAGGAAGAATACACTGCATAACCGGAGCGGCTTCACCGGGGATTGCAGTTGGTTTCATGCTTTGAACAAACATCATTTGATGGACTCTTAAAGGACCGGACTCTGGTCTTTTTTGTTTTAGCAAGGTTTTTGTTAAAAATCCGCGGGTTGTTTTGTTTCGGGCCTGTTCAGTTTACATGGATGCTTGTTCCGCTTAAAGTGAAGGTAATGGCTTTTCAGCACTAACAGGCAGGTAATCGTCCAACTAGTGCTGGAACCGCACAAGGCTGAACGCAAATTCTCGCATTCAGATCAGTACTTAGGAAAGGGGAGCCACCATGTTTTTGCCATCATTTAGTCTTGAAGGAAAAACAGCAATCGTGACAGGTGCAGGAAGAGGGATTGGCCGAGCGATTGCGATAGGTTTTGCGGAGGCAGGTGCAGATGTTGCCCTTTTAGCCCGCACGAAAATAGACCTTGATGAAGTGAAAAATGTCATCGAACAGGATTATGGGAAAAAAGCCTTTGCCGTTCAGGCAGATGTTACGAAAAGAGAAGAATTGAAAGCTGCATTTAATGAAATTGCCGATCAAACTGAAAGAATTGATATTTTAGTTAACAACGCCGGAATAAATATACGGACACCGGCTATGGAAGTACCGGATGCAGAATGGGATCAAATTATGGATACCAATTTAAAATCTGCGTTCTTCGCCTCACAGGAAGCAGCCGCTTTCATGAAGAATCATGGAGGGAGCATAATCAATATTGCATCCGTTGCAGGGCACACTGCACTTCCTACAGGAGTCGTCTACGGCGCTGCAAAGGCAGGACTTATTCAAATGACCAAAATACTTGCTTATGAATGGGGAAAATACGGAATTCGCGTCAATGCGTTAGGTCCATGGTATTTCGAAACTCCATTAACGGAGAAACTTCTGCAGGATGAAGAATACGTCAGCAGACTGCTTGCCGTTACTCCCCTCAAACGAATCGGACAGCTGCCTGAACTTGTAGGGCCGGCCGCATTTTTAGCTTCAGAAGCAGGTAACTACATAACAGGGCAGACATTATTTGTCGATGGAGGAATGACGATACACGGATTTTAGTCATTGTTTCGTTCCTTAATGACGAGGGAATAACGTCCTATATCTCATTGTAGGAGGGGTTTTTATGCCAGGATTGCCTGCCAGCGAGTTCCATATTACCATTGATGAACATAATGATATCCCCCAGCAGCTTCACCCTTACCAGATTCAGGCATTAAAAAATGATTACAGGGCGCTAATTGAAGAGAACAGCCATGACCCTGCCATGCTTGAAATTTCACGGAAAGCATTTGAACGGGCACTGAAAAGCATTGGCTACCGACTGGAAGTAAAGCTGCATCCCCCCGCATAAGATGAAAATCCTCCAGCAGGAGGATTTTTTTAATGCAAGATACAAAATACAAACAAACCATAAAAATACAGGTTTTTGGAATATTTGGAAAGGGTATGTGAAATATGTTCAGGTAAAAGCAGCGGACTTTTGCTGCATAAAAATTTAATAGCAGGGAGGACACCCCAATGTTTTGTACAAAATGCGGAATGAAGCTTAAAGCAGAGGACAAGTTCTGTGCGAAATGCGGCACCATGATCAGTAAGGAAGAAAGGCCGTTTGAGCCTGCACACCACGAACAGGCTGCTGCTGCTGAGGAAGCTCAGCTGTCTCAAGCTTCGGCAAAAACAGCAAAGGCTGAAGATAGGGAAAGTCTTCCATTAAGAGAAGATAAAGAGTTATCAGCCCCTTCTTTCCATCAGGCAACTGATGCACCTGAAAAAGCTCCACAGAGAAAAGGAACGGCTGTCAAAATCCCAAATGAAGGTAATTACGATTCAGGGAGAGCGGCGGCGCATAATCAGCCTGTCCATGCTGGAAAAGAGGCACCTGAATTAGCTTACGCGGGGCTCTTTGCAGTTTCTGATCAGGCTGACCAGACCAAGACAGCCGATCAGCAGTATTATGAAAAAAGGGCTTCTGTACATACAGAAGATAGAGAAAAACACCCATCTCAGCCAGTATCTGCGCAGCAGCCTATTCAGAATGAATATCATAGAGTAAATGAAGGAGGACACCAGCATCCTGCAGGCTATTCCAGCCCGAATCACTCGGATTCAGTGCAGCCCAGCCGGGAATCCTATGATTATAGGAATGAGGGGAACACTGCATTAAATCTGCAAAAACATAGCAGCGGACATTTCGAGTCCGCCCCATACCGGCCAGAATATTCAGGGCAGGCTAATACAGCGCACATCCCTCCAGCACAGCACACAACAGGGCCAGTGAACGCAAATACGCAGGGGGCTGAGCTGCTTGGTGCTTTTGCCGGGACAAAACGGGATTACTATCTTTCAAGCTGGCAAAAACAATTCAGTGTAAACTGGGCGGCGTTTTTCCTGACGATATTTTGGATGGGCTATAGAAAAATGATTGCACCGATGATCATTACGGCAGGAATTTATATTCTCCTTGGACTTGGAGTGGCAGCAAGCGGAATCTATTGGCTCACCGCCCTCATTGTACCGATTATGCTTGCAGCGTCCGGTTTTTTAGGAAACAGGATTTATTTAAGCCATGCAAGGGAACAGCTTGATTCAATTAGGTATTCACAAGCTTCACGTGAAGAAAAACAGCGGATGGCAGCCAGCAAAGGCGGTACTAGCCCTGCAGGTGTTCTTATCGCCTTTGGTGTTATGATCGCCTACATGATTGTTTCTCTTGTTTTATTTACTTTCCTATAATAAGAAAGTACTTATCCAGTTTGAAGACACAATAAGAGCGGAGCAGAGCACCTGCTTATAGATTTGCTCCGTATGAAAAAGAGAGGGGGCCAAAAGCTATTTCCCGTGGCTCCCTCTTTTTGGTATACACAAAAGTGTATTTTATTTACAATAAAAGGAAATAAACTCAGGTTCATGAAGGTGAGGTTAACTGTGGGGAGAAAGAAAACAATGCAATTTGCCGCAGCGGGTTTATTGCTTTCGGCCCTAATCTATCTGTTCTGCATACATGTTAAAATCCAGGAATATGCAGGAGCAGAGCCTGCCCCTGATGCAGACTACTTAATTGTACTCGGTGCAAGAGTGAATGGGGATGTTCCGTCCCATGCTTTACAAAACCGAATTGATACCGCAGCAGATTATTTAAAGAAAAACAGAAAAACGTTAGCTATCGTTTCAGGAGGAAGAGGAAACGGTGAGAATAGGACTGAAGCGGATGCAATGAGAGAAGGCTTAATCCGTCTAGGCGTTGAATCTTCAAGGATCGTTCTAGAAAGCGAGTCTTCCAGTACAGCTGAAAACATAGCCTTTTCAAAAAAACTGGTTCCAAATGGGGCGAAGCATGGTGTCATTGCTACTAATGACTTCCATGTTTACCGTTCTGTAGCGATTGCTTCCCAGGTGGGCCTTAAAGTGACAGGGCTTCCAGCCAAAACTCCCACTGTTATACTGGTTAAGTCATATTTGCGTGAATATCTTTCCATCACCAATTTTTATTTGCGCAGTGTTCTATAGATGTCAGCAGAAGTCTTTGAAAAAGGGCTTTTTTGTCTTACTTGGCCTAGGACGAATTTACTTATAAAGCATTGACAGTAAAAAATGTTTCATATTGTAGGAAATTGGTTAAAGATTAATGTTAATATTTACTATCTAATGTAAATGAATAGAAAGAATGGCAGGAGGCTGGTTACATGTTTTGTCGTGAATGCGGAAATAAATTAACTGGAGAAGAAGATTTTTGTCCGATGTGTGGTACGAAAGTCATGCCGTTTTCATCCGATCACGAGGAGGTTACGGGAGAAGAGGATGATTCAATAAGTGCACGAACCTCATTCGGATCTGACCCTGGCATGGAGAATCATAATCATGATAAACCGATGGATGGTTACAGCAATCATACAGGGTGGAGCGATGAAGCGGCCCACAATGAAAGAGAGAACGAACATTTGGGGCACCCCCCAGATGAACACGAAAGAGAGCACAAAACAGAGGATCAGTTTCACCCTGGAAATGGACCATTGTATGCACAATCACAGCCGGACCCTCATCTGGCGGAGAGCCAGAATAAACATGATCCCATACCTGGAAATAGTGAGCACACTCCACACGGACAAGTATCCGCTCCGTCGAAACCTAAACGGAAAATTACTAAAAAACAGGCAATTTTGGCCTTTGGGATTCCAGCTGCAAGTCTGCTGATATTTTCGGGCAGTGCCATTGCCATTCACTCCAGTGAGAAAAATACAAACCAAAGGGCAGAAGCCCTTCACTATGAAGGGGAAGAGTATGCTCTGGATGGAAACTATGATCAGGCGGTTAAAAAGCTGAATGAAGCATCAGAACTTAGGCCTGGTAATTCAGTTATTACAAGAGTGAAAAGAGAAGTTGAATCCGCATCAAAAGTCGATAAGACCTTGACCGCTGTAGATGAAAAGATCGACAGCAAAGAATTCGGGGAAGCAAAAGATACGCTTACGAGTGTGCGCAACGATATCCAGACCCGGAAGAGCCCGATTTTTGCACCACTGGAGACAAGAACCTCTAAGCAAGAGACGGATTTAATCATTGAAATGGTTAAATACGATACCCAGGAAATGGATTCCGTAAAAGAAATTGGCGTGGAATTGGAAAAAATCAAGGATCTGGAAAGCGCTGAGGCTAAAGAAGTCAAAGGCAAGCTGATCGATAAAATAGTAGAACTATCAAAAAACACATCAGATAAACACATGGAAAAGGAAAATTTTGATAAGGCGATTGATGCACTCAGAGAAGCTCAAAGGTATACAAACTATGAGAATGAGGAGCTAATAACCAGGCTAAATGAGTTAGAGAATGCCAGAGCAAGCTACAAAGGGTCACTTCCGGTCTTCCTGGAGGAGAATATGGCTGTCCTGGATTCTAAAGCGATGAAATCCAAAAATCCTCCTCTTAAACTTGGTAAGCTCATTTTCCAAGAAGACCAATTTACGTATGTCGTAACAGGAAGTATTAAAAATACCACTAAAATCACATTGAATAATCCCCAGCTTTATATAAAAATTTATAACAAAAAAGGAAAATTCCTATACAACGATACGGTTTCGTCAAAAGATGTAGCCATTAAAGCAGGCAAAGAGGCAGAGTTTTTCTTTTTCCTCGATAAAGATTATGGAAAAGACATTAAAGTAGTAATCGACCAGGTGACCTACATAAAATAAAGGACAGGTGAAAAACTTGAAAAAATGGATAGCCAGCGGAATCATTACGTTATTTATATGGATCGCAGGGATTGGGGGCATCTTTTTTATCCTTAATGAAATTCCGAACGAACTAAAGCTTTCCTCCAAAGTAGTCGAACTTGATGCAGCTAAAGCTGCCTCATCGGGCACCTCAGGTGACGTGAAAGAAATCATAGATGAATCCCAAAAGCTCGTGGTCACCATCCAGCTCGAGGGCGGCTCGATCGGCTCTGGATTTTTATACAATGAAAAAGGGGATGTGATTACTAATGCCCATGTCGTCGCAGACTCTGAAAATGTCCTTGTCCTGACTAAAGACTCCAGGGAAATGCCTGGTGAGGTTATAGGAGTGAATCCGACCCGTGACATTGCAGTTGTGAGAGTAAAAGATTTGGAGGGAACCGATCCTCTTTCTGTTGAAAGAGAGAAAAAATCAGCAATCGGAGACGAAGTACTTGCCCTCGGAAGCCCGCTCGGTCTGCAAAACACCGTTACGGACGGAATAATCAGCGGAGTTGACAGAGAAATAAACATTGAGGAAACCTATTATAAAGACGCCTATCAAATTTCAGCCCCGATTGCGCCTGGAAACAGCGGAGGACCTCTAATTGACAAGAAGTCCGGAAAAGTGATCGGCATTAATTCCGCTGCCACTGATCAGGGAACAATTGGTTTCAGCATTCCGATCATTGCTGTTCTGGATGAAATAGAAGCCTGGTCAAAAAAATAAGGGCTTCCCCTAGAGGGCTCCTCTCCCGATCCATCAGCGGCACAGGGGAGTCCAGAAGGGGCGGACAGGGAGGAGACCCGCCGCCCGCCCCTCAATGAGCAAATGCCCGCTGGCTGCAATGAACAGACAAGTTTAAAGGGCGTTCTTAAAAAAAAGTAGATTCATGCTCCTCTGCCAGGGCAGCCCCCTGTAAAAGACAGTAAATCCAAGCTGTCTTTTTATTATGAGTCCCATATTCTATCTTAAAATCAGCCAGGATACTCCCGATTCAAACCGATCCCGCAAAGCAGTGAAGCGTAAGGCTGCCGGCTAAACTGCCTGTACCGTGCCGTAATCCATTGTGGACTGAATTACGGCACGGTATAATAACTATGATAAATGAGTAATGAAGGAGTTTTACTATGGCTTCCGGTAATGGTTTTTTTATGATTCTAGTCACTGTATTAGCGATTGTACTGGCTGCTATCTTTGTTATGATCGGCGCTGTCATTATAAGAGCAGTAAAAAACGCAAAGCAGGGTCCGGATGATGAGGCAGAAAATCGGCTTCGCAGCAAAGATAAAAAATAACCCCGTAAAATCGGGGTTATTCTTTCATTTACAGTCAAAACATGCATGACGGGCTGTTAAACGAAGTACTATAATAGAGAATGAATGGAAAAGAAAACAGGGCCGCGAGGAGAATAAAGTGGAAACTATTTTATACTTTCGAAATGATTCATCAAATAAATTTTGGAAAATTAAAGTGACCGGAGTCGATTACGTGGTTACTTTCGGTAAAGCAGGAACCACTGGAACGATCCGTTCAAAAAAATTTGATCATGCTGCAGAATGTTTAAAAGAAGCGGAACGCATGATCCAATCAAAACTGAAAAAGGGATACAAGCCGGGGCACTCCTCCATGCAGCTAATAAAGAAAAGCACTATTACAGATGACAGCTTTTGGAGTCTCCTTGAGCAAGCCAAGAAAAAAGGAGAGGAACAGGAAGAACAGCTCGAATGGCTGGTAGAGCATCTTTCGAAAAAGCCTCTTCAGGATATCATTAAGTTTGATGAAATTTTTGCGCGGTATTTTGTCCGTTCCTGCACCTCCTCACTGTGGGCCGCAGCCTGCATCATCATGGGAGGATGTTCAGATGATTGCTTTGACTATTTCAGGGCCTGGCTGTTATTTCAGGGAAAAGGCGTATACGAAACAGCCATCCATGATCCCGAGAGCATGATTCCTATCCTGAAGGAACTTGAAGAAAAAGGGGAAATGCCTCAGTTTGAGGATTTGACCTATTTAGGTGCCCTTGCATTTGAAGAAAAAACCGGCAGGGATGATACATCTTATTATGAACTGTATGATCAGCTAGTAGCTGATCCGTGCTTCGAACCGGAAATCGAGCTTGACTGGGATGAGGAGGACGAAAAAGGATTGCAAATCCGCTTCCCAAAACTGTGGGAGCGTTATGGAGAGAATCCTCTCGAATGTTGAAATGAAAGAATGATCTCTGACACTAAAGAGATCATTTTTTTGATTTGACATCCGTTCTGTTTTTCCTTGAACTGTTCCTCTAAATCTTCGAGAACACACACAAGTTTGTAGGATTTCTCCGGCCTTGCTATAGTAAAATTAGCAAATGATGGATAATGGATGGAGGATAAATGATGTTTCTTAACGGTAAATTAGACCATCCGCAGCTTAAGCTGTTACTGAAAGCGCTGGATTCATCTCAAACTGGCATTATCATTACAGATCCTGCTGCTAAAGAGAATCCTATCGTTTACATGTCAAAAGGATTTACAGATGTAACGGGATACAAAGAAGATGAAGTTATTGGAAAAAACTGCCGTTTTCTGCAAGGAGAAAAAACAGACCAAAAAGAAGTGGACAAAATCCGAACTGCTGTACGGGAAAAATCTTCCGTGTCCGTCACACTTCTGAATTATAAAAAGGACGGCTCTCAATTTTACAATCAGCTGAATATTGACCCGATTTATTTAGAAGATGAAGACCTCTATTATTTTATTGGGGTTCAAAAGGATGTCACCATGGAAAAGCATTATCAAACCCTCATGGAGCAGGCTAAAACAGAGGCAGATATGCGCTCTACCCCTATTATTTCTCTCGGGAACCAGATTTCCGTCCTTCCGCTTATCGGGTCTTTCCCAAGTGAAAGGCTGACCATTTTAATGCGAAATATTATGGAGCACAAGGATAAAACGAGAGACCGGATTTTGATTCTTGATATATCCGGACTCGCTGTTTTTGATCAGGCATTATCCAACTATATTGTAAACCTGAACGGCTGGTTAAAGCTGCTTGGCACTGAACTTATGATTACTGGAATATATCCCCGTATGGCTGTCACCGCATTGGAAGATTATGAAGAGTTAAATTCGGTAAAAGTATTTCCCGAGGTGAAACATGCCCTGGAATATTTACAGAAAGAACCTAAAAAAACCGGGGAATCCCTGTTTTTAAAGGGGATCTAGTCATTTGTTTCCCAGCCTGTAAAAGCAGCACATGCCACAATGTGCTGCTTTTTTGCTGAAATGCAGAGGAGGCGTAAAAGCACCTGCAGGATTTTCCTGATCCGATATGCTCTTTTAAGCAACATTATCCTAATAAAGGACAGCCTGTTATCGTGACCAGTTCAGTCCTGCCCGTCACACGATTTAAAGATAAACGGCATTCTATCCAAATCCATGCAGTCAGCACTTTTGTGAAACGAAGCTCCCTGAGAAAATGCCCATAATGGAGAGCTCAGATTCATTCATGATCAGAGGAAAGGAAGGCTTCTGCCGCCTTAGTGAGCATCTTCACTCCGATCTCAAGTGCCTTTTCGTCAATGGTGAAGTTCGCATGATGGTGGGGAAACGTAATGCCTTCCTTTTTGTTTCCGGCTCCTGTAAAGAAAAAGCATCCAGGCGCCTTTTGCTGATAGGCAGAAAAATCCTCTCCTACCATAACCGGCTTCATCAAAGTAACCGAATCCTCTCCGAATAATCCAGCGGCGGTTTGATGAAGGATGCGGGTCGTTCTTTCTTCATTAATGACTGGCCGGTAGCCCTTAGTATAATCAAACTTATAGGATGCTCCGTGGGCTTCTGTGACCCCTTTTACAATCTGCTCAATTTTCCCGGGTATCTGATTGCGAAGTTCATCATTAAAGGTTCTAACCGTCCCTCCAAATTCGACAGAACCTGGAATGACATTATCAGCGGATCCTCCTGCTATTTGCGTGACAGAAATTACGAGCTGCTCTGAGGCATCTGTTGCTCTGGATACAATCTGCTGCAGGCTTGAGATTGTCTGGGCAGCTGCAGTGATGCTGTCAATGGTTTCATGAGGGAGTCCGGCATGTCCTCCTTTTCCGATAACGGTTACTTTAAATGTGTCGGGAGCCGCCATCATCGGTCCGTAAACAATGCCGATTTTCCCTGTCTCTAAAGGAGACCATAGATGGGTTCCTATTACATAATCCACACCGTCCATCACCCCGGCATTCACCAGCTCATCCGCACCCCCAGGCGGAGTTTCTTCGGCGTGCTGGAAAATAAACCGGATTTCCCCTGAGAGTTTTTCTTTATTTTCAGATAATAGCTTCGCAGTGGTCAGCAGCATAGCTGTATGACCGTCGTGGCCGCATGCATGCATAACACCAGGTACGGATGAACGGTATTCAAATGTATTCTTTTCCTCTATTGGGAGAGCGTCCATATCGGCACGGATTGCCAGCGTTTTTCCAGGGTTTCGGCCCCGCAGCACAGCCATTACCGCAGTTGGTGCAGGGCGTGAGATCTCCAGGAACGGCATCCTTTTTAAGGCCTCCGATACAAAAGCTGAAGTATTTGTTTCCTTAAAAGAAAGCTCAGGATATTGATGAAGATGCCTCCTCCAGCGAATCAGCTGTTCACGGTCACGATCAGCAATTTTCATTTTCTTAGCTCCTTTTTAATAAGTATGTAGGCCATTATATAAAAGTTCAGACTATTAAGAAAGCCAAAAGAGCTTAAAATTTCACTCTCATAAAAAGGGCGAGAACAGGAACATTTTTCAAATGGGTTGGTTCTTTCGTTCATATGCGTTAAGATAGTAGGAGATTTTTTTACTTGTAGTTACCCGCAAGGAGGAGAACATGTTGGAAACACAAGCGAATACAAATTTGAACATATTAAGGGATTTAGTCCTTCAGCATTCAGAGAAAAGCATGGGAAAACCAGATGAGAATACTCAGGATCTCACGAACTGGAGAAAAAAATTAGTTGAAATATATGCGGACTCACTAACGTTGACTCGAAATGCATCAGCAGAAAAAATTAAAAGCTGGGGCAAGAATTTCGCAAATCAACTTGTTGAGCTAGGTTTGCCTCTTGATGCTGCAATTGCTGAAATGAGGGAGGCTAAAACGAACGTTGGAAATATAATTAAGGATGAATCGGATAGACAGGGTTTGACCGTTAAAGATTTTTTTTCCATCTACTCTTCATTTGATATCACAGCAGATCAAGCATTGCAGCTTGTCTCCGTTTGTTATATGAAAGCTCACGAAGAAAAGATTTCTTCAGCACAGCACGCGGTAGATGAACTTTCAATTCCTGTCGTGAAAATTGAAGAAGGAATTGGGATTCTGCCTGTTATTGGGGATATTGATACGAGAAGAGCCCAGCTGCTTATGGTAACAGCTTTAGAGAAGAGTGCGGAGTTTCAGCTGGAGTATTTAATACTAGACCTTTCCGGGGTGCCTGTCATTGATACAATGGTCGCACAGCAAATCTTCCAAGTGCTTGAAGCGCTGCGAATATCCGGTGTAACGAGCAAAATCAGCGGAATCAGACCTGAACTGGCCATTACGATGACACAGCTTGGGGTGAATTTTGAAGTTAAATCCTTTTCAAGTCTGCATCAGGCAATAAGCAGCATTAAAGATTAATGAGACAAAGGACTCCTGTCAGGGGAGTCTTTTTTCATGCGTATTAAAATCGAAGCCCTCCTTTTGAAGGAGGGCTTCTGAAGAATAAGGGAAGATCAGCGACTATTTCACTTAGTTAAATCAGGGATTTTGCTCTATAGAATTTTCTTTATATCAAACCGATATTTAAAATACATCATTTAATTTTACTTATCGGAGGAAACAAAATGCTCGCGCAGCAAACTGAAACATTGGCTTATAATTACCAGGATATGATCACGATTTGGGTAAAAGTGACAAAGAAGAACAAATCTTATACAGCCGTAGCGCAGCATCCCATTAAACGAAATCAATATGCCAGATCCAGCCACCGGGATAAAGAAAAAGCAATAGAGGACGCTGTCCGAAAAGTAACGGCTGTCAGCGACTGCCGCTAATCAAACCCTTAAAGAACGAAGGTACACAGCACCAATTAACAGGGGGAAGGCAGCAATAATCAGAACCGGCCATGGCATCAGGCCGGCTGTCCTCCCTGCAGCCGTTTCAACAGTAAATAAACAAAAATAAGATTAACCAATATTTAACAAATTTAACCATTAAGCGGGCATTTTTTATACTGTTCTGAGGCGTTGCGTACCGTAGGATTCAGAAATGATAATGGTGAGGATATTTTTCCCGGGACGGTTATCCATGAACCCCAAACTCGGCATAAACCAGATAAATTCTTTTCCGGATCACCGGTCAGCTTCCCCCTTCCAATTAAAGCGAGACGGTATGATTGGGAAGGGAAGAATAGTGCAAACCAAATAGACGATGCTGCTAATGAATAATGTTTTTTCCAAAACTGTTACGGGGATGTGAAGGACAGGTTTTTTCAACTAATCTCACCTTGGATAGCTTAGCCGATGATACGGGATTTAATCGTTGCGGGAAAAAGGTAAAAATCGGGGAAGCGGCAGGCAGTTCAATGCCGTGATTGGAGCGGTAAGGAAGAGTCAGCAGATGTCCCTTATAAAATCTTAGCAGTTACCCAATCATCCACTTGTTTTTTAATTCTTCCAGAAAGCGGATTGCTTTTTTGCTGTTATTAAGCAGCAGTATGGTTTTGGGGGAATCTGTGACGACAGGGGCTTTAATCGTTGAGGCTACTGTCCTCTTTGGCATTATAATCACCTGCTTTTTTAATTTAATGTATGCCGAGGGCAAGAAAAAAGACGCACTGGAGAATCTCATGCGTCTTTATTATGAAGAAAACCGGGTTTTTTTATACTCTGAGAGGATTTTGCTGTTAGCTTCAAGCAGCCGTTTTGTCTGAGGAGACATTGTAACCGCCGGTGTTTTAATGCTTGATTTCTTAACACGTTTTGCCCTGTTGTCCCCGAAGTCGTGTTCAATGGGTTTAGAACTCATTGTTTGCCACCGCCCTTTAGGTCTTTTAATAAATTATATCATACATATGGATTAAAGAAAGGAAAAGGAGACAGTCTGATTCATTTACTTCATCTGCAGCAGCCCTTATTTTCAGGACGAAAGTCACCCCTTGGATTTCGATGGGAATCAGTGCATTTTTTATTTCCGGCTGATAAAAGATTTCGTCCCGGTCCAAGGCAGAGCGAACGCTTCCCCGCCTCTCGATCACTCCGAGCAGCTGCTCTTTTTCCTCATCCGTATCAAAGGGATGAAACGATGCGGTCATATCACTTTTATCTGCGAAGGACTGGATAAGTTCATTCAATCCCTGCATGTATTCCGGCAGTCCGCCCTGGTAGAGGTTAATAGATGTGTTCTGAAGGAGACCGGCAAATGTCTTCAGGCGATGATTGTTTTCCTGCACAAGCCTCGCGTTTTCCTCCAGCACCTCTGTGTGCCGTTCAAGCTCGTTGGCGCCCAGTTTTTTTATGTACATGCTTAGGAAAACAAAAGCATCAATTAAAATGAAGACAGCAAAAACAATTAAATAATTTTTCCAGTCTGTGAAAAGAGATACAGGGAAAAAGGTCCAGTAAATGACAGCACCTATCAAATAAAGAAGGTACCATGTTTTGCGAATGGACTCAGAAGCTTTTTTAACCCGCTCCTCCCAAATCCAATGTGCAGCACCATAAAACAGAAGCAACAGAAGCACAATCCAAACGAGCCATTGATAGAATGCAATCATACCTTCAGTTTGCCGCGATCTAAAAGCGTTTTTTTAATTGTAACCAATTTTGTCATGCCTCCGTATCAAGTATCCCAAGCTGGCGTTTCAGCATTTTAATCTGACCCCTGTGACTGATTTCGTCTTCCATGACATGAAACCATAGATAGTAAGGATTATAGAGGGTTCCATTTGGGAATGTACGTTTATCATAAAGCCATTCATCCTGTTTGGTCTGCAGTTTACGGAGCGTTTTTTCCCTCGTTTCTGAAAAAAGAGAGCGGTAGAAATCGAAGCTTTTGCCTTTAATCGTTTGTCTTGCCTTTGTACCAAGCTCTAGAGCGGGACCCCAAATTGAATCCTCTTCTTCATTAAAACTGCGTCCCTCAAATGAAATCAGCTGATGTACCGTTTCAATCGCTGCGATATGAGTAAAGAGAGCACCAATGCTATTGCCTCCGTTACTGACTCTCCTATCCAGTTCTGCCTGAGAAAGCTTTGCGCCTTCCTGCAGAGTGAGTGCCCGGGTATGTTCAAGCATACAGACAAGCTCCCCGATCCTCTGGTCATATCCCATTTTTGGCTGAATCTCATATTGCAGCATTCCTTTATCCCCCTTTGCTTAAAAAAAAGACAGGATTCCCTGCGAAGAAAAGAAAATCCTATTCTATTATAGCACCTGCTGCCATAAAATCTCAGTTGCTTTTTAAACGGTTTGATTAAAAAATTATCTCATAAACACGTGAGAGGTGAAACTTCCGTAAAAACGGAAAAATTCCGAGATTCCGGAGTGAATTAAATGCTGATTCCGAAATAGCGGAAAATAAGAGGGTCCAGGGTGGCTAATTCAGCTCAGAACGTCATTAACATCGGCGGTTTTTGCATGTCCGTTTTTGTGGCACGCTTTTTGCTTATTAAATAACAAACCGGTTGTAAGCGCTTCCTAAACCGGTTAAAGATCGCAGCAAAGGGGGATATATGTGGAAATCATTATTATTTTATTGTCTTTAAGTTTGTTGATGTTTGTTGCTTACAGAGGATTTTCCGTCATTCTGTTTGCTCCCATCTGTGCGCTTTTCGCTGTTTTGCTCACAGACCCAAGCTTTGTGCTTCCATTTTTCTCGAATGTCTTTATGGAAAAAATGGTCGGCTTTATCAAGCTGTATTTTCCGGTATTCCTGCTCGGCGCCATTTTCGGAAAAGTGGTTGAAATGTCCGGTTTAGCTGAAACGATAGCCAAAACCATTGTAAAACTGGTGGGAGCTAAACGGGCCATTCTCGCTATTGTGCTAATGGGTGCTATCCTGACGTACAGCGGTGTCAGTTTATTTGTAGTTGTGTTTGCAGTCTATCCGTTTGCTAAAAACATGTTTATTGAAGCAGACATCCCAAAACGGCTGATTCCGGGTACGATCGCGCTTGGCGCCTTTACTTTTACGATGGATGCTCTCCCCGGAACACCGCAAATCCAAAATGTAATCCCGACAACCTTTTTTAAGACAGACATTTATGCAGCTCCAGTGCTTGGAATCATCGGGGCCGTTTTTGTCCTTACACTTGGGATGCTCTATCTGGAATCGCGCCGGAAGAAAGCACAAAAAGAAGGAGAGGGGTATGCCGGGCTTGCCTCCGAAACGGCTGCAGCTTCTGAAGGATCTGATCTTGCTTTGGAGAAAGAAAAGGCATCGCTTTCGGTAAATGCAGAGCCTAGCCCTGTAAGGCGGGTCCTTGCGTTTGTTCCGCTGATTCTTGTAGGAGTCATGAATAAATATTTTACTGTATCTCTCCCGCAATGGTATCCGAAAGGATTTGATTTTTCTGCGATCGGTCTTGAAGCCTTCGGGAAAATTGAACTTTCATCGGTTGTGGCGATATGGTCAGTGGAGCTCGCACTGCTGATTGGAATTATTGCCACCATAGCGTTTGACTGGAGAGCGGTAACCGCCAATATTCAAGAAGGATTGAATGCCGGAATAGGCGGGGCCCTTCTGGCGGCTATGAATACCGGAGCGGAATATGGATTTGGGGGAGTCATCGCAGCTCTTCCCGGCTTTAAAACAGTAAGTTCGGGAATTTCGAGCACCTTTACCGATCCGCTCGTAAACGGGGCAGTCACGACTACCGCTCTGGCAGGGATTACCGGCTCGGCTTCAGGAGGAATGGGGATTGCCTTAAGTGCAATGTCTGAAACGTACCTCCAGGCCATAGAGAAATACAACATTCCGCCCGAAGTGATGCATAGAGTTATCTCTATGGCTTCCGGGGGGATGGATACGCTCCCTCATAACGGAGCGGTTATTACGTTGCTAGCTGTTACAGGCTTGACCCACCGGCAATCGTATAGGGATATTTTTGCCATTACGATTATTAAGACGATTGCTGTATTCGTTATTATCGGTCTGTATAGTTTGACAGGACTTGTTTAATGCAAATCACTAGGGGAGGCGAACGGAGATGGGAAATGGGAAAGTCATTCAATCCATTGAAGAGGCCGTTGAGCTTATTCATGATGGAGCGGTACTAGTAGTAGGAGGATTCGGATTATGCGGAATCCCGGAAAAAAGCATACTGGCTTTGAAAGAAAAGGGAGTAAAAGGCCTTACAGTAATAAGCAATAACTGTGGGGTGGATGACTGGGGACTTGGCCTGCTTCTGGCAAATAAACAGATTAAGAAAATGATGTCCTCCTACGTGGGTGAAAACAAAATTTTCGAGCAGCAATATTTGAACGGAGAGCTTGAAGTTGAATTGATTCCGCAAGGTACCCTGGCAGAAAGAATGCGGGCAGGAGGAGCCGGCATCCCCGGCTTCTACACAGCGGCAGGTGTCGGCACGAAGGTGGCGGAGGGCAAAGAGCATAAGGATTTTGACGGAAAAACCTATATTCTTGAGCGCGGAATTACAGGAGATTTCGCGCTGGTGAAAGCATGGAAGGCAGACCCGCTTGGAAATCTTGTGTTTAGAAAAACCTCAAGAAACTTTAATCCTGTAGCTGCAATGGCAGGGAAAGTTACAATTGCAGAGGCGGAGGAAATCGTTGAAATTGGCGAATTGAATCCGGATGAAATCCATACGCCGGGGATTTATGTCCAGCATGTTTTCAAAGGCTCACACTACGAGAAACGCATTGAACGCAGAACTGTGCTTCAGGCGAAGTAAAGGAGGCTATATAGAATGATGGAAAACAGGTTGAAAATGGTAAAAAGAGCGGTTAAGGAAATTCAAGATGGCATGAACGTAAATCTGGGGATCGGGATGCCAACATTGGTCGCCAATGAAATTCCTGAGGATTACAGCGTCCTTCTCCAGTCTGAAAATGGACTTTTAGGAATTGGGGCCTATCCTGCCGAAGGTTCTGAGGATCCGGATCTGATCAATGCTGGAAAAGAGACCGTTACAAGCGTCCCGGGTGCTTCTTATTTTGACAGTGCTGAATCCTTTGCCATGATCAGAGGGGGTCACATTGATCTCGCCATTCTAGGGGGAATGGAAGTATCAGAAGAGGGCGACTTAGCCAATTGGATGATCCCCGGTAAAATGGTGAAGGGCATGGGCGGTGCAATGGACTTAGTAAATGGCGCGAAGCGGATTGTTGTCATTATGGATCATGTCAATAAATACGGTGAATCGAAGGTAAAGCCAGCCTGCACCCTTCCGCTGACCGGCAAGCGAGTAGTAAACCGCCTGATAACCGACATGGCAGTCTTTGATTTCAACAATGGCCAGATGGAGCTTGTGGAGCTTCAGGAGGGTACCACTATAGATGAAGTAAAAGAGAAAACGGAAGCATCGTTTACGATAAGCAGCAGCCTGATGGCGGCCCGTTAAAAATTTAAAAAGGAGCTGGAAATGGAGAATTCGCTTAAACATAAAGTGGCTTTGATTACAGGGGCAGCAAGCGGCATTGGATTCGAAACAGCGAAAGAATTCGCGCAGCAGGGAGTTTCCGTCGTCCTTTCAGATTTGAAAGAAGAAGCGGCTGAAGAAGCAGCCAGAACTCTTAGGGATGCAGGCGGGGAAGCTGTATCCGCTGCTTGCGATGTAACGAAAGAAGAGCAGGTAGAGGCAGTGATCCAGCTTGTTATGGAAAAGTATGGGCGGCTGGATATTCTGGTGAACAATGCAGGTCTTCAGCACGTCTCACCAATAGAAGAATTTCCAACAGAGCGGTTTGAATTTTTAATAAAAGTGATGCTGACTGCTCCTTTTATAGCTATCAAGCACGTCTTTCCAATTATGAAAAAACAGCAGCATGGCAGGATCATCAATATGGCTTCTATCAATGGTCTGATTGGCTTTGCTGGAAAAGCTGCTTACAACAGCGCAAAACATGGAGTCATCGGACTTACAAAAGTAGCAGCGCTGGAGGGGGCAGAGCACGGTATAACCGTCAACGCGATCTGCCCGGGGTATGTTGACACACCGCTTGTACGCAATCAGCTCTCAGATTTAGCGCAAACGAGGAATGTAGAGCTTGAAAAAGTGCTGGAGGAAGTCATCTATCCCCTTGTCCCCCAAAAGCGGCTGCTCGATGTTGAGGAAATTGCCGGGTATGCGGCTTTCCTTGCAGGCGGCGGTGCTAAAGGGATTACAGGCCAGGCCGTTGTCCTGGATGGCGGCTATACGGTTCAATAGTATGAATTGGATTAGGTGGGGGAAGGCCGTGTTGTGCGAAGCCATTTAAAATATGGACGGTTGGTTACGCCAGCCCCCACTTCAAACTTTCCCAAGAAAAATAAGCGGGGGCAGTTCAAGCGCATCGGGTTCCTTTCAAAGTGCCGGCTGGTGAACTGCTAACGGAAAAAAGCGCTCAGTGGACCTGAGCGCTTCTTGTCGTTTTTGCGTTCTTAAGAGTGGAAATCACCTCATTGGAGTATTCTCCCGCAATCACCGGTTACACGCTTTATGTGAGAATATCGGTGGATAAAAGACAGCTGAGAAATAGAGAGTTTTGTCGAAAAGTAAATATACGTAAAGTACGGACAATAAAGCAGAAGTACGGACAATAAAACGAAGAGTACGGACAATAAAATAAAAGTACGGACAATAAAACGATGAGTATGGACAATAAAACAAAAATACGGACAATAAAAAGTTCCAGGACCAAACCCGGGCGGAATCTGGATCGTTTTCCCGACTTGGAGCAGCTTGTATCTCAAAAACAGAAGGAAACGGTAAGCAATGAGTCCGCAAATCCTGTCGAATTACATCGAAAAGTCTTTATATGAAAAGTACGGACAATAAAACAAAAGTACGGACAATAAAATAAAAGTACGGACAATAAAACGATGAGTACGGACAATAAAACAAAAATACGGACAATAAAAAGTTCCATGACCAAACCCGGGCGAAATCCGAATGGTTTTACCGATTTGGTACAGCTTGTATCTCAAAAACAGAAGGAAACGGTAAGCAATGAGTCCGCCCAGCCTGTCGAATTACATCGAAAAGTCTTTATATGAAAAGTACGGACAATAA
>NZ_JBNILN010000014.1:0-87850 GCF_050107715.1 Metabacillus sp. 84 | reverse complement strand
CCCCTCAAGATGAGATTTCCCATTCTTTGAAGTAAGACCCCTGGAAGATGACCAGGTTGATAGGTCCGAGGTGGAAGCGTGGCGACATGTGCAGCTGACGGATACTAATCGGTCGAGGACTTAACCATATTTGTAAGGCGTTTGACTCGTGAACCAATCGTTATCTAGTTTTGAAAGAGCAATCTTTCAACCTTATATCTGGTGATTATGGCAAAGAGGTCACACCCGTTCCCATACCGAACACGGAAGTTAAGCTCTTCAGCGCCGATGGTAGTTGGGGGTTTCCCCCTGCGAGAGTAGGATGTTGCCAGGTACAAGTGAAAAGGATCCGCCCGTTTTGAACGGGGGGGTCCTTTTTTTGTTTGGGTTTGGGGGGAAGGGGACGGATACGCCTGGATTGGCGGGAGGGATGAGGGCGAGGCGGATACCCGAAACCGCCTTAGCCGATGCTGGTGGGAACGCCACCTGGAGCCTGGCTGCCGGGGGCCCGGGGATGCCGGAGATGCCAACTTTGTCGAATCCTCCCGAAAAGTCGATATCCGCCCCGTTTCGGTCGATAAAAGTAAAAAATAGCCGATATATTGGAAAAATAGCCGATATCTTTCAATAATAGCCGATATAATGAAAATACCGCCGATAAATTCGAAAGAGTAGATATCTAGCAAGCATTTGCCTCTATCCTTCCAATGTTTTAACGCCATCGTCTACATAAATCCAATAATGTTCTCCGCTTTCCCTCTAAAACGACTTCAAAATGCTGAAAATTAGATGATAATCGACTATTCAGGCACCCTAATTGACCAATCACCCACCACAAAACCAAAACATATCCATACAGTTTCACCCGCCACAAATACAAAAGAGTATCGTCCTTCCAAAACCAGTCCCCATTCCTCTGCTCAGCCCCCCGTTCCCCATCCAAGCCCTGTTCCTTTGGACCATACCAGGCCAAATACGCGCCAGCTCAGCCCCCCCGCACTCCCCAATCCAGCCTCGTCCTTCGTGACTACCCTCAAGCCCCCCCGCACTCCCCCAATCCAGCCTCGTCCTTCGTGACTACCCTCAAGCCTCCCGCATTCCTCCAATGCACCCTCGTCCCCTCGTCCCCCCAGAGATACCCTCAGCCCTTCAGCCCACTCCCCCAGCCCACCCCCATCAAAAGTTTCTATCCTCTCCAGAAAGGGTATAAGAGAAGAATCAAATTTTTTATTTGGGAAGTTTGCAGGTGAAGATTAATGGAAACGATGAAAGATATTATAGGATCAGATGAAGTTACGATGATGATCCGGATTGTTTTTACAGCTATTATATGCGGCTTTATTGGGGCCGAGCGGGAAATCAACGGGCATCCGGCAGGGTTCAGGACCCACTTAATCGTGGGAATCGGAGCCTGTCTGCTTATGCTGCTATCCCTTTACGGCTTTAAAGAGTACTTGGATGAGTACCCTCATACTCAGTTTGACCCCTCCCGTATTCCTTCTTATGTGATCAGCGGCATTGGATTTCTCGGAGCTGGAACGATTTTGGTGAAAGGCGGCAGCATTCATGGATTAACGACAGCTGCATCCATCTGGATCTCTGCAGGACTGGGTCTGGTTATAGGCGCAGGTATGTATATCCTCGCGGGTTTTACCGCACTGGCAGTCTGGCTGAGTCTTTCTTTCCTGAATCGGGTGCATTGGAGTTTTAGGAAAAAGGAAGAAAGGGAAACAATGAAAGTAAAGGTGCAGCAAGGAAACGACCTCGAAGAAGTCTTGAAGACATTAGATCAAAATGACCTAGTGGTGTATAAAATGAAGGTAAAACAAGATGAAAAGGATCAAAATGCTTCGACGTATACCCTGGAAGTGACGAAACGGAATGAATGGGAAACGTAATACAGAAAGTTCAAGTTTGAAATAGTTGAAAAAAAGACGGGAACATCATATATTTATATTAGTCAAATATAGTCAAAGTCAAGTGAGGAGGAGGCTTGATGAGAAACATATCAGACGTAATCGAGCAGTATTTAAAGCAGGTTCTCGATATGAGTGAGCAAGAAATTGTAGAACTTAAGCGGAGCGAGATTGCTGATAAGTTCCAATGTGTACCGTCTCAGATCAACTATGTCATTAACACTCGTTTTACTGTAGAACGAGGCTATATGGTGGAGAGCAAGCGCGGCGGAGGCGGATATATACGCATCATCAAAGTACAGTCCAATGACGATGCCCATTTACTGGAGCAGATGATTGAACTGGCGGGCGATAGATTGCCCCAGGCTCCGGCGGAGGATATTGTCTTAAGGCTGGCAGCTGAAAATGTCATTACACCCAGAGAAGCCAAAATTATGCTGAGTGTCATGGACCGTTCAGTTCTTTATGTGGATTTGCCCTTAAGGGATGAATTAAGGTCAAGGATGCTGAAGGCTATGCTAACGTCCCTAAAATATAACTAATTGCAAGGCGGTGATCCTCATGGTGTGTCAGGAATGTCATGAAAGACCGGCAACGTTCCATTTTACGAAAGTGATCAATGGAGAAAAAGCAGAGGTTCATATTTGTGAACAATGTGCGAAAGAGAATAGTAATATGATGGTATTCGGAAGTGATGGCGGATTTTCCATAAACTCTCTTTTATCAGGCCTGCTTAATTTCGAGACGAAGCTTGCAAAATCCGATGCTTCTTCCATGTACAGGGCAGAGGAGATCCAGCATTGCCCCCGATGCGGCATGACGTACAGACAGTTTGGCAAAGCCGGCCGGTTTGGGTGTTCAGAATGCTATAAAACGTTTCAAAATGAGATTACACCTATTTTAAGAAAGGTTCATAGCGGCAACACTGTTCATGGAGGTAAAATTCCAAAGCGGATCGGTGGGAGCATTCACCTTCAAAAACGCATGGAGGATCTGAAAAAACTGATGCAGCATCATATCGCTCAAGAGGAGTTTGAAAAGGCGGCAGAGCTCCGGGATGAGATTAAAGAGATTGTCAGGCAGATCAATATGGGTAGAGGGGAGGAAGCATAGACTATGTCATTGCAGGATTTTATGAACAATGCAATGAGTGCCTGGATGAGTCAGGAAGGACCGGATTCAGATATTGTTTTAAGCAGCAGGATCCGGCTGGCGCGGAATATTGAGCAGTTTCGGTTTCCGGCTTTAGCGTCCGATGAAGAGTCACAGAACATATTGTCATTGTTTGAAGAAAGGTTTTCCGAACAATCTTTTCCTGACATTGGATCTTTTGTGCTTCTGAAAATGAGTGACCTGGAACATGTGCAAAAAAGAGTCCTGGTTGAAAAGCATTTAATCAGTCCCAATCTGGCTGAAGATTCGTCTTTCTCCGGATGCCTGCTTTCTGTAAATGAGGAAGTCAGCATTATGGTGAATGAAGAGGACCATGTTCGAATACAATGTTTGTTCCCGGGTCTGCAGGTCAAAGAGGCTCTGGAAGTGGCGGGCAGGCTCGATGATTGGATAGAAAAAGAAGTGGATTATGCTTTTGATGAAAATAGAGGATATTTAACCAGCTGCCCGACGAACGTGGGCACTGGAATGAGAGCTTCTGTGATGATGCATCTGCCCGCTCTCGCTCTAACGAAGCAAATGAACCGGATTGTTCCGGCGATTAACCAGCTTGGCCTGGTGGTTAGAGGAATTTACGGCGAGGGCAGCGAAGCTTTAGGTAACCTGTTCCAGATCTCCAACCAGATCACCCTTGGAAAATCAGAAGAGGATATTGCAGAAGATCTTTTAAGTGTCGTCCAGCAGCTGATTGCCCAGGAGCGTTCGGCAAGGGAAGCGGTTTTGCAGACATCAAAGATTCAGCTCGAAGACAGAATTTACCGTTCTTACGGAGTGCTTGCCAACAGCCGGATCATTGAATCGAAAGAAACGGCCAGGTGTCTGTCGGATGTGAGGCTGGGGATTGACTTAGGACTAATACAAAACGTTTCCAGAAATATTTTAAATGAATTGATGATTTTGACTCAGCCTGGTTTTCTGCAGCAGTATTCGGGAGAAGTACTACAGCCGAATGAGAGAGATATCCGCAGAGCCGCTTTGATTCGTGAACGTTTAAAAATGGAGATAGATGGAGGCTGATACGTATGATGTTCGGAAGATTTACTGAAAGAGCACAGAAAGTACTTGCACTTGCCCAGGAAGAGGCAGTAAGACTTGGACATAACAACATAGGAACAGAACATATTCTTTTGGGTCTCGTACGCGAAGGGGAAGGAATTGCAGCGAAAGCGCTGAATGCACTTGGTCTTGGCTCAGAAAAGATTCAAAAAGAAGTAGAAAGCCTGATTGGCAGAGGGCAGGATATTTCCCAGACGATCCACTATACCCCCCGCGCCAAAAAAGTCATTGAGCTTTCAATGGATGAAGCCCGTAAACTCGGCCACTCTTATGTGGGAACAGAGCATATTCTTCTCGGACTGATCCGTGAAGGAGAAGGGGTTGCAGCCCGTGTACTTAACAATCTAGGCGTAAGCTTGAATAAAGCAAGACAGCAGGTTCTTCAGCTTCTTGGCAGCAATGAATCTTCATCCGGCCATCAGGGTGGGGGGATGACAAATGCCAATACCCCGACGCTTGACAGCCTTGCCCGTGATTTAACGGTAATCGCCCGTGAAGGCAGCCTGGACCCTGTAATTGGCCGGGGAAAAGAGATTCAGCGCGTAATAGAGGTGCTGAGCCGCAGAACGAAAAACAATCCTGTTTTAATCGGGGAGCCTGGAGTAGGTAAAACAGCCATCGCTGAAGGCCTTGCCCAGCAGATTGTTCAGAATGAAGTGCCTGAGATCCTGCGCGATAAGCGGGTAATGACGCTCGACATGGGAACGGTTGTAGCCGGAACGAAATACAGGGGTGAGTTTGAGGACCGTCTGAAGAAAGTGATGGATGAAATCCGTCAGGCGGGCAACATTATCCTCTTCATCGATGAGCTCCACACCCTTATCGGGGCAGGCGGAGCGGAGGGGGCTATTGACGCGAGCAACATCCTGAAGCCTTCTCTTGCCCGGGGAGAGCTTCAATGCATCGGGGCGACAACCCTTGATGAGTACCGTAAATACATCGAAAAAGATGCAGCGCTTGAGCGCCGTTTTCAGCCAATTACAGTAGATGAGCCGACGGTAGAGGAAAGCATCCAGATTTTAAGCGGCCTGCGTGACCGGTATGAGGCCCATCACCGCGTATCCATCACGGACGAAGCGATAGATGCTGCGGTAAAATTGTCAGACCGCTATATTTCAGACAGATTTCTTCCCGATAAAGCGATTGATTTGATTGATGAAGCCGGTTCTAAAGTAAGACTCCGTTCTTTCACCACTCCTCCTAATTTAAAGGAATTAGAAATGAAGCTGGAGGAAGTGCGCAAGGAGAAGGATGCAGCAGTTCAAAGCCAGGAATTTGAAAAAGCAGCATCCCTTAGAGATACCGAGCAGCGGCTTCGTGAACAGCTGGATGAAACGAAGAAAACGTGGAAAGAAAAACAGGGTCAGGAAAATTCAGAAGTGACTGTTGAAGATATTGCCATGGTCGTTTCCAACTGGACAGGAGTTCCGGTATCGCGGCTCGCCCAAACCGAAACGGATAAGCTTCTGAATATGGAGCAGCTCCTTCACTCCCGTGTGATCGGCCAGGACGAAGCGGTCGTCGCAGTGGCGAAAGCTGTACGAAGAGCGAGAGCGGGATTAAAGGATCCGAAGCGCCCGATCGGCTCATTTGTCTTCCTTGGTCCGACAGGTGTTGGTAAAACAGAGCTTGCCAGGGCTCTTGCAGAATCCATCTTCGGAGACGAGGATGCGATGATTCGCATTGATATGTCTGAGTATATGGAAAAACACTCAACTTCAAGACTGGTCGGTTCTCCTCCCGGATATGTCGGTTACGATGAAGGAGGACAGCTGACGGAGAAGGTTAGAAGAAAGCCTTATTCCGTAGTCCTTCTAGATGAAATCGAGAAAGCCCACCCGGATGTTTTCAATATCCTGCTTCAAGTTCTGGAAGACGGCCGCCTGACGGATTCTAAAGGAAGAACGGTCGACTTCAGAAACACGATTCTCATCATGACGTCCAATGTAGGAGCAAGCGAGCTGAAGCGCAATAAATATGTTGGCTTTAACGTTCAGGATGAGAACCAGAATTATAAGGACATGAAAGGAAAAGTGATGGGCGAACTGAAGAAAGCGTTCCGCCCGGAATTTATCAACCGGATTGATGAAATCATCGTTTTCCATTCATTAGAGAAAAAACATCTGAAAGAAATCGTAACGCTCATGGCGGGTCAGCTCACAAAGCGTTTGGCTGAACAGGACTTGTCCCTGACGCTTACTGATGCTGCCATTGACAAGATTACGGAGGAGGGTGTCGACCTGGAATACGGGGCGAGACCTCTCCGCAGAGCCATTCAAAAGCATGTAGAAGACCGTCTGTCTGAAGAATTGCTGAGAGGCAATATCGAAAAAGGCCAGAACATAACGCTTGATGTTCAGGACAATGAGTTCACCGTAAAGCAGGCTGAAAAACTGAATCAGTAAAGATTGAAGCAGAGGCATACAGCATAAACGGTATGCCTCGCTTTCTTCGTTCAGACAGAGAAAAAGAGAGGTAGAACCATGGCAAAAACAAAGACAAAATTTATGTGCCAGTCATGCGGCTATGAATCTGCCAAGTGGATGGGGAAATGTCCGGGCTGCGGCCAATGGAATACGATGAACGAAGAAACCTTTAAAACTGGAGCTGGGACCGGCACGAGAAGGACCTCCTTTCAGCATTCTGCCCAGACAGCCCAAAAAGCTGCACCGATCACCAAGATCGAGACGACGGCTGAACCCCGTATTAAGACAAAGATGAAGGAACTAAACCGCGTGCTCGGGAACGGCATTGTGAAAGGTTCTCTTGTTTTAATTGGCGGCGACCCCGGTATCGGGAAGTCCACATTGCTTCTCCAAGTATCCTCCCAGCTTGCGGATTTAGGGAACCGGGTTTTATATATATCCGGCGAGGAATCGGTAAAACAGACGAAGCTGAGAGCGGACCGCCTGGATGTCTCATCGGACCAGCTCCTGGTTTTGGCTGAAACGGACATGGAATTCATTACAAAGGCCATTGAAGAGGCGGAGCCTGCGTTTGTTGTAATCGACTCCATTCAAACCGTTTATCAAAGTGAGATTACTTCTGCACCTGGGAGTGTTTCCCAAGTAAGGGAATGTACAGCTGAGCTGATGAGAATCGCCAAAACGAAGGGGATTGCCATCTTTATTGTCGGCCACGTTACAAAAGAAGGATCCATTGCCGGGCCCCGGCTTCTGGAACATATGGTGGATGCGGTTTTGTACTTTGAGGGAGAACGGCACCATACGTACCGGATTCTCCGGGCTGTGAAAAACCGTTTTGGGTCAACGAATGAGATGGGTATTTTTGAAATGAAGGAAGCGGGGCTCACGGAGGTTTTGAACCCGTCAGAGATCTTCCTTGAAGAGCGGTCAAAAGGTGCTGCGGGATCAACTGTTGTGGCATCTATGGAAGGAACAAGACCTGTTCTCGTCGAAATACAAGCATTAATCTCCCCGACAAGCTTTGGCAATCCAAGGAGGATGGCAACAGGGATTGATCATAACCGAGTTCCCCTGCTGATGGCCGTTCTGGAAAAACGTGTCGGGCTGCTGCTTCAAAATCAGGACGCTTATTTAAAGGTTGCAGGCGGCGTTAAACTCGATGAACCGGCAATTGATCTGGCTGTGGCCGTAAGCATTGCCTCGAGTTTTAGGGACGTGCCCACCAACCCGATGGATATTATCATTGGCGAGGTCGGTCTGACCGGAGAAGTCAGAAGAGTATCAAGAATTGAGCAAAGAGTTCAGGAAGCATCCAAGCTCGGGTTTAAACGGGTCATTCTTCCTGAAGCCAATATCGGGGGCTGGACACCGCCTGCTGGTATTAAAATAATCGGAGTCAAGAGTGTATCAGAGGCTCTTCAGCATTCACTCGGGGGGTGACCGGCATGTTGGACAAACAGAAATCGGCCAGATACTTAAAGGATATTCTAAGATTTATAGCTCCGGGGACACCAATCCGCGAAGGCATTGAGAACGTCCTGAGGGCAAAAACGGGCGGCTTGATTGTCCTTGGCTACAATGAAAAAATAAAGGAAATCGTGGACGGCGGTTTTTATATCCATTCTCCTTTTTCTCCGGCACATTTGTACGAATTGGCCAAAATGGACGGGGCGATAATTTTGAGTGACTCCGGCCAGAAAATCCTTTTTGCCAATGCACAGCTCGTTCCCGATTCCTCCATCCCTTCGTCTGAGACGGGGATGAGGCACAGGACTGCAGAGAGAGCGGCTAAGCAGACGGGCTGCCTTGTCATTGCCATCTCCCAGCGCCGCAACGTCATCACTCTCTACCATGGGGAGCATAAGTATTCGCTCAGGGACATTGGAGTCATATTAGTAAAGGCCAATCAGGCGATTCAAACCCTTGAAAAATATAAAACGGTATTCGACCAGTCCATCGCGAATTTAAATGCACTTGAGTTTGAAGAGCTCGTCACCTACGGGGAAGTGCTGCATGTCCTGCACAGGATTGAAATGGTGCTGCGGATCAAGAATGAGATCATCACTTATGTCAATGAGCTCGGAACGGAAGGACGCCTCATCCGCCTCCAGATGAGTGAGCTGGTCACAGACATTGAAGGGGAAACCATCCTTTTAATAAAGGACTACAGCTTGAACCGGCTTCAGGATCCGCGGGCTGTTCTTAAACAGCTGCAGGAGCTGGCGAACTTTGATTTACTTGAAGATAGCGTGCTGTTTAAGCTGCTCGGACATCCGCACTATACAAATACAGAAGAACAAATTTTGCCGAGGGGATTCAGGATTTTAAGTAAAATTCAGCGGCTTCCGCCCTCCATTATTGACAATCTTGTGACGAAATTCCTGAATCTGAAACTTATTTTTCATGCGACCGTAGAACAGCTGGATGAGGTGGAGGGCATCGGCGAAATCAGGGCGAAAAAAATTAAAGACGGCCTGAAACGGATGCAGCAGCAGGCTTTGCTGGACCGTTGACGTTTTATCTTTCTGAAAAACGGGTATAAAAATTCTGTTTAACAGAAACAATTGTCAGACTAGTTTCATTCTGATTACAAATATTGAAAATATAATGGCTATACGTTTTAATTCTTGTATTCTGTTTATAATGGTTAAAAGGAGGTGAAGGTATGTTACAGCGAATCGTTCAAATCTTCTTTCTGATTACAGGAGGAGTATTGGGAATCTTTTTTATGCCCGCTTTACTAAAACTTATGAATCTACAGGACATACCTTTTTTAAATACACCGTATACACTTGCGATACTGGGAGCCGTGATTTTCTTCCTGGCTACTTTCTGGCTTGTGGATTACGCTGTTAATTGGATTAAAAAGTGGGAAGAGTCCCTTGTAAAAGCTCCGGTAACAGATGTGCTTTTCGGAAGTCTCGGATTGGTTTTTGGACTCATAATTGCTTTTCTGGTTGTTAATGTTATTCCGTTTAAAGATATTCCGTATCAAGTGTTCAGCATGATCATTCCTGTTTTTCTGACACTGCTGTTAAGCTATCTCGGATTTCAGGTAGGGTTTAAGAAGAAGGAAGAACTGATCGGTCTATTCTCACTGCCCGGCCGCATTAACAAGAAAAAAGGGAGCGGCGAAGAGGAATCAGAGGTTGAATCCAAAAAATTGAAGATTCTTGATACAAGTGTCATCATCGATGGAAGGATTGCGGATATCTGTCAGACCGGGTTCCTTGAAGGAACCATTGTCATTCCTCAGTTTGTCCTCGGAGAGCTTCAGCATATCGCTGATTCATCGGATGTACTCAAACGAAACCGAGGACGCAGGGGCCTTGATATTTTGAACCGAATCCAAAAGGAGCTCGCGATCAAAGTTGAAATCTACGAAGGCGATTTTGAAGAAATCTCGGAAGTGGACAGCAAGCTTGTAAAGCTGGCTAAGCTTACATCCGGTGTAGTCGTAACGAACGATTTTAACTTAAATAAAGTGTGTGAGCTGCAAAATGTGGCCGTATTCAATATCAATGACCTGGCAAATGCCGTCAAACCGGTTGTTCTTCCGGGTGAAGAGATGAAAGTGCAAGTAATTAAAGATGGAAAAGAGCACAATCAGGGTGTAGCTTATCTGGATGACGGAACGATGATTGTTGTCGAAGATGGACGCAATTACATCGGCAAGCATATTGACGTGCTGGTAACATCTGTTTTGCAGACCTCTGCAGGGCGGATGATTTTCGCCAAACCGAAGCTGCTTGAAAAAGCTCTTTAACGAAGGAGAAACAACATGAACTATGAAGTCGTCATACCGGCTGCTGGTCAGGGGAAACGAATGAATGCGGGAAAGAACAAACAGTTTATTGAGCTCGAAGGGAAGCCTGTCATTGCTCATACCTTATCCGTTTTTGAAGCAGACCCTGCCTGCTGCGGAATCATCCTTGTGATCAATGAGGCTGAGCGGGACGAATTCATGGATATGATCCAGCGCTTTTCTTTCACGAAAATTAAGAAGATGACAGGCGGGGGAGCCGAACGGCAGGAGAGTGTCTACAATGGCTTGAAGCACGCTGAAGAGCCGGTTGTTTTCATTCACGACGGGGCCCGCCCGTTCATCGAGTATCCGGTCTTGCAAGAGCTGGCAGAAGCGGCTCAAAGAGAAGGGGCTGCGACGCTTGCTGTGCCTGTAAAGGATACGATTAAGAGAGTGGATCAAGGGGAAGTGCTGGAAACAGTAGAACGATCAAGCTTGTGGGCGGTACAGACCCCACAGGCTTTTCGTCTTTCTGCTATCCTTCATGCCCATGAAGACGCGGAGCGAAGCCGTTATCAAGGGACAGATGATGCCAGTCTGATTGAACGGTTGAACCAGAAAGTTAAGGTCATCCCCGGCTCGTATGCCAACTTGAAGCTTACGACACCGGAGGATCTGCTGATTGCAAAGGCGATACTCAAACAAAGAAAAGAGGAAAAAAGCGATGATAAGAATAGGACAGGGATTTGACGTTCATCAACTGACAGAGGGAAGGCCGCTAATCATTGGAGGAATTGAAATACCTTATGAAAAGGGATTGCTTGGCCATTCCGATGCGGATGTTCTTCTCCATACAGTAGCAGATGCTTGCCTCGGTGCAATTGGGGAAGGGGACATCGGCCGGCATTTCCCTGATACAGATCCCGAGTTTAAAGATGCAGATTCCGCTAAGCTTCTTCAGCATGTATGGAATCTGGTAAAGGATAGAGGCTACAGACTTGGGAACGCCGATTGTACAATTATCGCCCAGAAGCCTAAAATGGCTCCTTACATCGGGCAGATGCAGGAAAGAATCGCTTCCCTTCTTGAAGCCGATCCTTCACAGGTCAATGTAAAAGCGACCACGACTGAAAAGCTTGGATTTACGGGCCGCGGGGAAGGCATCGCTTCACAGGCTGCCGTGCTGCTCATCAAGGGATAATCCGCTTTGTACGGCGTTCTAAATAGTGATAAAATAAGGGTATTCTAAAATTGTGAAACACAATCAGGATTTACGGAGGTAGAAGAGGATGACAGGTGAAATCCGCGTGCGCTATGCGCCAAGTCCTACAGGACATTTACATATCGGAAATGCAAGAACTGCGTTGTTTAATTATCTTTTCGCAAGAAGCCAGAACGGAAAATTCATTATCCGCATTGAGGATACAGACCGGAAGAGAAACATTGAAGGCGGCGAAGAAAGCCAGCTGAAGCATCTGAAATGGCTCGGAATGGATTGGGATGAAAGCATCGATGTCGGCGGTGAATACGGACCGTACCGCCAGTCTGAACGGACTGAAATTTACAAGAAGTACTATGAGGAGCTTTTGGAAAAAGATCTTGCTTACAAATGCTATTGCACAGAAGAAGAGCTTGAGAAGGAGCGCGAGGAGCAGACGGCGCGCGGCGAGATGCCCCGCTACTCCGGAAAATGTTCCAATCTGACCGATGAACAGCGTGCAGCGCTTGAAGCAGAGGGCCGCCAGCCGAGCATCCGCTTCCGCGTACCAAAAGGACAGATGATAACATTCCATGATCTTGTAAAAGAAGACGTGTCATTTGAATCCGACGGCATCGGCGATTTTGTTATCGTGAAAAAAGACGGAACACCTACTTACAACTTTGCTGTAGCAGCGGATGACCATCTTATGAAAATCACTCACATCCTGCGCGGAGATGACCATATTTCCAACACCCCTAAGCAAATTATGATTTATGAAGCGCTCGGGTGGGAGGTTCCTGTATTCGGTCATATGACCCTGATTGTAAATGAGAGCCGCAAAAAGCTGAGCAAACGGGATGAATCCATCATTCAGTTCATTGAGCAATATAAAGACCTCGGCTATTTGCCTGAAGCCCTATTTAACTTCATTGCGATGCTGGGCTGGTCTCCGGTTGGAGAGGAAGAAATTTTCTCCAGGGAGCAGTTTACAGAAATTTTTGATCCGAACCGCCTGTCTGTGTCACCCGCGGTTTTCGATACGCAAAAGCTAATGTGGATGAACAATCAGTACATGAAACAGCTGGATCCTGAAACCGTTGCGGATCTTGCCCTTCCGCACCTCGTTAAAGCAGGGAAGCTAAGTGAAAACCCATCAGACGGGGAATTGCAATGGGCGAAAAAACTGATTGCCCTCTATCAGGAGCAGATGAGCTACGGTGCGGAAATTGTCGAGCTGTCTGATTTGTTTTTCAAAACAGATCTTGAGTATAACCGGGAGGCCAGAAGCGTTTTGGATGAGGAGCAGGTGCCTGAAGTAATGGCCGCCTTTAAAGAAGAGCTTGAGAAGCTGGACCACTTCACAGCTGACGAAATTAAGGCCTCAATTAAAGCGGTTCAAAAAACGACCGGCCATAAAGGGAAAAAGCTGTTCATGCCGATCCGCGTTGCCGTCACAGGCCAGACCCACGGACCGGAGCTTCCCCAGTCTATTGAACTGATTGGCAAAGAAAAAGTTTTATCCCGTGTAGAAAGTTTAATACGTTAACATTTCGCATAAAATATTATATAGTATAGATAATAAGTAAAACGTTGAAGAGGATAGTAGAGATCGGATTTCCTTTCCAGAGAAAACCTCCATTGGCTGAGAGAGGTTAAAGTGAAGCTGATCTTGAATTGCACCTCCTGAGTCTTTTGCTGAAATGTTCAGTAGGCAGAAGCGTCTGCTCCGCGTTAAGGAGTATAAAGTTGAGGGCTCAGTATAAAGGCCCTAAACAGAGTGGAACCGCGCGATAAGGCGTCTCTGTCAGTAGGCAGAGGCGTCTTTTTTATGCCGTAAAACGCACAGACAGGGGTAAACAGGAGGGGAGAAGCATTGTTTAAGCTGCTGAAGGAAGATGTGGATGTTGTATTTGATCAGGACCCGGCCGCACGGAGCTATCTGGAAGTCCTTCTGACCTACTCAGGGCTTCACGCGGTTTGGGCTCATCGGCTGGCCCATGCATTCTACAAGCGGAAGCTGTTCTTTGGCGCCAGGGCTATTTCACAAATCAGCCGTTTTTTTACCGGAATTGAAATCCATCCCGGTGCGAAAATTGGAAAACGATTTTTTATTGATCACGGGATGGGTGTTGTTATAGGGGAAACATGCGAAATCGGAAACAATGTTACAGTTTTTCAGGGCGTGACCCTGGGAGGGACCGGGAAAGAAAAAGGAAAAAGACATCCGACGATCATGGATAATGCCTTAATAGCCACAGGAGCAAAAGTTCTCGGCTCGATTACAATAGGAGAGAATTCAAAAATCGGAGCGGGCTCCGTCGTGCTTCAGGATGTACCGGACCACTCTACCGTTGTCGGAATTCCCGGCCGCGTCGTGATCCGCAATGGACAGAAAATCAAGCGGGATTTAAATCATACCGATCTTCCGGATCCGGTGAATGATAAATTCCGTGCGCTGGAAGAAGAAATTCTGAAGCTGAAAGCAGAACTGGAATCAGTAAGAGAAGGGAAGAACGAACATGGGCATTAAGCTATATAACACGCTAACCCGCGCAAAAGAACAATTTGAACCGCTTGAAGAAGGCAAAGTGAAGATGTACGTGTGCGGTCCCACCGTTTACAACTATATCCACATCGGCAATGCACGTCCGGCTATTGTATACGATACAGTCAGAAAATATCTGGAGTTTCGCGGATATGACGTTCAGTATGTATCAAATTTCACAGACGTAGATGATAAACTTATCAAAGCAGCAAATGAGCTGGGCGAAGATGTTCCGGCTATTGCAGAGCGTTTCATTGACGCCTACTTTGAAGACGTAACAGCACTTGGCTGCAGCCATGCCGATGTCCATCCCCGTGTGACGGAAAACATGGACATCATTATTGATTTTGTTCAGGCATTAATCGATAAAGGATTTGCTTATGAATCAGGGGGAGATGTGTATTACAAAACCCGTGCCTTTGAAGGCTATGGCAAACTTTCTCACCAATCCATTGACGAGCTGCGCTCGGGAGCAAGGATTGAGGTTGGCGAAAAAAAGCAGGATGCGCTGGATTTTGTTCTCTGGAAAGCGGCTAAGGAAGGGGAAATTTCGTGGCAAAGCCCCTGGGGAAATGGCCGGCCGGGCTGGCACATTGAGTGCTCTGCCATGGCCCGGAAATATTTGGGGGACAGCATCGATATCCACGCAGGCGGACAGGATCTGACCTTCCCCCATCATGAAAATGAAATTGCCCAATCAGAAGCTTTAACCGGAAAACCGTTCGCCAAATACTGGCTTCATAATGGCTATATCAACATTGATAACGAAAAAATGTCGAAATCACTCGGCAATTTTGTTCTGGTTCACGACATCATTAAAGAATTCGATCCGCAGCTGCTTCGGTTCTTTATGCTTTCCGTTCATTACCGCCATCCAATCAATTATTCAGTTGAGCTGCTGGAGAGTACAAAAAATGCATTTGAACGCCTGAAAACAGCTTATGCGAATTTAAAGCACCGGAAAGAAAGCAGCACGAACCTTACGGAAAATAACAGTGACTGGCTCCTTAAAATTAAGGGACTGCGCGAAATGTTCATTAAGGAAATGGATGATGACTTTAATACGGCGAACGGCATTTCGGTTCTTTTTGAACTGGCAAAGCTGGCCAATTATTACCTTCAGGAAACCCATACGTCAGAGGAAGTGATTGAGGCGCTGCTGTTGGAATTTGATGCACTTGCAGCCGTATTGGGAATTTCATTCGGAGAGCAGGAGCTGCTGGATGAAGAAATCGATGAGCTGATCCAGAAAAGAATTCAGGCGCGCGCGGACCGGGACTTTGCCAAGGCAGATCAAATCCGCGGCCAGCTGAAGGACTTAAATATCATTTTGGAAGACACAGCACAGGGAACCAGATGGAAAAGAGGTTAACTGTATGCTAGAACTGGAAAAAATTAAACAGGCAAAACAGCTGAACAGCCTTGCTCTTGCCTATATGGGGGATGCCGTATATGAGGTTTATATCCGGCATCACCTTCTGGCCAAGGGTCTCGGAAAGCCCAATGATTTGCATCGTTATGCAAAAGAATTCGTATCTGCAAAAGCTCAGGCTGATGCTCTTCAAAGCATGACTGAAGCAGGGTTCTTTACGGAGGAGGAACAGGATATCCTCCGGAGGGGCAGAAATGCCAAATCAGGTACTGTTCCGAAAAACACGGAACTGATGACGTATAAATACAGCACCGCTTTTGAAGCGCTGATCGGCTTTCTTTTTTTAGAAAAAAAAGAGGAGCGGCTCAATGAAATAGCCGCAGAAGCGATCAGACTGCTTGAGGAAAGGAGGCAAAGAGGATGAACCAGGAAGATTATATTATTGGACGCAACCCTGTTCTGGAAGCCCTCAGGTCAGAAAGGGAAATCAATAAAGTGTGGATGGCGGAGAATTCCGTGAAAGGCTCTGCACTGCAAATAACGGCCATTGCAAAAGAAAGAGGAATCATCATCCAAACCGTTCCTAAGCGAAAGCTTGACCAGATGGTCGAGGGAAACCACCAGGGATTCGTCGCTCAGGTTGCTGCCTATGAATATGCGGAGCTGGATGATTTGCTGAAAGCAGCGGAAGAAAAGGGAGAGGCTCCGTTCATTCTCCTATTGGACGAGCTTGAAGATCCACATAATCTCGGATCCATTATGAGAACGGCTGATGCAGTGGGCGCTCACGGGATTGTCATTCCGAAACGAAGATCCGTCGGCCTTACAGCTACAGTCGCCAAAGCATCCACAGGCGCAATTGAATATGTGCCGGTTGCAAGGGTGACCAACCTTACAAGAGCTATTGAAGAGCTTAAAGAAAAGGGATTATGGATTGCAGGAACAGACGCGAAGGGTGCGGATGATTACCGTACCCTGGATGGCACGATGCCAATCGGCCTTGTTATCGGAAGTGAAGGAAAAGGTGTGAGCCGGCTCGTAAAAGAGAAGTGCGATTTTCTTATCAATCTTCCAATGGCGGGGCACGTTACTTCTCTCAATGCATCGGTTGCAGCAAGCCTGCTGATGTACGAGGTATTCAGAAAACGGCATCCTCTCGGGGACTGAGGGCCATGAATATTCTGCTTGTAGATGGATACAACATAATAGGAGCCTGGCCGGAGCTCAGGGTCTTAAGAAAAGATTACTTTGCCCAGGCCAGAGACCTCCTTATTCAAAAAATGGCGGAATACCAAGCTTTCACTAAGTACAGGGTCATTATCATCTTTGATGCGCACCTTGTAAAAGGAATAGAAAAAAAGCATAAAAATTACCGGGTGGAGGTCATCTTCACAAAAGAGAACGAAACAGCGGATGAGCGGATTGAAAAGCTTGCCTCTGAATTGAACGATATTCGGACTCAGATTCATGTAGCTACATCGGACTATACAGAACAATGGGCCATTTTCGGCCAAGGCGCCTTGAGGAAATCTGCCCGCGAGCTCCTGAACGAGATGGAAGCAATAGAGGAGAGCATCAAGAAAAAAGTGAAGCGAATGGAAAACCAGCGGCCGCCATCGAAGATTTTATTGTCGGAAGATGTCATAAAAACCTTTGAGAAATGGCGCCGCGGAGACCTGTAACCGTATTGCGATTCCAATTTTTGTGCTGTATAATATGGCTATCTATGTGCGGTCGGGGGGATCGGCTTGAATACACAATTCAGCAAGGGGTATCTCAGCAAGGAAGAATTTCAGTTTCTGGATGACGAGCAGATTGTAGAGTTGGTTCATAACGGAGAAAGTGATGCACTGGACTATTTGATTACGAAATACAGGAATTTTGTCCGGGCCAAGGCAAGGTCTTATTTCTTGATTGGCGCTGACAGGGAAGACATCGTCCAGGAAGGAATGATCGGCCTTTACAAAGCCATTCGTGACTTCAGAGAGGACAAGCTTACTTCATTCAAAGCTTTTGCAGAACTATGCATTACCCGCCAAATTATTACCGCTATCAAAACAGCAACCCGCCAAAAACATATTCCGCTCAACTCCTATGTTTCTCTGGACAAGCCTATTTATGACGACGAATCAGACCGGACTTTGATGGATGTCATCTCCGGTGCGAAAATTATGGATCCTGAAGAGCTGTTTATCAACCAGGAAGAATTTGACGACATTGAAGTGAAAATGGCTGAGCTCTTAAGTGATCTTGAGAGAAAGGTACTTTCGCTTTACCTGGACGGGAGGTCCTACCAGGAAATCTCTGAAGAACTGAACCGCCACGTAAAGTCGATTGACAATGCGCTGCAGCGTGTGAAAAGAAAGCTTGAAAGATACCTTGAACTCAGGGAACTGAGTCTGTGACAAATTCGATCCTTTATTGACAGGAAAAACCACGCTATGATACATTTTGTAGGAATATGAAACATGGCGGAAGGTGTCCAGCATGCGAAAAAAAGTAATTTTAGGCTGTACAGAATGCGGCAGCCGCAACTATACAACAATGAAAAGCACTGCTAACACAGCAGAGCGCCTGGAAATGAAGAAATTCTGCGGCGTATGCAATGCCCATACGAATCACCGCGAAACGAAATAGGACTTCTTTCCCTTTTATGCCGTAATTATTTTGCCTGAGCAATGAATATCAGGTACAGCTGTTTTTTTGAAGGTCCGACCGGATCCAGCCATCCTCTTTCAAATTAGAAAGAAAACCGGAGAGGCCGCTTTAGTATTTTCTTTATTTTGGAGGTAACGAAATGGGACGTATTTCTAAGTTTTTTGGGGATGTCGGTCGTGAAATGAAAAAAGTAAGCTGGCCTAAAGGCAAAGAGCTTACTAGATATACGATCGTTGTTATAGCAACTGTCGTCTTCGCTGCTGTATTCTTCGCAGTCGTAGACTTGGGCATTTCTGAACTGGTTCGATTAATTGTTCGCTGATTATTGAATAAAACTGGGTTTTCCGTGTTATAATAAATGATAATCCAAAGCTTTGTTCGAAAAGACCCGTTCAGCGGGTTTTTTAATTTGCGGTTTTTTCTTTAAAGCTGTGTTAGAGCATCATGCTGACAGGGGAGAAGGGCGAAGTCTCCTGCGGAGAAGCGGTGCACGGACGTTTTAGCGTCTAACGGGAACTCCCCGGCAGATGGGGTTAACAGAGTGATTATAAAAGCATCGTACTTCCAGGGCTTCCTGGATATACGCATGATCAGCACACTATAAAATAAATGAATGCTGGGAGGGAAGGACAAAAGTCCTGAAGGTATGGAGAAAAATTGGTATGTTGTTCACACGTATTCCGGTTATGAGAATAAAGTAAAAGCAAATCTCGAAAAACGTGTTGAATCAATGGCAATGCAAGACAAGATTTTTAGAGTCGTTGTTCCTGAAGAAGAAGAAACAGATATTAAGAATGGCAAAAAGAAAGTTTTGAAGAAAAAGGTATTCCCGGGCTATGTCCTCGTAGAAATTGTAATGACAGATGATTCCTGGTATGTTGTCCGGAATACGCCGGGTGTAACCGGCTTTGTCGGCTCTGCAGGCTCCGGTTCAAAACCGACGGCCCTGCTTCCTGAAGAGGTAGAAGTAATTCTGAAACGCATGGGCATGGACGAACGCCGTGTAGAAATTGATTTCGAACTGAAAGAAACAGTAAAAGTTATTGAAGGTCCATTTGCGAACTTCACCGGAATGATCGAGGACATTGATCAAGATAAGCAAAAAGTGAAGGTTCTCGTCAACATGTTTGGACGGGAAACCCCTGTTGAACTGGAGTTCTCACAGGTCGATAAATTATAATCAGAAAATAACTTGAAATGGATTGGGAAAAGTGATAATATTTCATAAGTCAGTGTGTCTCACTCAAAGTGGGGCAGATAACTTGATTTTCCCTAATCATTCACATAAAGAATGAGGTTATGAGTGGGAGGGCAAGGCCCTATTACCACATCACGGACTTAAGGAGGTGTGTCTCGTGGCTAAAAAAGTAATTAAAATGGTTAAATTGCAAATTCCTGCCGGCAAAGCAAATCCGGCTCCTCCAGTAGGTCCTGCATTGGGTCAGGCTGGTGTGAATATCATGGGATTCTGTAAGGAATTTAACGCACGCACAGCTGAACAAGCTGGGTTGATTATCCCGGTTGAAATCACTGTTTTTGAAGATCGTTCCTTCACTTTTATTACAAAAACTCCGCCTGCTGCTGTATTGCTTAAGAAAGCAGCTGGAATTGAGTCTGGTTCTGGTGAACCAAACCGTAATAAAGTGGCAACAGTTAAGCGTGACAAAGTACGTGAAATCGCTGAAACAAAAATGCCTGACTTAAACGCAGCAAGCGTTGAAGCGGCTATGTTGATGGTTGAAGGTACTGCACGCAGCATGGGAATTGTGATCGAAGACTAATTGATGATTTTTGAGGGTTGCGGGTTTGGATTCACAAGTTCGCAGCCTTTATTCTCGTTTACAGATTTGTGACCTGGATGGATCAGGCTTTAAAATGCCCCATCCGAACGCACTGTCCGGACATCCGGCCAGCTGCGCTTTTACCTGTGGGAGGTTATTTCCGCTAAAACCACATAAGGAGGAAAATGAAAATGGCTAAAAAAGGCAAGAAGTATACAGAAGCTGCAAAGCTTGTAGACCGTTCGAAAACGTACCCTGTAACAGAAGCTGTTGATTTGGTTAAGAAAACAAACACGGCGAAATTTGACGCAACAGTAGAGGTTGCTTTCCGTCTTGGAGTAGACCCTCGTAAAAATGACCAGCAAATCCGTGGAGCAGTTGTGCTTCCAAACGGAACTGGTAAAACTCAAAAAGTTTTGGTTTTCGCTAAAGGCGAAAAAGCGAAAGAAGCAGAAGCTGCAGGAGCAGATTATGTTGGAGATTCCGAGTTCATCACGAAAATCCAGCAAGGCTGGTTTGACTTTGATGTAATCGTTGCGACTCCTGACATGATGGGTGAAGTTGGTAAGCTTGGCCGCGTATTGGGACCAAAAGGACTTATGCCGAACCCGAAAACAGGAACTGTAACATTTGAAGTTGAAAGAGCTGTTAATGAAATCAAAGCTGGTAAAGTGGAATACCGCGTTGACAAAGCCGGTATCATCCATGTTCCAATCGGTAAGGTTTCTTTCGAAGACAGCAAGCTTGTTGAAAACTTCACGACAGTTTATGACACCATGATCAAAGCGAAGCCAGCTGCAGCGAAAGGCACTTACATGAAGAGTGTTGCTGTAACGTCCACTATGGGCCCTGGAATCAAAGTTGATTCTTCCAGCTTCTCTGCAAAATAATTGTTGACTTCTTATAGAAGTTCGTATATAATTCACATTGTTGTTTAAAAACGATAACTTAATAAGATAATTATACCGCAGACAGCAGGTGCTGATTTTAGCTTAATTTCCTGCCGAGGTGTGACCATATTGTACAGACTGCATTCTATGCTCATGTATAAACGGCGCCTCCATGTCTAGCATGGGGGCTTTTTCATGCGAACCGAACGGTATAATGACAATCATTCTACAGGAGGTGTAACAATGAGCAGCATTATCGAATCAAAGAAACAAATCGTTGATGAAATCACAGAAAAGTTCCGCGACAGCAAATCTACAATTGTAGTGGACTACCGCGGACTGACTGTAGCACAAGTGACTGAACTTCGTAAATCTCTTCGTGAAGCTGGCGTAGAATTCAAAGTTTACAAAAACACGATGACTCGCCGTGCAGTGGAAAAAGCTGAACTTTCAGGCCTTAACGACGCGCTTACTGGACCGAATGCGATCGCATTCAGCACAGAAGACGTTGTAGCTCCTGCAAAAGTTTTGAACGAATTTGCGAAAAAGAACGAAGCTTTGGAAATCAAAGCTGGTGTCATTGAAGGCAACATTGCATCCGTTGAGGAAATTAAAGCTCTTGCTGAACTTCCTTCCCGCGAAGGCTTGCTTTCTATGTTGCTTAGCGTTCTTCAAGCTCCAATCCGCAACTTTGCTCTTGTCAACAAAGCAGTTGCTGAGCAAAAAGAAGAACAAGGCGCTTAATCCCGTATTTCTATAAAATTTGATTGAAAAATAAGGAGGAAAATATAATGTCTAAAGAACAAATCATTGAAGCTGTCAAAAATATGACAGTTCTAGAACTGAACGATCTTGTTAAAGCTATCGAAGAAGAATTTGGTGTAACTGCTGCTGCTCCTGTAGCTATGATGGGCGGAGCTGGAGCTGGTGAAGCTGCTGCTGAGCAAACTGAATTTGACCTGATCCTTGAATCTGCTGGAGCTCAAAAAATCAAGGTTATCAAAGTGGTTCGTGAAATCACTGGTCTTGGTCTTAAAGAAGCAAAAGAATTGGTTGACAACACTCCAAAAGCAATCAAAGAAGGCATTGCTAAAGAAGAAGCTGAAGAGCTTAAAGCTAAACTTGAAGAAGTTGGCGCTGGCGTAGAAGTTAAGTAATTCCTTTCTATATAAGAAAAAGCCCGCTGTTCAAAGGCGGGCTTTTTTCTACCAAAAGAAAGAACTTCCCTATTAGAGCGCGGGCTAAAATCTTGGCAAGCTGCTTCCCCGAAATGATAGAATATACTCTCAAAGCTCCCATGAGGAGGTAAGACAATGAGCGATCATTACTACTCTGAGAATCCTGCTGTACAAAGCAGCAAGAAGAGCTGGGCATTTGAACTGGCTGGCCATTCCTTTACATTCCGCAGTGATTCAGGTGTGTTTTCAAAAAATGAAGTCGATTTTGGTTCGAGAGTTCTGATTGATGCTTTTGAAATGCCGGAGCCGGCTGGAAGCATCCTTGATATGGGATGCGGCTACGGTCCAATTGGACTGGCGCTTGCGAAAAAGTTTCCAAGCCGCCATGTGGATATGGCGGATATTAATGCAAGAGCGATAGAGCTTGCAAAAGAAAATGCAGCGCTTAATCAAATTTCAAATGTCTCGATTTTTCAAAGTGATTTGTACACGCAAGCCAAAGATCAACGGTATGCCGCGATCGTAACGAATCCTCCGATAAGGGCAGGGAAAAAAGTTGTCCATGAAATTTTGGAAAAAGGCTTTGATCACCTGGTCAGCGGCGGAGAACTTTGGGCTGTGATTCAGAAAAAACAAGGCGCTCCATCTGCTGTCGCTAAATTGGAAGAGCATTTTGAAGAAGTCGGCGTCGTGCAGAAGAAAAAAGGCTACTATATTATTAGAGCTAAAAAAGATTGACTCGTATTTTTGGGCATGTTAATATTATAAAATGCCAATGTTTAAATTTCTGCAAATGTCTAAATTACATAATAAATGTATAAATTTAGCATATGTGGGAAAACTTATAGAATCTGTTCGTTCAAAAAAATGTGGTTTTCTTAACAGAAACCCTTTTTTGTTTTGTTATTTACTTGTAGAAGCATGATTTGCTAGGGTGACTAGTTTGATGCTTTTTACAGATCCAATATGCATGAACTGAGGGGTGAATCAGTTGACAGGTCAACTAGTTCAGTATGGACGGCACCGCCAACGCAGAAGTTATGCACGCATTAGCGAAGTATTAGAATTGCCGAATCTCATTGAGATCCAAACCGCTTCCTATCAGTGGTTTCTTGATGAGGGACTCAGAGAGATGTTTCAGGATATCTCTCCAATTGAGGATTTCACCGGCAACCTCTCGCTAGAGTTTATTGATTACAGCCTTGGTGAGCCAAAGTATTCCGTTGAGGAATCTAAGGAACGCGATGTAACCTTTTCTGCTCCGTTACGCGTGAAAGTCCGTTTGATCAACAAAGAAACAGGCGAAGTGAAAGACCAGGACGTCTTCATGGGGGATTTCCCTCTAATGACCGAAACGGGAACTTTCGTAATTAATGGAGCTGAGCGTGTTATCGTATCTCAGCTGGTTCGTTCGCCGAGTGTATATTTCAGCGGTAAAGTCGACAAGAATGGTAAAAGAGGCTTTACAGCAACAGTCATTCCAAACCGTGGCGCTTGGCTGGAGTACGAAACCGATGCAAAGGATGTAGCATATGTACGGATTGATCGTACTCGGAAACTGCCAGTTACGGTTCTTTTGCGTGCCCTAGGGTTTGGCTCTGATCAAGAAATCGCCGAGCTGTTCGGTGAGAATGAATACTTACGCAACACTCTTGAAAAAGATAACACAGAGACTACGGAAAAAGCGCTCCTTGAAATCTATGAACGCCTTCGTCCGGGAGAACCTCCTACAGTTGATAATGCGAAAAGCCTTTTGGAGTCGCGCTTCTTTGATCCGAAGCGTTATGACCTTGCGAGTGTTGGACGCTATAAAATTAATAAAAAGCTTCATATAAAGAACCGCCTTTTCAATCAGCGCCTTGCAGAATCATTGGCTGACCCTGAAACAGGGGAAATCATCGCTGAAAAGGGTACGATTATTGACCGCAGAACCCTGGACCGCATTATTCCTAACCTTGAGAGCGGAGTGGGATTCAAATCTGTTAACCCCTCAAACGGAGTGGTGACAGACGAAACAACTCTTCAATCTATTAAAATTTACTCTCCAAATGATCCGGAAGGCGAGCACGTGATTAACGTAATCGGAAACGCTTATGTGGAGGAAACGGTCAAGAACATCACTGCGGCAGATATTCTCTCCTCAATCAGCTATTTCTTTAACCTTCTTCATGGAGTAGGCGACACGGATGATATCGATCACCTTGGGAACCGCCGTCTCCGCTCAGTTGGAGAATTGCTGCAGAATCAATTCCGCATCGGGCTGTCCCGTATGGAGCGCGTGGTGCGCGAGCGTATGTCCATTCAGGATACAAATACAATCACACCTCAGCAGCTGATTAATATCCGCCCGGTTATTGCAAGCATTAAAGAGTTCTTTGGAAGCTCTCAGCTTTCTCAGTTTATGGATCAGACGAACCCGCTTGCTGAGCTGACGCATAAACGCCGTCTGTCAGCGCTTGGACCCGGCGGTCTGACTCGTGAGCGTGCCGGCTTCGAAGTGCGTGACGTTCACTATTCCCACTACGGCCGTATGTGTCCTATTGAAACGCCTGAGGGACCAAACATTGGTTTGATCAACTCCTTGTCCAGCTACGCAAAGGTAAACCGCTTCGGATTCATTGAAACGCCTTACCGCCGTGTAGATCCGGATACAGGAAAAGTGACGGCCCGCATTGATTATCTGACAGCTGACGAAGAGGATAACTATGTAGTGGCGCAGGCAAATGCCCGCCTTGGTGATGACGGTACATTCCTAGACGACGGAATCGTTGCGCGTTTCCGTGGTGAAAACACGGTTGTAGCACGTGACCGCGTCGATTATATGGATGTATCTCCTAAGCAGGTAGTATCTGCTGCAACAGCATGTATTCCTTTCCTTGAAAACGATGACTCCAACCGTGCCCTGATGGGAGCGAACATGCAGCGTCAGGCTGTTCCATTGATGCAGCCGGAAGCACCTGTTGTCGGGACGGGTATGGAATACGTTTCAGGTAAAGATTCAGGTGCCGCTGTTATCTGTAAGCACCCAGGGATCGTTGAAAAAGTAGAAGCGAAGAACGTTTATGTCCGCCGCTATGATGAAGTGGACGGCAATAAAGTAAAGGGCAACCTTGATAAATACAGCATGCTGAAGTTTATCCGTTCCAATCAGGGGACTTGCTACAACCAGCGTCCGATCGTAAGTGAAGGCGATGAAGTAGTAAAAGGGGAAATTCTTGCTGACGGACCTTCTATGGAAAAAGGCGAACTGGCTCTTGGCCGCAATGTTATGGTTGCGTTCATGACATGGGATGGCTATAACTATGAAGATGCCATCATCATGAGCGAACGTCTTGTGAAAGACGATGTTTACACTTCTATTCACATTGAAGAATATGAGTCCGAAGCACGTGATACGAAGCTTGGACCTGAAGAAATCACAAGAGATATTCCAAACGTTGGGGAAGACGCACTCCGTAACCTTGATGAACGCGGAATCATCCGTGTCGGTGCAGAAGTGAAAGATGGCGACTTGCTTGTCGGTAAAGTAACACCTAAAGGTGTAACAGAGCTGACTGCTGAAGAACGGCTTCTTCACGCCATCTTTGGTGAGAAAGCACGTGAGGTTCGTGATACTTCCCTTAGAGTGCCGCACGGCGGAGGCGGAATCATCCTTGATGTGAAAGTCTTCAACCGTGAAGATGGAGACGAACTGCCACCTGGAGTTAACCAGCTCGTACGTGCTTATATCGTTCAGAAGCGTAAAATCTCTGAAGGAGATAAAATGGCCGGACGACACGGTAACAAAGGGGTTATCTCCCGTATCCTTCCGGAAGAAGATATGCCGTATCTTCCAGATGGCACACCGGTAGATATCATGCTTAACCCACTGGGTGTACCATCCCGTATGAACATCGGGCAAGTACTCGAGCTTCACCTCGGTATGGCCGCACGCTACCTGGGCATTCATGTGGCATCACCGGTATTCGATGGAGCGCGCGAGGAAGATGTGTGGTCTACGCTTGAAGAAGCCGGAATGGCAAGAGACGCAAAAACAGTCCTGTATGACGGACGTTCAGGCGAGCCGTTTGATAACCGGGTATCCGTTGGGATCATGTATATGATCAAACTGGCTCACATGGTTGATGACAAGCTTCATGCCCGTTCTACCGGACCTTACTCACTCGTTACACAGCAGCCTCTCGGAGGTAAAGCGCAATTCGGCGGACAGCGTTTCGGAGAGATGGAGGTTTGGGCGCTTGAAGCTTATGGAGCCGCCTATACACTTCAGGAGATCCTGACGGTTAAGTCGGATGACGTCGTAGGACGTGTGAAAACGTATGAAGCCATCGTCAAAGGTGAAAACGTTCCGGAACCGGGAGTTCCTGAGTCCTTCAAAGTATTGATTAAAGAACTTCAAAGCTTGGGTATGGATGTTAAAATTCTTTCCGGCGATGAAAAAGAAATTGAAATGAGAGATCTTGAAGACGATGAAGATCCTCAAGCCTCTGAAAGCCTGTCTCTCGGAGAAGAAATGGAAGAAGAAGCAGCTGTCGCGACTGAAAAAGAGAAGGACGCTGTTACGAAAGAATAGATTATGGAATGGCTGCAAAGCAGCAGGCGCGCAAAACACCTGCAGCCTTAGGGTTCAGAACCGGGCTTTAGCGTCCGGTCTCTACCTGTGAGGCGGATGCTGAAGCCTTTAGTTTTTAATGTAACTCTCCAGGATATAAGGGTATAACCTGAAGATGAAAAGGGAGGTAGGCCCCTTGCTAGATGTTAATAATTTTGAGTATATGAACATCGGACTTGCATCACCTGATAAGATTCGTTCATGGTCTTTCGGTGAAGTGAAAAAGCCGGAGACAATCAACTACCGGACACTTAAGCCTGAAAAAGACGGTTTGTTCTGCGAGCGTATTTTCGGCCCTCAAAAGGACTGGGAGTGCCATTGCGGTAAATACAAACGTGTCCGCTATAAAGGTGTAGTCTGTGACCGCTGCGGAGTTGAAGTAACACGCGCCAAGGTTCGCCGTGAGCGCATGGGACATATTGAGCTGGCAGCTCCTGTATCCCACATATGGTATTTTAAAGGAATTCCGAGCCGTATGGGTCTTGTACTGGACATGTCTCCCCGTGCTCTTGAAGAAGTAATCTACTTTGCTTCTTATGTAGTAACGGATACGGGTGACACTCCTCTTGAAAAGAAACAGCTTCTTTCTGAGAAAGAGTACCGCGCCTACCGTGATAAATACGGCAGCACGTTCCAGGCTTCCATGGGAGCTGAGGCCATCAAAAAGCTTCTTATGGATATTGACCCGGATCGGGATGTAGAGCAGCTGAAGGAAGACTTAAAAACTGCACAAGGCCAGCGCCGTACACGTGCAATCAAACGTCTGGAAGTTTTGGAAGCGTTCCGCGGATCCGGAAACAACCCTTCCTGGATGATTCTTGATGTCCTTCCTGTTATTCCTCCTGAACTGCGTCCGATGGTACAGCTTGACGGCGGACGTTTTGCTACGTCTGACCTGAATGACCTTTACCGCCGGGTAATCAACCGGAACAACCGGCTGAAGCGCCTGCTTGACCTTGGGGCTCCAAGCATTATCGTTCAAAATGAAAAACGCATGCTGCAGGAAGCTGTAGATGCTTTAATTGACAATGGAAGAAGAGGCCGTCCGGTAACAGGTCCGGGTAACCGTCCGCTCAAATCGCTTTCCCACATGCTTAAAGGGAAGCAAGGGCGTTTCCGCCAGAACTTGCTTGGTAAGCGTGTTGATTACTCAGGCCGTTCCGTAATCGTTGTCGGACCGAATCTGAAAATGTATCAGTGCGGACTTCCAAAAGAGATGGCACTTGAACTGTTTAAGCCTTTTGTTATGAAAGAGCTTGTTGAAAAAGGTCTTGCCCACAACATCAAAAGTGCTAAGCGCAAAATCGAGCGCGTTCAGCCTGAAGTCTGGGATGTACTTGAATCCGTTATTAAGGAGCACCCTGTTCTATTGAACCGTGCACCAACGCTTCACAGATTGGGGATTCAGGCATTCGAACCGACTCTTGTTGAAGGCCGTGCCATCCGTCTTCACCCGCTCGTATGTACAGCATACAACGCTGACTTTGACGGTGACCAAATGGCTGTCCACGTACCGCTTTCAGCTGAAGCTCAGGCAGAAGCCCGCATCCTTATGCTGGCAGCCCAGAACATCTTGAACCCTAAAGATGGTAAACCGGTTGTAACGCCGTCCCAGGATATGGTTCTCGGTAACTATTACCTGACGATGGAGCGCGAAGATGCAGTCGGAGAAGGGATGATCTTCAGAGATACAAACGAGGCTCTTATTGCTTACCAGAATGGATACGTCCATTTGCATTCCCGTATTGCAGTAGCTGCATCATCTCTTAGCAATCAAACGTTCACAGAAGAGCAGGAAAAACAGCTTCTTCTGACGACTGTAGGGAAATTGATCTTCAATGAAATCCTTCCAGGCTCATTCCCTTATATGAATGAACCGAGCAAGGGGAATATTGAAGAGAAAACGCCTGAAAAGTATTTTGTTGATTCTACCGTTGATGTAAAAGAATACATTTCCAAGCAGGAATTGGTGCCCCCATTTAAAAAAGGCATCCTTGGAAGCATCATCGCTGAGATCTTTAAAAAGTTCCAGATTACTGAAACGTCCAGGATGCTTGACCGTCTAAAGGATTTGGGATTCAGATATTCTACAAAAGCCGGTATTACGGTTGGTGTGGCGGATATCGTCGTATTGCGTGAGAAGGAAGAAATTCTGACTGAAGCGCAAGCGAAGGTAGATAACGTTCTTAAGCAGTTCCGACGCGGTCTGATTACAGAAGAAGAGCGCTATGAGCGCGTGATTTCGATCTGGAGTGCTGCGAAGGATACCATTCAAGGCAAATTGATGAAAACCCTGGATACGCGCAACCCGATCTTCATGATGAGTGACTCGGGAGCCCGTGGTAACGCATCTAACTTTACACAGCTTGCCGGAATGCGCGGATTGATGGCTAACCCGGCTGGACGAATCATCGAACTTCCGATCAAGTCCAGTTTCCGTGAAGGCTTAACGGTATTGGAATACTTTATTTCCACCCATGGTGCGCGTAAAGGTCTTGCCGATACCGCCCTTAAAACTGCCGATTCAGGCTACCTGACACGCCGCCTTGTTGATGTTGCCCAGGATGTTATCATCCGTGATGACGACTGCGGTACAGACCGCGGACTTCTTGCAGAATCAATCAAAGAAGGTACAGAGGTCATTGAAAAACTTGAAGAACGTCTTATCGGACGCTATGCACGCAGAAACATTCACCACCCTGAAACAGAAGCTCTTCTTGTTGAGGAAAATGAACTGATTACGGAAGATATTGCTCTGCAGATTGTAGAATCAGGAATTGAGCAAGTATGGATCCGTTCTGCATTTACGTGCAACACACGCCATGGTGTGTGTAAACGATGCTACGGCCGCAACCTTGCGACCGGGTCTGACGTTGAGGTCGGTGAGGCTGTCGGAATCATCGCTGCCCAATCCATCGGTGAGCCTGGAACACAGCTTACTATGCGTACGTTCCATACCGGAGGAGTTGCGGGGGATGACATCACTCAAGGTCTTCCTCGTATCCAGGAGCTGTTCGAAGCCCGTAACCCTAAAGGTCAGGCTACGATTTCTGAAATTGACGGTGTCGTAACCGAAGTAAATGAAATCAGGGAAAAACAGCAGGAGATTGTCGTTCAGGGAGACGTTGAATCCCGTACGTACACTGCTCCATACAATGCCCGTCTGAAAGTTGCAGAGGGTGATAAAGTGAAACGCGGCCAGGAGCTTACTGAAGGTTCAATCGATCCGAAAGAACTTCTGAAAGTAAAAGATACTCAGGCTGTGCAGGAATACCTCCTTCGTGAAGTGCAGAAAGTATACCGTATGCAAGGGGTAGAAATCGGCGATAAGCACGTAGAGGTTATGGTCCGCCAAATGCTCCGCAAAATCCGGGTGATTGATGCCGGAGATACGGATGTGTTGCCTGGAACACTGTTGGATATTCATCAGTTTACAGATGCAAACAAGCGGGTTCTCATTGAAGGGAAGCGTCCTGCTACAGGCCGTCCAATCCTTCTTGGAATTACGAAAGCATCACTTGAAACAGATTCCTTCCTGTCTGCCGCATCCTTCCAGGAAACAACTCGTGTCCTGACAGATGCAGCAATCAAAGGAAAACGTGACGAGCTTCTCGGACTAAAAGAGAATGTAATCATCGGTAAATTGGTTCCTGCCGGTACAGGTATGAACCGCTACCGTAAAGTACAGCCAATCTCACAAGTTCAATCGAGCCAGGACACGGTTACTGTAGATTAATATGAGAGATGGATGCCGGCAGATGTTTCTTCTGAAACTCTGTTGACATCCATCTCTTCCAATGTTAAGCTATTCAAGGTGCTCGATTCTACCTGTTGCTTTGGAGGATATACTTCAATGTCTTATGAAAAAGTATCACAGGCAGCAACTATTATTGTTGGTACAAAGCAAACGCTGAAGGCACTACAGCAAGGTTCCGTAAAGGAGCTCATCATTGCAGAGGACGCTGATCCCAGGATTACATCTGCCGTTGCTCAGATGGCGAGGGAAAAACAGGTTCCTGTCATGCTGGTTGACTCTATGAAAAAGCTTGGAAAAGCTTGCGGAATTGAAGTTGGGGCCGCAGCAGTAGCCATTACCTAATAAAAGCAAACGTGTTTTTACCTGATTAATCAAGTAAAGACTTTGTTTTTGCCCAAATATGAACCACCTGGATGTGTGGGTTTAGAAATTGAGAAGGGAGGAAAAAACATGCCTACTATTAATCAACTAGTTCGCAAGGGACGTATCAGCAAGATTGAAAAATCCAAGTCTCCTGCATTGAACAAAGGGTACAACAGCTTCAAAAAAGAGCACACGAACGTATCATCACCACAAAAACGCGGTGTCTGCACACGTGTGGGTACAATGACTCCGAAGAAGCCGAACTCCGCGCTTCGTAAATATGCCCGTGTACGCTTGACCAACCAAATCGAGGTTACAGCTTACATTCCTGGTATCGGACATAACCTTCAAGAGCACAGTGTCGTACTAATCCGCGGCGGACGTGTAAAGGATTTACCGGGAGTACGTTATCACATCGTTCGCGGTGCGCTTGATACTGCTGGTGTTGACGGCCGTATGCAAGGACGTTCCAAATACGGAACAAAACGCCCGAAAGCTGCAAAAAAATAATTCAACTAAAAATAGAATCATTTCGTGAAAGGAGGAAAAAACATGCCTCGTAAAGGTCCTGTTACAAAAAGAGACGTATTGCCTGATCCGCTTTACAATTCCAAACTTATCACTCGTTTGGTAAACCGCATTATGGTTGACGGTAAAAGAGGAAAAGCACAAACCATTCTTTACTCTGCACTTGATTCAATCAAGGAACGCAGCGGAAAAGAGCCAATGGAAGTGTTCGAACAAGCGCTTAAAAACATCATGCCAGTTCTAGAAGTAAAAGCTCGCCGTGTAGGTGGAGCAAACTACCAAGTACCAGTAGAGGTGCGTCCTGACCGCCGTACTACACTTGGACTTCGCTGGTTAGTGCATTACGCTCGTCTTCGCGGTGAAAAAACCATGGAAGAGCGTTTGGCTAATGAGATTCTTGACGCAGCCAACAACACTGGTGCTGCTGTTAAGAAACGCGAAGATACACACAAAATGGCAGAAGCGAACAAAGCATTCGCTCACTACCGCTGGTAAGATCGAAACAAAAAACCCACTAATCCTCTTTATAGGAAGGAGAAGTTACCAAGATGGCAAGAGAGTTCTCCTTAGAAAACACTCGTAATATCGGGATCATGGCTCACATCGACGCTGGTAAAACGACGACTACAGAACGGATTTTGTTCTACACTGGACGTATCCACAAAATTGGTGAAACTCATGAAGGAGCTTCACAAATGGACTGGATGGAACAGGAGCAGGAACGCGGAATCACGATTACATCTGCAGCTACAACTGCATCATGGAAAGGTTACCGTGTAAACATTATCGATACACCGGGACACGTAGACTTCACTGTTGAGGTTGAACGTTCCCTGCGTGTACTTGATGGTGCCGTAGCTGTTCTTGATGCACAATCCGGAGTTGAGCCTCAAACTGAAACAGTTTGGCGCCAGGCTACAACATACGGCGTGCCTCGTGTCGTATTCGTTAACAAAATGGATAAAATCGGTGCGGATTTCCTTTACTCCGTAAAAACGATGCATGAGCGCCTTCAGGCCAATGCGCATCCAATCCAGCTTCCAATCGGTGCTGAGGATCAATTCGAGGGAATTATCGATCTAGTAGAAAACGTAGCATATTTCTACGAAGATGACTTAGGAACACGTTCCGAAGCAAAAGAAATTCCTGAAGAGTATCAAGAACTTGCTGAAGAATGGCGCAGCAAATTGATCGAAGCCGTAGCAGAACTTGATGAAGAATTAATGATGAAATATCTTGACGGTGAAGAGCTTACGATTGATGAAATCAAAGCAGCTATCCGAAAAGGTACTTGTGACGTTGAATTCTACCCAGTTCTTTGCGGATCTGCTTTCAAAAACAAAGGTGTACAATTGATGCTGGATGCGGTACTTGATTACCTGCCTGCACCAACTGATGTACCTGCCATCAAAGGAATTCTTCCGGATTCTGAAGAGGAAGTACTTCGTAAATCCGGTGACGATGAGCCGTTCTCTGCTCTGGCGTTTAAAGTTATGACAGATCCATACGTTGGGAAGCTTACTTTCTTCCGTGTGTACTCTGGAGTGCTTAACTCTGGTTCTTACGTGCAAAACTCCACGAAAGGCAAGCGTGAGCGTGTAGGACGTATCCTGCAGATGCATGCTAACTCCCGTGAAGAAATTGCTACTGTATACTCCGGGGATATCGCAGCTGCAGTAGGATTGAAAGATACGACAACTGGTGATACTCTGTGTGATGAAAAGAGCCTTGTAATCTTGGAATCCATGGAATTCCCAGAGCCGGTTATCTCCCTGTCAGTAGAGCCAAAGTCAAAAGCTGACCAGGACAAAATGTCTACAGCACTGACTAAGCTTTCTGAAGAGGATCCAACTTTCCGCGCTCATACTGATCCTGAGACTGGACAAACCATTATCTCTGGTATGGGTGAGCTTCATCTTGATATCATCGTTGACCGTATGCGTCGCGAGTTCAAAGTAGAAGCAAATGTTGGTGCTCCGCAGGTTGCATACCGTGAGACTTTCCGCGGTTCAGCTAAAGTCGAAGGTAAGTTTGCCCGCCAATCCGGTGGACGCGGACAATTCGGACACGTTTGGATCGAATTTGAACCAAACGAAGAAGGTAAAGGGTTCGAATTCCAAAACAAGATCGTCGGTGGAGTTGTTCCTCGTGAATACGTACCAGCTGTTCAAGCCGGTCTAGAGGATTCAATGAAAAACGGTGTCCTTGCAGGATATCAGTTAATCGACGTTAAAGCAGCACTTGTGGATGGATCTTACCATGATGTCGACTCCAGTGAGATGGCATTTAAAGTAGCGGCATCCCTTGCTCTGAAAAACGCTGTTTCCAAGTGCAACCCGGTAATCCTTGAGCCTGTTATGAAGGTTGAAGTGGTCGTTCCGGACGAGTACATGGGAGACATCATGGGTGATGTAACTTCCCGCCGTGGACGCGTTGAAGGTATGGAAGCACGCGGTAACGCTCAAGTTGTCCGTGCAATGGTTCCTCTTTCCGAAATGTTTGGCTATGCAACTGCGTTGCGTTCCAATACACAAGGACGCGGAACATTCACTATGCACTTCGACCACTACGAAGAGGTTCCAAAATCCATTTCAGAAGAAATCATCAAAAAAAATAAAGGTGAGTAATTGATTTTACCCTTTTATTCAAGTATAACTACTTATGTAAGCTCAGAAGGCGGGTCCTGCCTGCTTTCTGAATCAATATAACTAACTCAATTTTCTAAGGAGGCATTTCGAATGGGTAAAGAAAAATTCGACCGTTCCAAAACACATGCCAATATCGGTACAATTGGACACGTTGACCACGGTAAAACAACTCTAACAGCTGCAATCACTACTGTACTTGCTAAACGCAGCGGTAAAGGTGCAGCGATGGCATATGATATGATCGATGCTGCTCCAGAAGAGCGCGAGCGCGGAATCACAATCTCAACTGCACACGTTGAGTACGAAACTGATACACGCCACTATGCACACGTTGACTGCCCGGGACATGCTGACTATGTTAAAAACATGATCACTGGTGCTGCTCAAATGGACGGCGGAATCCTAGTAGTATCTGCTGCTGACGGCCCAATGCCTCAAACTCGTGAGCACATCCTTCTTTCTCGTCAAGTAGGTGTACCTTACCTTGTTGTATTCATGAACAAATGTGACATGGTTGATGACGAAGAATTGCTAGAACTAGTTGAAATGGAAGTTCGTGACCTTCTTTCTGAGTACGATTTCCCTGGCGACGACATTCCAGTAATCAAAGGTTCTGCTCTTAAAGCTCTTGAAGGAGAAGCTGAGTGGGAAGAGAAAATCGTTGAACTGATGAACGCAGTTGACGAATACATCCCAACTCCTGAGCGTGATATCGAAAAACCATTCATGATGCCTGTTGAGGATGTATTCTCAATCACTGGCCGTGGAACTGTTGCAACTGGACGTGTTGAGCGTGGACAAGTTAAAGTCGGTGACGTTATCGAAATCATCGGTCTTGCTGAAGAGCCAAAATCAACAACTGTTACAGGTGTTGAAATGTTCCGTAAACTTCTTGACTATGCTGAAGCTGGAGACAACATCGGCGCACTTCTTCGTGGAGTAGCTCGTGAAGATATCCAACGTGGACAAGTTCTTGCTAAGCCAGGAACAATCACTCCACACACAAAGTTCAAAGCAGAAGTTTATGTACTTTCTAAAGAAGAGGGTGGACGTCACACTCCATTCTTCACTAACTACCGTCCTCAGTTCTACTTCCGTACAACTGATGTAACTGGTATCTGCAACCTTCCTGAAGGTGTAGAAATGGTTATGCCTGGAGACAACATCGAAATGACTGTTGAACTAATCGCTCCAATCGCAATCGAAGAAGGTACTAAGTTCTCTATCCGTGAGGGTGGACGTACTGTAGGTGCCGGAGTAGTTGCTACAATCACTGAGTAATTGCTTACTAAAAACGAGCGAGAAATCGCTCGTTTTTTTTATGCTCTTCTATTTATATGCTAATTCATTAAGAACAATTGGTTAGTTTAAAGCAGCCCTTGTTTTTTTGCCTAAAAAAAGTTATAATATTTGAGGTGCGTAAAAGACGAAGAAATTTATATTTCTTCTTGCAACTGACGCTCATTTTTTATATAATAGTGAATGTTGGTCTTTGACTGCGATGATGTGAGAGGTTGCTGACACACCCGGCCGCTTTGCCATGGCGAGTGTGTGAGGGAAATTCTCACTGAGAACTGTCTATAATAAGTAGGCGAAAAGGAGGGAAAATAATGGCAAAACAAAAAATTCGTATTCGTTTGAAAGCATATGATCACAGGATTCTTGATCAATCTGCCGAAAAAATCGTAGAAACAGCGAAACGTTCAGGTGCTAACGTATCTGGTCCGATCCCGCTACCGACTGAAAAGTCTATCTACACAATTCTTCGTGCGGTGCATAAGTACAAAGACTCTCGTGAGCAATTCGAGATGCGTACGCACAAACGTCTAATCGACATCATTAACCCAACACCACAAACTGTTGATGCGTTAATGCGTTTGGATTTACCATCCGGTGTCGATATCGAAATCAAACTTTAATGTTCAATATTATATAGAAGAAAAAAATAGGAGGTGTGACGAATGACCAAAGGAATCTTAGGTAGAAAAATCGGTATGACGCAGGTGTTTGCTGAAAACGGCGATTTAATCCCGGTAACAGTTGTAGAGGCTGCTCCAAACGTAGTTCTTCAAGTGAAAACGGCTGAAATCGACGGTTACGAAGCAGTTCAGGTTGGTTTTGATGACAAACGTGAAAAGCTTGTAAACAGACCGGCAAAAGGTCACGTTGCAAAAGCAAATACTGCGCCTAAGCGCTTCATTAAGGAATTTCGTGGAGTAAGCGCAGCAGACTACGAAGTTGGTCAGGAAGTCAAAGTTGAATTATTCACTGCTGGAGACACAGTAGATGTAACAGGTATTTCAAAAGGTAAAGGGTTCCAAGGTGCCATTAAACGCCACGGACAGTCCCGCGGACCAATGTCCCACGGTTCACGCTACCATCGCCGCCCGGGTTCAATGGGTCCTGTTGCTCCAAACCGTGTATTCAAGAACAAACTTCTCCCTGGACGTATGGGTGGAGAGCGCGTTACAGTACAAAACCTTGAGATCGTTAAAGTGGATGCAGAACGCAATCTTCTTTTGATCAAAGGTAACGTACCGGGTCCAAGAAAATCTTTAGTTACTGTAAAAGCTGCAGTAAAATCCAAATAACTTTTCCGGGAAAGGAGGAAATGGATCATGCCAAAAGTTACTATGTTAAACCAAAGCGGAAATAACGCTGGTGAAATCGAACTGAATGATTCGATCTTCGGTATCGAGCCAAACCAAGCTGTTCTTTTCGAAGCGGTTATCATGCAAAGAGCTTCCTTAAGACAAGGAAATGCTAAAGTAAAAAATCGTTCTGAAGTTCGTGGCGGAGGACGCAAACCTTGGCGCCAAAAAGGAACAGGACGTGCCCGTCAAGGGTCTATCCGTTCACCGCAATGGCGCGGAGGAGGAGTAGTTTTCGGACCGACACCTCGTTCTTACGCTTACAAACTACCTAAAAAAGTGCGCCGTTTGGCTATCAAATCTGCTTTGTCATCTAAAGTACAGGACAGCAATTTTGTTGTTCTTGAAGATCTGACACTGGATGCTGTAAAAACAAGAGAAATGGTTAACATTCTTAAAGCTATTTCTGTTGAGAAAAAAGCATTGATTGTTACTGCTGATGTTAACGAGAAAGTCGATCTTTCTACACGTAACATCCAGGGAATCACTGTTGTTGCAGCTGACAGCATCAACGTTCTTGATGTACTGAATCATGAAAAGCTTGTGATGACGAAAGCTGCGGTGCAAAAAGTAGAGGAGGTGCTTGCATAATGAAAGATCCTCGTGATATTATTAAGCGCCCCGTGATCACTGAAAATTCTACTGACATTATGGCTGACAGAAAATACACGTTTGAAGTAGACGTAAGAGCTAATAAAACGGAAGTTAAAGATGCTGTAGAAGCAATTTTCGGTGTGAAAGTAGCGAAAGTCAACGTTATGAATTACAAAGGTAAATTCAGACGTGTTGGCCGTTACAGCGGACTTACAAATCGCAGAAGAAAAGCTATCATTACATTGACTGCTGACTCTAAAGAAATCGAACTTTTTGAAGTTTAATACTATATAAGTGAAGGAGGGAAATTGAGATGGCGATTAAAAAATACAAACCGACCTCCAACGGTCGACGTGGTATGACAGTATCTGATTTTGCAGAGATCACTACTGATAAGCCGGAAAAATCCTTGCTTGCTCCGTTAAGCAAAAAAGCTGGACGCAACAACCAAGGTAAAATCACGGTTCGTCATCATGGCGGTGGCCATAAGCGCCAATATCGTATTATTGATTTCAAACGCGACAAAGATGGTATACCAGGCCGCGTTGCTACAATCGAGTATGATCCAAACCGCTCTGCAAACATTGCATTGATTCACTATGCAGATGGAGAAAAGAGATACATTCTTGCTCCTAAAAACATTAAAGTTGGAATGGAAATCATGTCCGGCACAGAAGCTGACATTAAAGTGGGTAACGCTCTTCCACTTCAAAACATTCCAGTTGGTACAGTGGTACACAACATCGAGCTTAAGCCTGGAAAAGGCGGACAGCTTGTACGTTCTGCAGGAACATCTGCACAGGTCCTTGGTAAAGAAGGCAAATACGTACTTGTCCGTTTGAATTCCGGTGAGGTTCGCATGATTCTTGCTACTTGCCGTGCTACAATCGGCCAGGTCGGCAACGAGCAGCACGAACTGATCAACATTGGTAAAGCAGGACGTTCACGCTGGTTAGGCAAACGCCCAACAGTCCGCGGATCTGTAATGAACCCTAACGATCACCCTCACGGTGGTGGTGAAGGACGTTCACCAATTGGACGTAAATCACCTATGTCTCCTTGGGGCAAACCGACTCTTGGAGCTAAAACACGTAAAAAGAGCAGCAAATCCGATAAGTTTATCGTACGTCGTCGTAAAAAATAACGGGGTTGAACTACGGTTCGACCGAACCGTAGCGCAATCACGAAGGGAGGTACTCGCATGGGTCGCAGCTTGAAAAAAGGACCTTTCGTGGATGATCACTTGATGGTTAAAGTGGAAAAATTGAATGAAACTGAAAAGAAACAAGTTATTAAAACTTGGTCTCGCCGTTCTACAATCTTCCCTCAATTCATTGGTCACACGATCGCAGTCTATGATGGACGCAAACACGTTCCTGTTTATGTAACGGAAGACATGGTTGGCCACAAGTTAGGTGAATTCGCACCTTCTCGTACTTACAAAGGCCACGGTAACGACGATAAAAAAACAAGACGCTAATGAGAGGAGGCATTTAAATGCAAGCTAAAGCTGTCGCTAGAACAGTTCGTATTGCTCCTCGTAAAGCACGTTTGGTAATGGACTTAATTCGAGGAAAGCAAGTCGGTGAAGCAGTTGCAATCCTTCGTCACACTCCGAAGGCAGCTTCTCCGGTTATTGAAAAAGTATTAAACTCTGCAGTTGCTAACGCTGAGCACAACTATGAAATGGACATTAACAGCCTTGTCATTTCACAGGCATTCGTTGACGAAGGACCGACTTTGAAAAGATTCCGTCCGCGTGCAATGGGCCGTGCAAGTGCGATTAACAAACGTACGAGTCATATCACTATTATCGTATCAGAAAAGAAGGAGGGATAAGCTGTGGGTCAAAAGGTAAATCCAGTCGGTCTCCGTGTCGGTGTGATTCGTGATTGGGAATCAAAATGGTACGCAGGCAAAGACTACGCTGATCTTTTACACGAAGATATCAAAGTTCGTGAATACATCAACAAACGCCTGAATGATGCATCTGTTTCCAAAGTGGAAATTGAGCGTGCTGCTAACCGCATTAACGTAACAGTCCACACTGCTAAGCCAGGAATGGTTATCGGTAAAGGTGGTACTGAAGTTGAAGCGCTTCGTAAAGCTCTTAACTCACTCACTGGTAAACGCGTGCACATCAACATCCTTGAAATTAAAAGAGCAGATCTTGATGCTAAACTTGTAGCTGATAACATCGCTCGTCAGCTGGAAAACCGTATTTCTTTCCGCCGTGCTCAAAAGCAGGCACTTCAACGCACAATGCGCGCTGGTGCACAAGGAATTAAAACAATGGTTTCAGGCCGTCTTGGCGGAGCTGACATCGCTCGCTCTGAGCATTATAGTGAAGGAACTGTTCCACTTCACACACTTCGCGCTGACATCGATTACGGTACAGCAGAAGCAGACACTACTTACGGTAAACTAGGTGTCAAAGTATGGATCTATCGTGGAGAAGTTCTTCCTGTTAAGAAGAAATCTGAGGAAGGAGGAAAATAATATGTTATTGCCTAAACGTGTTAAGTATCGCAGAGAGCATCGCGGAAAAATGCGCGGCCGTGCAAAAGGCGGTGCGGAAGTACACTTTGGTGAATACGGCATTCAAGCTTTGGAAGCATCTTGGATCACAAACCGTCAAATCGAGGCAGCTCGTATCGCGATGACTCGTTACATGAAACGTGGCGGTAAAGTATGGATCAAAATTTTCCCTTCCAAACCTTATACTGCTAAGCCTCTAGAAGTCCGAATGGGTTCCGGTAAAGGTGCTCCTGAGGGATGGGTCGCTGTAGTTAAACCAGGTAAAGTATTGTTTGAGATTGCAGGTGTACCTGAAGAAGTTGCTCGTGAAGCATTGCGTCTTGCATCTCACAAACTGCCGATTAAAACAAAATTCGTGAGACGCGAGGAAATTGGTGGTGAATCAAATGAAAGCTAATGATATCCGTGATTTAACCACTGCCGAAATCGAACAAAAAGTAAAATCCCTTAAAGAAGAGCTTTTCAACCTTCGTTTCCAGCTTGCTACCGGCCAGCTTGAAAACACTGCTCGCATCCGTGAAGTACGTAAAGCAATCGCTCGTATGAAAACTGTAATCCGCGAGAGAGAGATCGCTTCTAATAATCGATAAACCCGAGAGGAGGTTTGCAAAATGAGTGAACGCAACCAGCGTAAGGTATACACTGGCCGTGTTGTATCCGACAAAATGGATAAAACCATCACTGTTCTAGTTGAAACTTACAAAACTCATTCTCTATACGGCAAACGAGTAAAGTACTCTAAGAAGTTCAAAGCGCATGACGAAGAAAACCAAGCTAAAATTGGCGATATCGTAAGAATCATGGAAACTCGTCCGCAATCTGCGACAAAACGTTTCCGTCTTGTAGAAATCGTTGAAGAAGCTGTTATTATCTAATAAATGTTCGGATAGTGAATTCCGAAGGGAGGTAACGTGAATGATTCAACAAGAATCTCGCTTAAAAGTTGCTGACAACTCTGGAGCACGTGAAGTACTAACAATTAAAGTCCTTGGCGGATCCGGACGTAAAACAGCTAACATTGGTGATGTAATCGTGTGTACGGTTAAACAAGCAACACCAGGAGGCGTTGTTAAAAAAGGAGACGTAGTTAAGGCTGTTATCGTTCGTACAAAGAGCGGTGCACGCCGTACTGACGGTTCTTACATTCGTTTCGATGAAAATGCTTGTGTAATCATCCGTGATGACAAAAGCCCGCGCGGAACGCGTATTTTCGGACCAGTTGCTCGTGAGCTGCGTGAAAACAGCTTTATGAAGATTGTTTCCCTGGCTCCAGAAGTTCTTTAATTAAAATTTATTGCCTTACTAAGGAGGTGCGGACAAGATGCATGTTAAAAAAGGTGATAATGTAATGGTTATCTCTGGTAAGGATAAAGGCAAGCAAGGTAAAGTGCTTGAAGCTTACCCTAAGAAAGACCGTGTGCTGGTTGAAGGTGTGAATGTTGTAAAAAAACACTCTAAACCAACACAAACAAACACTCAAGGCGGAATCGTCAGCCAAGAGTCGCCAATCCATGTATCCAACGTAATGCTGATTGACCCTAAAAGCGGAGAACCAACTCGTGTAGGTTCTAAAATGGTTGACGGCAAAAGAATACGTGTTGCAAAAAAATCTGGTGAATCTCTAGATAAATAGTAACTAAGGAAGGGAGGTCTATCATATGAACCGCCTTAAAGAAAAGTTTGTAAAAGAAGTAACTCCTGCTCTAATGAGCAAGTTTAGCTATAAATCCGTAATGCAAGTTCCTAAACTTGAAAAAATCGTGATTAACATGGGTGTGGGTGAAGCAGTAGCAAACTCCAAATCTTTGGACAACGCTGTTGAAGAGCTTACTGCGATCGCTGGTCAAAAGCCGGTTATCACCCGTGCGAAAAAATCAATCGCCGGTTTCCGTCTTCGTGAAGGCATGCCGATCGGTGCGAAAGTAACACTTCGCGGCGAGCGCATGTACGAATTCCTGGACAAATTGGTATCTGTTTCTTTACCACGTGTACGTGACTTCCGCGGAATTTCCAAAAAGTCTTTCGACGGACGCGGCAACTACACTCTAGGTGTTAAAGAGCAATTGATCTTCCCTGAAATTGATTACGATCAAGTTACTAAGGTTCGCGGTATGGATATCGTTATTGTTACAACTGCTAATACAGACGAAGAAGCTCGTGAACTACTTACCCAGTTTGGAATGCCATTCCAAAAATAATCGTAAAGGGAGGCGAAATCGTGGCCAAAAAATCTATGATCGCGAAACAAAAACGCTCTCCAAAGTTTAACGTTCAGGCATATACTCGCTGCGAACGCTGCGGACGTCCACATTCTGTGATTCGCAAATTTAAACTTTGCCGTATTTGTTTCCGTGAACTTGCTTATAAAGGACAAATTCCTGGCGTTAAGAAAGCTAGCTGGTAATACCCCATAACGGGAAGGAGGTAATTTAACAATGGTTATGACAGATCCGATTGCAGATTTGCTTACTCGCATCCGTAATGCGAATATGGTACGTCATGAGAAGCTGGAAGTTCCTGCTTCAAAAATCAAAAAAGAGATTGCTGAAATCTTGAAGCGTGAAGGTTTTGTCCGTGACGTAGAATACGTCGAAGACAACAAACAAGGTGTTATCCGCATCTTCCTTAAATACGGTTCAAACAACGAGCGCGTTATCACTGGTCTAAAAAGAATCAGTAAGCCTGGTCTTCGCGTTTATGCGAAAGCGACTGAAGTACCTCGCGTACTTAACGGCCTTGGAATCGCAATCATCTCAACTTCTCAAGGTGTCATCACTGACAAAGAAGCCCGTGCTAAACAAGCTGGCGGAGAAGTACTAGCATACGTTTGGTAATAAGTTAATAAGAATGGAGGTGTAAATTATGTCTCGTGTCGGTAAAAAACTGCTTGAGATCCCATCTGATGTTACAATCAAAATGAACGAGAACACGGTTACCGTTAAAGGTCCTAAAGGGGAATTGACTCGCACATTCCACCCGGACATTACGATTTCCATCGAGGAAAACGTACTAACGGTCAGCCGTCCTTCCGATCATAAAGATCACCGTGCCCTTCACGGTACAACCCGCAGCATCATCGGAAACATGGTAGAAGGTGTTTCCAAAGGGTTTGAAAAAGGCTTGGAGCTTGTCGGTGTAGGTTACCGTGCTTCTAAATCAGGAAACAAACTGATCCTGAACGTTGGCTACTCTCACCCTGTTGAGATTACACCAGAACAAGGAATCGAAATCGAAGTGCCTACTCAAACGAAAGTTATCGTTAAAGGTACAGACAAAGAGCGCGTAGGAGCTATCGCTTCTAACATCCGTGCTACTCGTCCGCCTGAGCCTTACAAAGGCAAAGGTATTCGCTATGAAGGTGAATTTGTACGCCGTAAAGAAGGTAAAACTGCGAAGTAATGCCGCTTAATGGCTAAGAAAGGAGTGACCCTGATGATCACTAAAGCTAGCAAAAATTCTGTGCGTAAAAGAAGACATGCCCGCGTACGTTCAAAGCTATTCGGGACAGCTGAAAGACCTCGTCTGAATGTGTTCCGTTCAAATAAACATATTTATGCTCAACTGATCGACGATACAAACGGTGTAACCATCGTTAGTGCTTCTTCCATGGAGAAAGATTTAAATCTTGAATCTACTGCAAACCTTGATGCAGCTCAAAAAGTTGGAGAGCTTGTTGCAAAGCGTGCTGTTGATAAAGGTCATAAATCTATCGTATTTGATCGTGGAGGATACCTTTACCACGGTCGTATCAAAGCTCTTGCTGACGCTGCCCGCGAAGCTGGACTTGAATTTTAATAGGAAAAGGAGGGAAACACAGTATGCGTCGTAATGACTCAGTTAAATCAGAGTTTGAAGAACGTGTAGTTACCGTAAACCGCGTTGCTAAGGTTGTTAAAGGTGGTCGTCGCTTCCGTTTTGCTGCACTTGTTGTTGTAGGCGACAAGAATGGCCGAGTTGGATTCGGTACAGGTAAAGCGCAAGAGGTGCCAGAAGCAATCCGTAAAGCAATTGAAGATGCGAAAAAGAACCTAGTTACTGTACCAATGGTAGGTACATCCATTCCACACGAAGTGATCGGACGTTTCGGAGCCGGCAACATTCTGCTGAAGCCTGCTTCAGAAGGTACCGGAGTTATCGCAGGCGGACCAGTTCGTGCAGTGCTTGAGCTTGCAGGTGTAGGTGACATCCTATCTAAATCCCTGGGCTCCAACACACCAATCAACATGGTTCGTGCGACACTTGAAGGCTTAAAGCAACTTAAGAAAGCTGAAGAAGTTGCTAAGCTTCGTGGAAAATCTGTAGAAGAACTGTTAGGATAAGGGGGGAAAGATAATGGCAAACAAATTAGCGATCACCCTTACTCGCAGTGTTATCGGACGTCCTGAAAACCAGCGTGTAACAGTTAAAACACTTGGCTTGCGCAAAATGCACCAAACAGTGGTACACGAAGACAACGCGGCTATCCGCGGCATGATCAACAAAGTATCACACTTGGTATCAGTAAAAGAACAATAATCGTATTTGTTCGATAAATAAGGAGGTGTCCTGATGAAACTTCATGAATTGAAACCAGCAGAAGGTTCACGCCGCGAACGCAATCGTTTAGGCCGTGGAATCGGATCTGGCAACGGTAAAACCGCTGGTAAAGGTCATAAAGGTCAAAACGCCCGTTCTGGCGGAGGTGTTCGTCCTGGATTCGAGGGTGGTCAAACTCCACTATTCAGACGTTTGCCTAAACGCGGATTCAAGAATATCAACCGCAAAGAGTACGCGGTTGTTAACCTTGACAGACTGAACCGTTTCGAGGATGGTGCAGAAGTTACTCCTGAGCTTCTTCTTGAAACTGGCGTGCTTAGCAGCACAAAAGCCGGCGTGAAGATTCTTGGCGAAGGCAGCATCGAGAAGAAACTCACTGTAAAAGCGAACAAATTCTCCTCTTCCGCGAAAGAAGCAATTGAAGCTGCCGGCGGTACAGCTGAGGTGATCTAATGTTTAAAACAATCTCCAATTTCATGCGCGTGAGTGATATAAGAAACAAAATTATATTCACTCTTTTAATGCTTATCGTATTTCGTATCGGGACATTCATCCCTGTTCCTGGAGTCAACACGGAAGCCCTTGCTGCCCAGGATCAAATGAGCGTTTTCGGAGTCTTGAACACATTTGGCGGGGGAGCACTGTTTAATTACTCCATTCTTGCAATGGGAATTATGCCGTATATCACCGCCTCCATTATTGTTCAGCTCCTTCAAATGGATGTAGTACCGAAGTTCACGGAGTGGTCTAAGCAAGGTGAAGTTGGAAGACGTAAATTGGCTCAATTTACGAGATATTTCACCATTGTTCTTGGTTTCATCCAGGCAATTGGTATGTCGATCGGGTTTAACAACCTGCTTGGCGGCACATTGATTGAGAACGCTGGTGTACCTTCCTATCTCCTGATAGCAGTGGTCCTAACAGCAGGTACTGCTTTCTTGATGTGGCTTGGGGAGCAGATCACGGCAAAGGGTGTGGGGAACGGTATCTCCATCATCATATTTGCCGGAATTGTTGCAGCAATTCCTACTACTCTCAACCAGATTTATGCTCAGTTATTTACTGATGCGGGAGATCAGCTGTTCTTGCGAATAGTGATCCTGATCCTGCTTGTGATTGCCGTCCTGGCTATTATTGTCGGAACAATCTTCGTGCAGCAGGCACTTCGCAAAATCCCTATTCAATACGCTAAAAGGGCATCAGGTTCAGGTCCGCAAGGTGGCGGCCAGTCCACTCACCTTCCGCTGAAAGTGAATCCTGCAGGCGTAATTCCTGTAATCTTCGCGGTATCATTCCTGATTACACCGCCGACGATCGCTAATTTCTTCGGAGAAAATGCTGTGACGAGCTGGATCACGACCAATCTCACAACAACTCATCCGATTGGAGCCACCATCTACGTTGCTTTGATTGTCGCCTTCACGTATTTCTATGCGTTCGTCCAGGTTAATCCTGAACAGATGGCCGATAACTTAAAGAAGCAGGGCGGATATGTTCCAGGGATTCGTCCCGGAAAAAGCACACAGGAATATTTAACAAAGGTTTTGTACCGTTTAACATTTGTCGGCGCTATTTTCCTTGCAGTCATTGCCACTCTTCCTACTCTGTTTATTGCATTTGCCGGTCTTCCCCAATCCGCACAGATTGGCGGAACAAGCTTGCTGATTGTAATCGGAGTTGCGCTTGAGACAATGAAAGGGCTGGAAAGCCAGCTTGTAAAACGTAATTACAAAGGCTTTATTAAACAGTAAGGTAATGGGACGCAGCTGCGCCCATTCCCTTTATATAGAGACTGAGGGGGAAATCGGATGAATCTAGTATTAATGGGTCTGCCCGGTGCCGGTAAAGGAACTCAGGCAGAACAAATCACAGAAGAATATCAAATCCCTCATATCTCAACTGGAGATATGTTCCGAGCAGCAATAAAGGAAGAAACGGAATTAGGTCTTCAGGCAAAATCCTTCATGGATAAGGGCGAGCTTGTACCTGACGAAGTGACAATCGGTATTGTTCGCGAAAGATTGGGCAAAGATGATTGTGAAAAAGGTTTCTTGCTTGATGGTTTTCCCCGTACCGTAGCACAGGCAGAGGCACTGGAAACGATTCTCTCTGATCTTGGCAAAAAGCTTGACCACGTGATTAATATCGATGTGGATAAGAGCATCCTTATGGAACGATTGACCGGCCGCCGCATATGCAAAGATTGCGGAGCTACTTACCACTTAGTCTTTAATCCTCCTGCAAAAGAGGGTGTTTGCGACAAATGTGGCGGAGAGCTTTATCAGCGCGCCGATGACAACGAAGAAACGGTTTCTAACCGTTTGGAAGTTAACGTGAAACAAAGCAAGCCGCTTCTAGACTACTATAGCCAGAAAGGCTATGTAAGACAGATCGACGGGCAGCAGGATATCCGTAAAGTGTTTACAGATATCAAAGCCCTGCTTGGGGGATCAGCTGAATGATCATCTGCAAGACTCCGCGTGAGATTGAAATCATGAAGGAAGCTGGCCGGATCGTTGCACTGACCCATCAGGAATTAAAAAAACATATCCAGCCCGGTATTACGACGAAAGAATTGGATAGTATTGCCGAAAAGTTTATACGCATGCATCATGCAATTCCTTCCTTCAAAGGGTATAATGGATTCCGCGGAAGCATATGTGCTTCTGTCAACGAAGAGCTCGTTCACGGCATTCCGGGCGACCGGGTGTTAAATGAAGGAGACATTATCAGCATCGATATCGGTGCTAAGTATAATGGCTATCACGGTGACTCAGCCTGGACATATCCGGTAGGCGCCATTTCCGAAGAAACGCAAAAGCTGCTGGACGTTACAGAAGAGTCTTTATATAGAGGGCTGAATGAAGCTAAGCCTGGAGATCGTTTATCAAACATCTCTCATGCTATCCAGCTCTATGCAGAAGGCGAAGGATTTTCAATCGTCAGAGAATATGTTGGGCATGGTGTAGGACAGGAACTTCATGAAGATCCGCAAATTCCTCACTTTGGACCGCCAGGCAAAGGGCCTAGGCTGAAACCCGGCATGGTTCTGGCAATTGAACCGATGGTCAACGCGGGTTCAAGATACGTTAGAACCCTTCAGGATAACTGGACGGTTGTAACTGTCGATGGTAAAAAGTGCGCTCATTTTGAGCATACGATTGCCATCACTGAAACTGGTTATGAAATCCTAACAAAAGCTTAAATGCAAAAAAAGGCGATGACGCTTTAACAGACTGCAGACGGAAGCAGAACTCCGGAAGTTTGAGTCTCGTTATAGTGGCAGATGGAGACAAACGGAAGTTTCATTCTCCCCAGAACACATCCACCACTTTAAGTTCTTTAATTGCGTATCTCCGGAAGTTCAGAGCAGTGTAAATAAAGCGGCAATCCTTCTATAGCTGCCGGCTATATGGAATTGCCAGTTTGTCAGGTTGCTGATTTGAAGAAGGGAGAACAACTTAATGGCTAAAGATGATGTAATTGAAGTTGAAGGTACTGTCCAAGAGACGCTGCCTAATGCGATGTTTAAAGTAGAACTTGAGAACGGTCATACAGTCTTGGCGCATGTCTCAGGAAAGATCCGCATGCATTTCATTCGTATTTTACCTGGAGACAAAGTTACGGTAGAATTATCTCCGTACGATTTGACCCGTGGCAGAATTACGTACCGTTTTAAATAAAAGCACTCCGAACTATCAAGGAGGTTGGAAAACACATGAAGGTTAGACCGTCCGTGAAACCGATTTGCGAAAAATGTAAAGTTATTCGCAGAAAAGGAAAAGTCATGGTTATTTGTGAGAATCCAAAGCATAAACAAAAACAAGGATAAAACATAAGGAGGTGCACTGACAAATGGCTCGTATTGCTGGTGTAGATATTCCACGCGAAAAGCGCGTTGTAATTTCATTAACTTACATTTTCGGGATTGGCCGTACAACTGCTCAGAAGGTTCTTGCTGAAGCTGGAGTTTCTGAGGATACTCGTGTACGCGATCTTACCGAAGAAGAACTTGGAAAAATCCGTGAAGTAATTGATAAGCTGAAAGTAGAAGGAGACCTTCGCCGCGAAATCTCCCTTAACATCAAGCGTCTTATCGAAATCGGAAGCTTCCGTGGTCTTCGCCACCGCCGCGGTTTACCTGTTCGCGGACAAAACACTAAAAACAATGCTCGTACACGTAAAGGCCCACGCCGTACTGTTGCGAACAAAAAGAAATAAGGTAAAGGAGGTTAAAGCTCTATGGCACAACGTAAAACAAACACTCGTAAACGCCGTGTAAAAAAGAATATTGAAGCTGGTATTGCTCATATCCGCTCAACGTTTAACAATACAATCGTTACGATCACTGATACTCACGGAAACGCGGTATCTTGGTCAAGCGCAGGTGCTTTAGGATTCAGAGGTTCACGTAAATCTACTCCTTTTGCTGCCCAAATGGCTGCTGAAACTGCAGCAAAAACTTCCATCGAACATGGTTTGAAAACTTTGGAAGTAACCGTTAAAGGTCCTGGTGCCGGCCGTGAAGCTGCAATCCGTGCTCTTCAAGCTGCTGGTCTAGAAGTAACTGCAATCAGAGATGTTACTCCAGTTCCTCATAATGGATGCCGTCCGCCAAAACGCCGTCGTGTGTAAATTTTCTGTATAGATTTCGTATCCCTGTCTATAATGGGTTATGATACAGTATATAATTGAAAGCAGAATTTCCCAATTCTGCTGCTGTGCACAATCGGGACATTACAATGGGGAATTTCGGTTGGGTTTAGCTGCTAAATCTCTAACCGGGGTTTCGACGTTTTGAAGGAGGGTTTTATTGAATGATTGAGATTGAAAAACCAAAAATCGAAACGGTTGAAATCAGCGAAGATGCCAAGTACGGCAAATTCGTCGTCGAACCACTCGAGCGCGGATATGGTACAACTTTGGGTAACTCCTTACGTCGTATTTTGTTGTCCTCACTCCCAGGTGCTGCTGTAACATCGATCCAAATCGACGGTGTCCTGCATGAATTTTCGACGATTGAAGGCGTCGTAGAAGATGTTACTTCTATTATCTTAAACGTTAAGAAGCTTGCTCTTAAAATCTATTCCGAAGAAGAAAAAACACTTGAGATTGATATTCAAGGAGAAGGTGCTGTTACAGCAGCCGATATCACTCATGACAGCGATATTGAAATCCTGAACCCTGACCTTCACATCGCAACGCTGGCGAAAGATGCCACGCTTCGAATGAGATTGACTGCAAGAAGAGGACGCGGATATACTCCTGCTGATGCTAACAAGCGCGAAGATCAGCCTATCGGAGTCATCCCGATCGATTCTATCTATACACCGGTTGCCCGCGTATCCTACCAAGTAGAAAATACCAGGGTAGGACAAGTGGCTAACTTTGATAAGCTTACACTTGACGTCTGGACTGACGGAAGCAATGGACCTAAAGAGGCAGTTGCCTTAGGCGCCAAAATTTTGACTGAACATCTGAACATTTTTGTCGGCTTGACTGATGAAGCTCAAAATGCTGAGATTATGGTTGAAAAAGAAGAAGACCAAAAAGAGAAAGTATTAGAGATGACAATTGAAGAATTGGATCTCTCCGTACGTTCCTACAACTGTCTGAAACGTGCCGGAATCAATACGGTTCAGGAACTTGCGAACAAAACAGAGGAAGATATGATGAAAGTTCGCAACCTTGGACGCAAATCTCTTGAAGAAGTTAAAGCGAAACTAGATGAACTTGGATTGGGTCTTCGCAAAGACGACTGACCGGTTCGCTAGTCATTTGTGTGTTAAACACACGCAAAGCCTATTCAAAGGAGGGGACATCACATGTCATACAGAAAATTGGGCCGCACTAGCTCACAACGTAAAGCAATGCTTCGTGACTTGGCTACTGATCTAATTATCAACGAGCGCATCGAAACGACTGAAGCTCGTGCAAAAGAATTGCGTTCCGTTGTTGATAAAATGATTACTCTAGGAAAACGCGGAGATCTTCATGCGCGCCGCCAGGCAGCTTCATTCGTTCGCAACGAAATTGCTGAAATGGTACCAGCAGGTCAAGATAAAAACGGAAAAGATAAAGAAAAAGCTGTATATGCTTTGGAAAAACTTTTCTCTGATATCGCAGGCCGTTATGGTGAACGTCAAGGCGGATACACTCGCATCATGAAACTTGGACCTCGTCGCGGAGACGGAGCTCCAATGGTCATCATTGAGCTTGTGTAAGTAATGTAAAGAGGGCGGGACAGCTTTAAGCTGATTTGCCCTTTTTTACGATGGAGACCGAAGCATCATGGTCTTCATAGGCGGATAGACAGCAGTAACGCTGTAAGGAGCCGAATACGACTGAGAACATGGCGGACAGATTCTGTCCGCCAATCCCAGTTAGTAGAGTTTTTTTTTATTTACAGCGATTTTTAGAAAAGAGTTGAGAGGAGCAGGCTATGCGTAAAGAGATTGCAAGAGTGGAACATGTAACCTTTTCCTATCCGGAACGTGAAAAACCTGCTTTAGATGAGGTGAGCATGAGCATCTATGAAGGGGAATGGCTCGCTGTTGTAGGCCATAACGGTTCAGGAAAATCGACCCTTGCCCGGATCCTGAACGGATTGCTGCTGCCTTCTAAAGGAAAAGTCAGCATTGATGGGACCGAGCTTTCAGAACATACAATATGGGATGTTCGAAAAAAAGTCGGCATGGTCTTTCAAAACCCCGATAATCAGTTTGTGGGAACTACAGTCAAGGATGATGTGGCTTTTGGTCTGGAAAACAACGGAATCCCCCGGGATGAGATGATTAAACGGGTGGATTGGGCAACAAAGCAAGTTAAGATGGATGCTTTTCTCGATCAAGAGCCGCACCATCTGTCAGGCGGTCAAAAGCAGCGTGTTGCCATTGCAGGCGTACTGGCCGTGAAACCGCAGATTATGATTCTGGACGAAGCAACCTCTATGCTTGACCCTGCCGGACGAAGCGATGTCATGCACACTGTCCGCCTTTTGAATGAACAAAGCGCCGTTACCGTCATCTCCATTACCCATGATCTGGAAGAGGCCTCGAAAGCAGACCGCATCATTGTGATGAACAAGGGAAGGAAGCTGAAAGAGGGAACACCTGAAACTATTTTCTCTATGGGAGAGGAGCTGTCCCGGATTGGACTCGATCTCCCGTTTTCATATAAACTGAGCCGTGAACTGCGAAAAGCGGGCATTCCGCTGCAGAAAAATCACCTCACAGAACAAGGATTGGTGGATGAGCTATGGACATTACAGCGAAAAGCTTAGAACATACGTACAATCCGCGTACCCCTTTTGAAAAACGTGCCATCTATGATATCGATATGCACATTCAATCTGGTTCCTATACGGCGATCATCGGCCACACCGGCTCCGGGAAGTCGACGCTTCTGCTGCATCTAAACGGGCTGTTAAAGCCAACATCCGGTTCGATCACCCTCGGGGAACGAACCATTCAGGCCAATGAGAAAGCTAAGAAATTACAAGCCGTAAGGAAAAAAGTTGGAATTGTATTTCAGTTTCCAGAGCATCAGCTTTTTGAAGAAACGGTAGAAAAAGATATCATGTTTGGTCCTATGAATTTCGGCATGCCGGAAGAAGAAGCAAGGGTAAAAGCCAGACATATGGCCAAAATGGTCGGCCTGCCGGAAGAAGTTCTTGAACGTTCTCCCTTTGATTTAAGCGGAGGCCAGATGAGAAGAGCGGCAATAGCGGGAGTGCTGGCAATGGAGCCGGAGGTCATTGTTTTGGACGAGCCTACGGCGGGACTCGATCCCAGGGGCCGCCATGATATTATGAACATGTTTTATCAGCTTCATATGGATAAGGGGCTGACGACCATTCTTGTCACGCACAGCATGGAGGACGCAGCTGGTTATGCTGATGAATTGATCGTCCTTCATCAAGGAACCGTTAAGCTAAAAGGAAAGCCCCAAGAGGTATTTGCTTCCTCTGAAAAAGTGAGGGAAACAGGATTAAGGCTTCCGGAGACCGTCCAGTTTAAACATGCTGTTGAGTCAAAGCTAGGCATCCAGCTTGAAGGCAATCCTCTTACTATGGAGGAAACGGTTCGGGCCATTCAATCCTTTTATATAAAGGAGGGAGGCCAGTGAACGGCATTATTATCGGAAAATACGTTCCAGGACATTCATTTGTTCATAAACTTGATCCGCGTTCGAAACTCCTGCTCGTATTTCTCTTTGTATTCATTGTCTTTTTAGCGAACAACATTCTTACCTATGCGATATTAGGGCTGTTTACCCTTTTCGTTGTGTCGCTCTCAAAACTTCCGCCAAGGTTTCTTGCATCAGGACTAAAGCCGATTCTATGGATTATTCTTTTCACCTTTGTTTTGCATATTTTCCTGACAAAGGAAGGCCCGGTCCTTTTCCAGTTTTCCTTCCTGTCTGTGCATGAAGGGGGCTTGAGGCAAGGGATATTCATCTCGCTTCGCTTTTTGTATCTCATCCTGATGACAACGCTTCTGACCTTGACAACAACCCCCATTGAGGTGACTGACGGGATGGAGAATCTTTTGGATCCGTTCAAAAAAATGAAGCTCCCTGTTCATGAGCTTGCCCTGATGATGTCCATAGCCTTACGGTTTATTCCGACACTGACGGATGAAACGGACAAAATTATGAAGGCTCAGATGGCGCGCGGGGTAGACTTTTCCTCCGGACCGATCGCAAAGCGAGTTCAGTCTATTGTGCCACTGCTCGTTCCTCTCTTTATCAGTGCTTTTAAAAGAGCGGAAGAGCTGGCCACTGCAATGGAAGCAAGAGGATATCAGGGTGGAGAAGGCCGCACCAAGTACAGACAGCTGAAATGGGACAGGCAGGATTCGTTCCTGATGGTCCTGCTGCTCGTCCTTACCATTCTGCTCCTTCTGTTCCGATCCTAGGCGGCACGCTATGAGAATAAAGATGATCATTGCATACGACGGTACGGATTTCAGCGGATATCAGGTTCAGCCCAATGGCCGGACTGTACAGGAAGAGCTGGAGCAGGCATTAGGGAAGCTCCATAAAGGGGAAGCGGTCAAAGTTTCTGCCTCCGGACGGACGGATGCAAAGGTGCATGCATATGGGCAGGTTATCCATTTTGACACACCACTCGTCATTCCGGCGGAGAAATGGCCTAAGGCCCTCAACACCATTCTGGCAAAGGATATAAGGGTCCTGGAGGCCTTAGAAACAACTGAGAGCTTCCACGCAAGGTTTGGAGCCACAGGGAAGGAATACCGGTACGTGATAGACCGTTCTGCCGTCCAGAATGTGTTTCTTAGAAACTATGCGTATCACTATCCTCATCCTTTAAACATTGAAGCGATGAGAGCGGCGGCAGAGCATTTACTTGGGACACATGATTTCACTGCATTCTGCTCAGCCAAAACCGAGGTAGTGGACCGTGTCCGGACGATAGACACCATTGAATTTTCAGAAGAAGGCACCCGGCTCACTATGTCCATAAGGGGCAATGGCTTTCTGTATAACATGGTCCGGATTATCATGGGCACGCTGATCGACGCAGGTACCGGATTAACCGATCCTGAGGAAATTCCTGGAATGATTCTCTCGGGGGATCGCAGGATAACTGGGAAAACCGCACCGGGGCATGGATTGTATCTGTATAAAGTTTTCTATGACAACTAAACCAGGTGTAACATTGTCTTGACATTGCGGTATTACTGAGATAAACTATCATATGGTATGTATTTCATCCCCACGATAAAGCCCCGGAAAGCTCATCGTGTTTTGAAATAAAAATGGAACTAACGTTTATGGAAAGATATTAGGAGGGAAAATTTAATGCGTACAACGTATATGGCGAAAGCTAGCGAAGTTGACCGTAAGTGGTACGTAGTAGATGCAGCCGGCAAGACTCTAGGCCGTCTTTCTACTGAAGTTGCATCTATTCTTCGCGGCAAACACAAGCCGACTTTTACACCACATGTAGACACTGGAGATCACGTGATCATCATCAACGCTGAGAAAATTGAACTGACTGGTAAGAAATTGACTGATAAAATTTACTACCGTCACAGCCAATTCCCTGGCGGACTTAAATCAAGAACAGCTCTTGAAATGCGTACAAACTACGCTGAAAAAATGCTTGAACTTGCGATCAAAGGAATGCTTCCAAAGAATTCCCTTGGCCGTCAGATCTTCAAGAAATTGCACGTTTACGCGGGTGCAGAGCATCCACACCAAGCACAACAGCCTGAAGTTTACGAACTTCGCGGTTAATTATTAAGGAGGTTATCAATTTGGCACAGGTTCAATATTACGGTACTGGCCGCCGCAAGAGCTCCGTTGCTCGTGTACGCCTAATTCCCGGCGAAGGCAAAATCGTTGTTAACAAACGCGACATTACAGAATACATCCCATTCGCAGCTCTAATCGAGGACGTAAAACAGCCGCTTAACTTGACTGAAACTGGTTCTTCTTACGATGTACTAGTGAACGTAAACGGCGGTGGATTTGCAGGCCAGGCAGGCGCAATCCGCCACGGTATCTCTCGTGCATTGCTTCAAGCAGATCCGGAATTCCGTGCAACTCTTAAGCGCGCAGGACTTCTTACTCGTGACGCACGTATGAAAGAGCGTAAAAAATACGGACTTAAAGGCGCACGCCGTGCACCTCAGTTCTCAAAACGTTAATATACCCCGTATATCAATGTTTACCCTCTTTGCTCCAGTGGAGCGAGGAGGGTTTTTTCATGTCCGGAGATGGAATTGAATACCCCTTGAATACCCCGAGCTAAAATTTCATATATTTCTGGAACATTTCCGCAGTTTTTTCTTTCGCTTCCTCAGTCACGTGAGTGTAAATATCCATTGTGGTTTTAATATCTGTGTGACCTAGCTGGGCTTGTACATCTTTGATGGAAGCACCGGCTGCAAATAGCAAACTGGCATGTGTATGCCTGAATGCGTGAACATTTATTTGAGGCAGATCCGGATTTTTTTGATAAATACTCTCAAGCTTTTCGTTCAAAAATGCCAGTCGGCAATAATCCATTTTATGTTTTGATTGGTTATAGATTGTGAAGACAGGCTGTTTTTCATCAGATTCAAAGCAATCGGCAAGTTGTAACGTCAGGTAGCGCTGTATTTGCCTGCTGCGCCATTTTTTCAAAATCGCTAGGGTTTCATCATCCACTCGAACAACTCGCCGAGAGGCCTTTGTTTTCGAGGTCTGAAGCTGCTTCTTGCCTCCAGTGTGAATAAGTGTCTTTTTCAAACTGATTTTCTTGTGATGAAAGTCCACGTCGGACCAATGCAGAGCACACAGCTCCCCCTTGCGTGCCCCTGTGAAGGCGAGAACTCGAAACATGGCATAACACATATCATCGTCCTTAATCGCCTCCAGGAAGTTCCTGAGCTCTTCTCGTGTGTAGTAATACTTTCTCTCTTCAAGTTCTGAATCATATTCCAACTCATGCTTTAATTTAGGCAACGTGACATAATCCATTGGGTTGCGCTTTATAATATCCATTTTCATAGCATAACGAAAGACCTGGTTTGCTTGGATCTTGTAATCGTTGAAGGTCTTAAGCTCCTCGGCCCATGTATTAATGGCTTTTTGACATTGCGAACGGGAAATATCTTTCATTTTAATTGGACCGAAGAGTGGGAGAATTCTCCGGCTGAATTTACTCTCCATTGCGTACGCCGTAGTTGGCTTTACTTCCTTCTGATGCTGCTTAAACCATTCCTCAAAAACTTCCTTAAAGGTCACTCGATCATTTTGACGGAGCCCGAGCTCATTAACTTCCACCATTAATTTAGATAGCGCAATATTTGCTTCTTTTTTTGTTTTGAATCCTCGCCGAGTGGTGCGTTTTTTCTTACCTGTGAGCGGATCCTTGCCGAGATACACATTAAACATATATGCGGTTGTACCGTCTTTCTTCGTATACTTTTTAATATTTGCCATATTAGGTCCCTTTCCAATACGCTGGCAGGCTATATACAGGAAAAGGAAGGTGCTTTATTCAAGGATTAACTCAAGCATAAGTTTAACTTTTCTGCGTTTCTCATCTGTTAAATAAGCATTTTTATAATACAAGTCAACCTTGAGATTTAGAAGATCGCTAAGGTCAAATAATCTTCTTCTTAATTCGTCGTCTGATAATTCTCTAATACTTTGCTCTCCATTTGGTGATATCAATTCCTCAGTGCAAGGGAGCTTCACATTAACGTTTTTTCTTTTATTCAAGAATCTTTCTTCTTTAAAAAGGTCGTCTTCACCTACGTATGAATCCGAATAACCTGCTAAGTTCATCAGGTAGATGTAGGATACATCTAATCCTTCAGCGATCTTTTTTAACAGTGGAGGTTTAGGCAAATCTTTATAGCCATTCTCAATTTGTGATAAATATGAATCAGAGTAGCCAGTACGCGCCTTTAAATCAAGCAGTGTTAGTTTTTTCTCTTTCCGGATGTCTTTAAGTTTGGCGCCAAATTCTTTTGCGTCCATTAAGGTTACCTCGCCTTTAAGTTTATATAATTATTATCACATATTTAATTTACTAAGTAAATATATTTCTAACTAAAGTATTGTATATAAATGGTATTTATTGTATAATAAAGTTAGCAAATAAATTACTTAATAAGTAAAGATAGATAATAGGGGGAGGTGAGATAAACGAATGGATGGATTCATTCCTCTGGAGGTCTCAGAAGAGTTTAAAGGTAAATATTTCGAATTTTTTTATGAACTTAGTCAAGAGGCATTTGAAGCTGCTAAACGGGATAGCGGAGTGAGGAGATTCATGACCAAAAAGCAATGCTGTGAATTTATAGGCATTTCATTCTGTTATTTGCAAAAATTAGAGAAGCTTGGATTACCGGTTATCGAGCTGGAAGGAAAGGTGCTGGTAGATCGTGAGGATGTAGTAAAATTTATGTGTAAATATAAAAAGTGACACTATATTTAAAACAAATTAATCGCTGGCAGGCGGTATCTTACGTACAAAAGGCTGGAACATAAATAAACAATATCCGTAAATAAAAATACTGAAAAAGCCGGGTTGGTTTAGCCCAGCTTTTTTTGTGAACAAAAATGCTTTGATTCAGCGGCCCGGTGCAGAGAGAAAGATCGAAGTATATCCGTAAGAGCACGGTATATTCACAGACTAAATTTGAATTGAAGTGGAAAGATACATTACAGTTGTTTTAGATGCTTACAGAGCGCAATTCTTTTTAACTAACACTTGTTTTTTCTCTTGACTGAATAATGCAGGGAAATCATAATAATCTAAAGAGAATGTAATTATCCTGTTATGAAACCGAAAAGGTGATTTTTAAAAGAGGGCGTTTCGCTGCCAAAAATGCGAGCTCTAAAAGTGGGTGTTTCACTACCAATAAAAGTGACAGTGCTTGAACAACCTATATGCTAGAGAAAAAGCAGTGTACGATATTTTCACTGCTCTTTATTTTGCTTTTAACCAGTAGACAAATTTTAGAGGAATGTTCGATTAGTTTTACAAATGTACGAGTCACATCATATAGATTGAGGTTCACGCCGAGCGAGTTGAGAAACCAATTGGGCAAACCACTTGAATAATTATGGACTTACGCGGTGAATAGCTCTCAAGAAGTCATAGGGTATCTCCGATTAAACGGAAACTAAAAGGCCAATAATGGTTTAGAATCGAGATATGTTCCTTAGTTCCTGGTTTTTTCGGGAAACCTTTATATGCGTAACATGCATCTATATATATTTATTTTTTCTAGTCTTTGATTAAAAAAAGAAGGAACAAAGGAACACGTTTCTCTGAGCCCTTGATGTATAAGGATTTAGTCGTTCCTTTTTGGCGTGAAAAACCAGGAGCAATGCAGGAACATTCGGGGTGAAAAAGGAACAAATGGTAGCATCTGACCCTTTTTGGCGTGACTCCGGGCAGCCCAGACCGGGCCGGTTCGCTGCGCATTTCTTCGAAATCCGGCCTGTTTTGGTCCAAATAAGGAACATTTCGGGGGTAAAAAGGAACATTTTGACCCTAAAAAGGAACAAACCAGGAACATTGCAATCTATTAAACAGTTTACTTTTTTTTACATATAAGTTATGCTATATATGGTAAAGTTAACCATTTTGCATATTTTCAGTCTCCTTTTACCACGTAACAAATAAGGAGTGATTGGTTTGGTGAATTTGATTTCTCAGCAAGCAACAGTTTTAGTACGTGACCATTCTCGTTTTAATGGTGGGAATCATGACATGGTTACGGTGTTTACCACGATTATGACAGATGGACCATTGGTGGATGATTATTATGTTCCGAACGGTAACTCATTGTCAGACGTACATATGGCTCTAATTAAGTCGGAAGGACTTGAATTCAGGCCGTATCTCGCTTCTGAACTAATGACAGGCACAGACAACGTGGTAGAGGCTGCAACCTCTGGTAATACACTGGAGACCTCTCAGGATATAGCCCGGTTGCTACTTCGTTCAGCACTTATAAAGACCCCGCTTCAATTGCTGGCGAAAGTAGGGAGTCAACATGTATACGAGATTCATTATGATTACAAGATTTATAACGTTCATCCAGCTGATCAGAACACATTTGAATTTCAAATCCGTCTGCCGTTTGATGGAACGGTGATGGGAAATGGAAGTAAAGTTGATTTGGCCGTGTTGACCCCTACGGGCGCATCGATAGATCAGGTCAACACTCATGGGACGGATGAAGCGAACCAAGAGATCACAGAGGTAATCCAGCAACTTCAACAGCAAAATAGAGCGATTACGACGTTCCATTATCAGATTGATCCGCTATTCACTGTACGTTACACACATACGACACCGGTAATGGCCTAATTGCCTTTGCAGAGACTGTTCTATTGTGTTAAAAAACAGTTAAAAAACAGAAGCGACCTGATAAAAGATCGCTCCTGTTAGTACAAGTGCGAAATGAGCAATTATGGTAATTCTGATCTGTATTCCTGATGTTTCGTGCCTGCTATACCCGTCTTCCTACCTGTGATTTAACTTGGGCTGTTATTACATATCTTTTGTTGACTGTCTGACTGTAAACAGTCCGATTTCCGATTATATGCCTATAGGTTAAAACAATACAATAGATACTTTTCACCTCTAAATTTTTTGTGTCGCGACTTGAGATGCCGAGTGTACTTAATTAAATTCCTTCCCCTTTGGAAGTCCAAAGTCATAATCTAAGTGTGGATTTGGTTTTCCTTTCGTTTGTGCTAACAAATCATCCAACGTTGGTTTATTTATGGTAGGGCGCATGATCAATCCGCGTTCTAAGAGTTCAAGTTCAATTTGAGAACCGTTTTGTATGGAAAGGTCTTTTGCGAATTGGCTAGGAATACGAACCCCTAAACCAGTTTCCCAACTTTGGACTGTGGTCATGTGTTTCACCCTCTTTTGATTGTGTGAAAGTTTTTTTATTTCATTTTTAGTGTGAAAATCTCCGTTTGAACCAGACATTATTACACCTCCACTAACTGCAATTTATATAAGTTATGTTTTTCATTTTCCTAAATCATACACAACCTTAAATCCGAATGATTTCTGACAAACCGTGCTCATTTATTCTGGCTACATCGTTTTATAAAAAGGCTCTTTTCGTAAGCATTGTTGCTAATTGGATTAAATAAAGAGTATTTATATTCCTTGTCTTATATAATAGTGATGAAATAATACTAAGCCTTAATAAAAGGTAAGGAAGGAGAATTTGTTTATGGCAACTCTCTAATATTAGTAAAGTATGTCTATAATCTACTCTTAATTTAACTTTACTTATTGGAGGGTATATATTGACAAATCTCAAAGGTAAAATAGCGATTGTGACTGGAGCAAGTCGAGCTAATGGAATTGGAGCAGCCGTTTGTTTGTCTTTAGCAGAGGCTGGTGCAGATATTTTCTTTACTCATTGGAGTCCTTTCGATGAGAATGAAGGAAATGGAATTGAACTAGAGTTTCCAAAGCTTTTAGCTGATAAACTAGCCATTATAGGCACTAGATGCTACCACATGGAATTGAATTTATCAGAACCCGACTCTTCAGTGAAACTACTAAATGAAGTAGAGAGAACTATGGGGACTCCCTCAATTCTTGTAAATAATGCAACTTACGAATCGCCATCAGACTTTAAAAGTTTAAATGCTGACATTCTTCACCAACATTATCAGGTGAATAATTATGGCACTATCTTATTAAGCACAGAATTTGCAAAAAGGTATGAAAAAACCTTCTCAGGACAAAAAGGTGGCAGGATTATTAACTTAGTTTCAGGTGGACCAGACCCTAACAACTTAGCTTACATTGCCACTAAAGGAGCCATTATTGCCATTACTGAGCCATTATCGGTAGGTTTAGCTCCTATTGGAATAACAGTGAATTCTGTTAACCCTGGTCCTACTGATACGGGTTGGATGGATGAAGATATTAAAGCTCATTTATCAAATCTATTCCCAATGGGTAGAGTAGGTGTTCCTTCAGATGCTGCAAAACTAATTTGCTTTTTGGCTAGTAATGACTCTGAATGGATTACTGGTCAAATTATCAAATCAGAAGGTGGATTTTTAGGTAAATAAGAGATTAAATACAACAGCCGTTTCTAATTGGAATGGCTGTTTTTTATACCTACGTAAGAGACAGTAATGGAATTTTGGCAAGCGTTGAGGAGCATATGGTCTATCTGCTTTGGCTGCATCTGTGCATAACAATGAAGACGGGTCAATATAGCTTCCGATAACTGCATCAATTTCTTTTGCTTTAACAAGACCTTTTCCAGCCTTTTGAGCAATGAATCTACACCTCCTATAAGCTGGGCAAAATAGCAACAACCTATGCGAAAAGAGCCTTTTAAAAAAAGGCCTTCCTTAATGCCTTTTCACGCAGAACTCCAGAGTGAGGAAATTTTTTTAGTTCTTTAGCTTCAGATGTCTTTTGTAGGTACCTGATCAAAGCCCAAAGATCCAATTTGTAACAAACGATCATAAAAAATTTCACTGATTTTAGTTTGTGGAAGATCAAAATCCCTTCTGTATCGGGTGAGATCCCATCCTTCCGCTATGGCTCGTTCTCCATATGTTTGACATTGATTGATGACGAAATTCGCTGCGTTTTCTTTTTCTATTTTTTTTTCCTGATATAATTTCGTTCCGTTAGCCATTGACCGAAATATAATTCCGAAAATCTGGGATGTTGAAAAGTAATCAAGAAGCCCATTCACAACTGCAATCGTTTTTTTGCCAGGATTAAATTCAAAACCCACTTTTTTTAGACTGTGAATTAAGTATTGCATGCATTCTTCACGGGCAATGCGTTTCCATGTTACATACCGAAACTCCTGATCCTCTATAAAAATGGCTGGTTCAGGATTCAACAAACAGTGGATAAGATGTTCCTTTTCTTTGGGAGATTCAACATTCAATAAATAGTAAACACTAAAAGCATTGTAAATATTCGGTAAAAGATTTGATTCTTTATACGCAGTCAAAGTCGAACCACTATAAGGAATAATGATATGGTAATCTAATAACTCCGTAACCATCTCTATTGCTAATGTTGGAGTCGGCGAAATAACCTCGGCAAATTCATTGAGAGGATTTATGTAGCCAAAATCTTCGCTTACCGCTGCCCTCAGTACACTTGCCAGATAGAGACGTTGCTTTTTCGTTAAACTTTCCTCCGTAATGGCTTTAAACTTTTCAGGATCATAAGCCACTTTTATTTTTTCGCATTTTATACACTTCTCGTTTTCTATTTCTTTTTTTCGCATTTGGAAGCAATTATCGCACATGCATGTAGCCTGCCCTTCATAATGCCCACACTCCAAACATTCTTGCGATCTTGTCGTGCTTCTAGAACGGCGTTTTTCTACTAGGTGTGACATGCAGTAAGGACAGACTTTTTCTGAAATGATAGGCGGGAATAACGTTACGAGCCCGTTTGGTCTTATGTCTATCTTGTATTCATCAATAAGGGACTGTATTCTTTCTTCCTTGTAGTATCTCTCTATCAATTTTTGAATTTGTTTATCATTTAAGTGTTTAATTTTTGGATGAATCATATTTTTGTCAATTACCTCTTGAGGCACTGTTACCGTTCCTTTCTAAGATATTTCTTAATCATTTTTAGCCTTTTCTATCAATAACTCCTGATTCCGCCATCTTTTCTACCCCTTAATTTTCTATAATACCTCTTTATACTTGTTTTGATTTTGGTAAATGATAACAACTTAGGGGGAGAGCTTGGGAAAAGAGGTGAAAGAAATTATCCGAATTATTGGTGAAAATGTATAGAAAGAGCTTATCAAACAGGGATACTTTCCTGTACAGATGGAATGGCTATAGAGTTTCTGTTTTAAATCTTTTCCAGAAACTTTTGCAATTAAACCAGTTAAATAGTGATACATCTCATCATCAAATTTTGCGTCCGTATGCATTCCCATGTGTATGTAGGACCATCTGAAATTTGAATGTAGGAGGGTTATTCCTTACTTCCGCCCGAACAAGGACTTTTCAGTTGAGTGTAATCATAATCACCGTCTAATGTACCGAAGTATATAAAAGCTAATGGTGAAGTCTTGGATCAATGCTGGGTGACAAAACTAGGTCTATTTAGAACTATATATCAATGTCACCTAATTCTAGTTGTACTCAAACTTAAGGGCGGGGTCCCTGTCCTTCTTTTCTCAAGGCCAATGCTTAACTTATATACATAAAGAAAAGCCCCGCAGAGAATTTCTCTCTTTAGAGCTTTACTAGAGGAACCTGTCCCCATGTCACAAAATACGTTCCTCAATGTTCTTGCTGCATCTCCAATATCTCCTCATGATGGGGCTCGAATTGTCTTATACCATTCATAGCTTCAGCAAATTCTATTAATATGGAACTGTAAAAATATGAAAGACGTATCACTTCGGTTGTTTCATTGTCTGGAACCACAGCAATAGGGGAGAAATGATCGATTACTTTGTACACATGATTATCTAAGTTGTCTGTGAATATAGTAATTAATAGGCTAGGCTTTAATCTTGAAAGTTCATCATGAACATTGGGCAATTCCGTATAACTATTATTATAAAATGCGCAAAACGCTGTAAAACTATTTATTTTTTCTAAGACTTGAGCGAGCACAAATGAATTGTTTTTCATAGGTACAGTAAAAACGGTACCTTCTTTCCATTTTTGCTTTTTTGGTCTTTTGTAAGTGTTTATTAGACTTTTTGCTTTTTCAACTTCTTGATTAGAAATCTCTATATTTGCAAGTTGGTTAATTAAGATGGCAACTTTTAGAATAAGTTCGCCTTTAGACGTTGTTATCACTACAGAATCGCTTTCGGAGTCAAAATCTAGTCTCTTATACACTCTTGCTTCCAGACGATTTCTCAAAATACTTCTAATGTCTTTTAAAGCATTGAAATTAGTTTCTGCATTTAGAACTGAGACGAAATCTTGCGATATATAAAAGTAAGAAATAGTTTCATCAGGAAAATTGATCGTAACAGCACCTAAAAGTATTTTTTCCATTTTTTTCACCTGTTTCAAATTATATTTTATACTTCCTCCATTTTTTTCGGCTAATCTCATTTCTCTTGTTTTCTAAAAAGTTGTTTGGCCCACCTAATCTATTTATCCATTTTTGCTCATACCTTCTTGCTTGTCGACCTGGTTTTGTCCTAGATAAAACTCTAAAAGTGTATCGCCCCTTTTTTGCATGTTCTTTTTGTCGCTTTTCATACCTATTCCATGATTTTTCTGAGTTCTTAATATTTTGACAATTAACCTGTTTATTTTGTCTACTTTAGTTCACAAAAAAAGAGAAGGCTAACCTTCTCCTGTTCTAGAAGTTTGCTTTGATGATTTCGATAAACAGTGTTGCTAGCGTGAAGCTGAATCCTTAAATATATTTTCTCCTATTATGAAGCTACTGTTCGATTTATATTTAATTTTAAGAATAATTTAGTTTTAAAATTTCACCGAACTCTTGGTGGGTTTTTTGGTTCCTAAAATTTATTCCGATGCGCGAAAGTACCGTTTCGTCTAATGAACGCCAGGAATACAAAAATGGCATTAAACTCTTTTTCACTTCCTCATTCTGAAAACCCATGACAGAAACTCCATATTCTCTATCTCCCCAAATTCCCCATTTCTTTGAGGGAGATAACCAAACTATAGTAAAAGAATTGTATAGTATTGCGTCTGCTGGACTTTCTTTTGGACCTAATTCTAACGTTTCCTCGTAACTATCATCTGGAAGATCCTTTGGTATTTTGATCCAGTTATAATAATTAAACTCTTTAAAAAAATACTCTATTGGATCAGGGTCTAGAACTGCAGAAATAATATACGATTCATCTGTAATATCTGCTATTTTTCGGATGGTTTTCCAAAATTCATTACTCATGCACCAATCGAATTCTTCGAACAAAAAAGAACTAAATTGGGGTTGAAAAACTTTGTAAGGAAGATTATTTTCTATGAGAAAGGTGTCGGTTACCATTTTCTTAAGTTCGAAAAACTCTTTATAGTTCTTCACGAATAGTAAATTAGTGTCCATTTTTCTTCCTCCATCATTTCAATCTAATTTTGAGTGTGGGTTTTTTCTTTCCTTTTGGAATGAATTCTGCTGTAGGACCACCAGATTTTGAGAAGCTTCTAGTGATATATTTAGACCCGTTTTTTGTTAGTATTGTTACTTTTCCATCTTTAGATTTTGATTTTTTCCAACCTTGATTAATTAGGCTTCTTTCAAAACTAGATTTAGTGATATTTGTTTGCCTATTATGAATAGAATTATTATTAGTTACATTTCTATAACTAGATGAAGAACTTTTAATATTTGGATTCATATTTGACGGAACACTTTTTGGCGTCCTAGCCCATCCAAAAGCTCCTCCACCGCCTGCTCCTCCATGATCCTGGTTTTTTGACATCCAGCCATCAGGGTCTATCATTATCACAGGGTTGTTATTGGCATAATTGTACCCATTTTGAGTAAGCAGATCGTTATCATCCCCGGGATATGGATCTAAGGCTAAAAATACACCGTGTTTCGGCTCATAATACCGGGCAATCAGATAATACATGCCTGTTTCTTTATCATACTGATACCCTGCATACCGGTAAGGGTTGTTCTTTACTGAATCTTGTTCTACTTCTTTCAGTACTTTTCCCCATGCATCGTACTCATAGGATGCCACAATATTACTCTGGGCGTCTGTTAACGCGATGACGTCCCCGCGGGCATTGTAGTGATAGAAGTATTGGTTTGACCCTTTCTTCATTGAAAGCAGCTGGCCACCTTCTGAATAGGTGTAGGAACGGACGACTTGGTTGCTGCCGTTGGTTTCGTAGAGGACGTTCAGGCTGTCCCCGTCGTAGAAATAGTTCGTGACGGTTCCGTTCACGGTTTTTTGGATGCGTTTGCCGCCTTCGTTGTATTTGTAAGTGGCAAACGGTTGGGATTCGCCTTTTTTCGTGACGGCGGTCAGCTGATCGCGGCTGTCCCAGGTGTACTGATATCGGGCATCCTGGGTTCGGTTTCCGTTAAGGTCATAGTGATCGCTTCCGAGCCGAAACGGGTCAGCTGATTGGCCAGGTTGTACTGAGCATCGACGGTGGAGGTTTGTCCGCCGTTTGTTTCTTTGATCGAGATGCGGTTCCCGAATCCGTCATAGTTGTACTCTTTGACCGTTCCATTGGAGTAAGTTTCCTTCGTCAGCTGATCGAGTTCATCATATTGATAGTTTACATTGGACCCGTTGCCGGATTCAATTTTCGTCCGGTTTCCATTGGCGTCATAGGTATAGCTTTCGCTTAAGATCGACGTTCCGTCCTGCAGACCGACGTGGATTTGTTGTACCAGACCTGTCGAGTCGTATTGGAAAGAAGCCCCGGCTCCGTTTCCTGTAATAAAGGTCCCAACGTTTTCTTGCTCGTCATAGTCGAAACGGTAGGTGCTGGTTCCGTCCTTAACTTCGGTATTCTGATCCTTTTGATTGTACTCGAAGGTGTTCGTCTGAGTAAATCCGCCATGCGTGAACTGGAATGACTTCAGTTTATCGGTTTCGGTTGGATAGGTCCAGGTTTGGCTGCTGCCCCGGTCGGTAAGGGACGTTACCCGGTTGGCTTTGTCAAAAGTACGGGTTTTCGTTCCCTCGGATGCCAGATCTTTTACGGACAATTCGTTCCCGTTCCGGTCATAGCTGTATTCATAAACAGGGGTGCCATTATAGCCAATAGATTTGACCCGGTTCGTCCCGTCGTACGTCCAGTTGACAATGGTTCCATTCGGAAGCGTCGTTTTGATTTTGTTTCCATTTGGATCATATTCATTCCGCGTCACATCTTGCAATGGGCCCTTGGTTTCGAACAGCTGCCCCAATTCATCGTATTGGTAGCTAAAGGTCTGCTTGACCCCTCCAGAAGAAGTGATAGCCTTGGAAAGCATGTTTCCATTATCATCATACTCATAGCTGACATCAGTGCCGTTTTGGAGCTGCAGTTTCTTCAGCTGATCCGACAGGTCGTACGTGAAGGATTTGCTGTAGCCTTTCGGATTGGTTTCCTTTACGGCATTCCCGAATGAATCGTATTGCATGATCGCCTTATTCCCTGTTTCATCTTCAGTCTCGGTCTCATTGTTGCCGGCTGCATCATACTTGCTTTTGGCAATGACACTTCCTTTGATTAAACGGATGGCATCAAACCATGCGGTACCAGTGGTGTTTCCGCCAAAGGAGGAAAGGACCTCCACGCGATCGACCGGTTTTGATTTTGGCACCGTCACCGCACCGCGGTTCCACTCCCGGGTTCCGGCTGGGAAATCAGCTGTGTAGCTGCCTGTTGTTCCATCTGTGTAGTACACCTTGGCGATTAAAGAATAATTTCCGTTCCCGGGCGTTCCATTCACCTGATCTGCTTTTGACAAGCCGGTCAGGGTAAAGGAGAACGGGGTGCTTCCTGCTGGCTGACCGATGGTAATGGTTTGCTTGTATTGAGAAACTGCCTGTGCAGCGGAGGTTCGGACAACCTTCAGAGAGCTGGAGCCATCAAATCCGGTAGTAGTGTCAACACTTCCTCCTGAACCTGTCCAGCTGGCTGCACCTGATTCGAAGCTGCTGTTTACGACCGGGTTGTAACTGGAAGACGCTTCTCCTTTTTCAAGATGCAGCCCGTCAAACCATGCCTCTCCCGAAGTATTCGGATCTTTATGATCAACTTCCAGATAGATCCGTATGGAAGACGTTCCTTCCGGCGTCGTAAACGTAAGCTGACGTTCAGTCCAAGGCTGCGTGCCTGTCAACTGGCTATAACGATTGTATGCCCAGCCCAGTCTGGATTTCTGTGCATCGAAAAATTCTACATTATAGAATGCATGAGCTTTAGACAGCTGGGTTTTGATATGGCCACTTAATGTATAAGCCGTGTTCCCCTGAACGGAGAGCTCTTGCGTTGCGGAAACATACCCATGTTCCGTTCCGCTTGAAGTAGAACGAGAGCTGAGTTTCACGGCTTTTCTTCCCAAAAGCCCATTGACAGCTGACTGAGCGTCCTCAGACATGGTTCCGGAATCTCTGCTTCCGAGGAGCTTCCATGAGGCGACCCCTGCTTCAAAACTCGGATTGGCAAGCAGATTCGTGCCTGAAACAAGCTCATGACTGGATTCAATGACATTCCCGTACGAGTCGTAACGCGATACGGAGGAGCTTTTCCCCGCTTGATCCGTTTCGGAAACGGCATCCAGTCCGTCATAGGAAATAGTGGTTTCATCGTTTTCTGTATCGATAACTGAGGTGACATCATTGTTTTGGTTATAGGTATAACTCTCTGTCCCGTAGGCATCTTGGGAAGAGGTGACGTTCCCGTTGCTGTCATATTGGAAGGTCTCTGTTGGTTGAGAAGACCCTTGATCATTCGGGTCTACCGATTCCACCAAATTGTTGCCTTCAAAAACAGATGTGGTCTTTATTTGCAGGCCTTCTGTATCCTCTATGACTTCAATAGGGTTGGCCGCTTCATTATACAGATAGGAAGTTTTCTTCCCATTTGGTTCCGTATACATCACTTTCCGTTTAGGAGCGTCATAAGTTAGTGCATATTTATGGTTTTTGGCATCATAGGCTTCGATGACTTTCCCACCTGAGTACACATAGCGATTTTTAACAGGTTTTTCTGCTGTGTGGGTTGGTTCAAGCACACCGGTTAACTGATGGCTTTCATCATATTCGTAGGCAGTCACCTCTCCAGCTGTTTGGGTGACTTTAACGAGCTTGTCCCCTGAATATTCATAGCGAACGTTTCGATTCTCAGGGCCTGTTACGGAAGTGACGTTTCCGTTTGTATTGTAGGCAAAGTTTAAAGTTCGCCCAGAAGCATCTGTAATCTTTGAAAGACGTCCGCTTGAATACGTATAGGAGGTCGTATTCGCATGACCGTCTACTTGCTTGATCAACTGACCGCTGGTTTTGGAGAAATGCGCTTTTGATTGGTCTTTAGACGTTAGAATGTACTCGCTCGCGTTTTCCTCGAGCTCAAGATAGACACCTGTAGGAGCTTGAAAGGTTCCATCTGACTTTTTCGTAAAGGTATGGAGAGTTCCATCCTCATCTGTAAAACGAACCTCACTTCCTGACGTCACCATATTCATTTCTGCATCGGCATGCCATCCCATCCCAAACATACCGGTCTTGCTCATAAGGCTGTTATACGTTCTTTGTAAACCGAGTCCAGGTCCTCTTCCGGATATGGAGAAATCGCCTTCATCGACAATGAGGTTCCCGGTTGCGATGTTCACCTGTCCATTTGGAATTTCTGCAAACGACCAATATTCTTCAGTCCCTAAAAACTCTACCGGCTGTCCGATAATGGGACGGAAGGTGTCACTGGAGTAGACCGTTTCTCCTTTTTCATCGTACGCACTCAAGCGGAACCAATAATTTTTATATTTTTCATAGCCTTTTGCTGCTAATTTGTAGATGGGAGAAGGGTCGATTGCCAGCTCGCTTCCTTTTACATCGTGGTATAACTTATGGCTGCCATCTCCAGCATGAGGCCATATTCCCCGGTTTTGTGTGGTCCAAGTAGTCGAATTTCCTGCGTCAAAGCCTTCATACGTTTCCCCGTTAAAAAGCCAGACTTTATATCCAGTAGCCCCTTCAATCTTTTCCCAATTTAATTTTACATAACCGGAGTTGCTGTCTTTAAGATTCGTATAAGCTACCCCGGCAGGTGCATTCGGTTTATTCAATGATGTGATATAAGACCGTGTCACATCAGAATAAACGGTTTCTCCCTGAGCGTTATAGGCACTGACGCGAATGTAATAGTTCGTCGCATGCCCATAGCTCCCGTTTGCTAATTGATAGTTGGCAGAAGGGTCGATTGGCAATTCCGTGCCGCCACCTGAATGTTCGAGACGATAGTCCCCGTCTTTTGGCCAGATCCTTTTCCCTTTTGTTGTCCAAGAGGTTACATTGCCGGCATCAAAAGCCTCATGCTCTTTTCCGTTAAATAGCCAAACTTTATATCCTGATGCATTAGGGACTGACTCCCAGTTTACATCAATATATCCTGTTCCATTTCCATTCGAGAAAGAAGCAGCTGCCGGCACGTCCGGTTTCGTTAGTTTGGGAAGAGTCGGTGTATAAGCGTCCGATGTTTCCCCTTCACCCTGAGGGAAGACTGCACTCACTCGAAACCAGTAATTTTGGTTGTTTGGATAACTCCCTTTTGAGTTCACATACACAGGTCTTGGATCTACAGCCAATTCGGTACCGGCACCATTCGGATTGGGTGGATAGATATCAAATTTGCCGTTTTGGATATCTGTTGCATTCGGCCAGATACGCTGTCCCCGTGTAGACCATTTAGTCGTGTTTCCTACATTAAAATATTCGTAGTCGACCCCATTGAACAGCCAGATTTTGTAACTGGTCGCTCCTTTTACAGCTGGCCACTCAAGGTCTACATATCCTGTTCCATCCCCGTTTGAATACGCCTCCCCAACAGGTTTACCAGCTTTAGGAATGGTGTAATTCACAGAAAGATACGGTTTATTTTCTGAATTTGTGGAAGAAACAATCTTTTTCCAGTACTCTTTTCCATTTCCATTAGCATGGAGCTTAAATCCGTAATTGCTGGCAGTTCCCGCTGCCCATGCTTTTACTGTGTCTGTTACATTAAACTGAGCCCACTGATCTCTTCCAACGCTATCAGAGGAAATATTTGTGGAACTCGGTTTGTTGTTCCAGGTTAACGAAGATGCAGTCCAAGCACTGTTCACTTTATCAAGCCATATGGTAGTAGGAGTTGAAGCAGAATAGGAATGAGTAACGTAAGCATTAAAGGTTGCACTTGTCACGTTCATATCTTTGAAAGGATTAGAGCTATGATTTAAAAAGGCATAGTTCGTTCCGGTTGTTCCATCATAGTACCCAACTTTTAGAACATACTGGTTTTGGCCTGAATCCCATTTACTTGAGGCTGAATAATAATTGGTCGTGGGATAGGCACTCATGGCAAAGGTGTCATTGGAGGCCGTTACAGAAGTTGTAGGATCAATATAGACAGGGTATACCCTGTCTTCACTTTCTAGCCACTTTTTATCCGCAGCCACTGTGAGGACATATCCTTTTTCTGCTTTTTCAAGCTGATAGTCCACCTGATCGGACCGTGCCATTTCCCCTTTTTTATCATCATAGTTTGAGTCTGTCATAAAAGGTTTTGGCAGGATGAAGACGCTGCGTTTTTTCTCATCTAAAAATTGGATAGATCCATCTTCCTTTTCCATGGCTTCCATGTCCGTCGTCAACATAAATTTAAATTGATGATATCCATTGAAACGGTGTAAGACGAGATCTTCCTTCGTGTTTTGATCAAAGGTTAAATTCTGCAAATCAATGTCAGGATAAATATTATGATGTGTAATTTTATTTGTCTCTTCTTTAATTTGGGCTTCTGCATCCTGTGGACGGATGGCATCCATGCCCTCACCCGAAGCTTCTAGAAGAGTATACGTCAATTGGTTTTTCCCGATGGCAAAAGTAGCATACGTTCCATTCTGGATTTCTTTTAGAAACGTTGTTTCAATAGGGGTGTTTTCTGTTTCAATTTCATTCTCCCCTGCAGAAGGCTGTTCCAATTCAGCAGATATTTCTTCTAAATGCTTTTTTCCCTCTTCTTTTTTATGGATCGGTTCCAAGTAGACTTCTTTTGTGTATTCCCCGTCTCCCTTGTAAAAAACTTTCGTCGTTTCTGTCCGTTGTTCAACTAACTCTCCTACAGGAGGCTCCTTCGGCTCTGGAATTTGATCATTTGGTTCACCAGAAACCGACAGCTCCTTTACGTTTTTTCCCTCTTTGGAATTAACCACTTCAGCTAAAGCGGTTAACGGAATGGAAGTGAGAATGAGAGTAAAAGCCAATAGATAACTCATCCACTTCTGCCATAGTTTTACTTGCACTTGTTCATTTCCCTTTCCAACTTGCAGTCGTACAAGATAATTCATCTCGCCGTATTTATTGTAAGGGTGGTGGAATAAGTTTCCTACTTCATTCATTAGTCAAATTTCGACATTTTGTAGAGTTTAAATGAACAGAAGTATATCAAAGAATAGCCTGATTTATCGAATAATAAAAACAGCATTGCTTATCGCATATTCATTTATGTCAAATTATCTGGGATGAATAGCAATGGATATATACTGCCAAATTAGCCGTCCTTCAGACCGGTGTGCGTACAGACTTTTCTCTAGTGTGTGTACACTCGAAGCGCGAGCTTTGAGGGGAACGCACCGATCCTTCAATAGACCTTTACCGGAAGGAAAGCAGCGACAACGATTTGTCGCTGCTTTTCTGCAGGAGAGGATTTATCAGACTAGAAAGCGGCGGGAGCCGATTTCGAATGAGCACCCCAAGCGTAAGCGCAGGGGCAAGGAGGCGAAGCCGACGCAGTAAGGGGGACGGTCAGCTATGCTGACTGACAAGCGTAGCTTGTCATACGTCCCCCTTATGCTCTTTCCCCCGTACCGCACCGCAATTCCGCCGCGTACATCAAACCATCCTCAATCCATTGCGGCGACTGGCGTTGTGCCACATCGGGGCGGACATCGTGCCGAGTTCCCGAGGAACTCACGTGTCGATAAACCGCGCCGTTATGCGGTCGGCCGAGTTCCATCGGTCAGCCAATCAGCGCAGCAGCGTATGACGAGTTCCGAGGCACCTCCCGGCCCGATTTCAGCCCGACTGCGAGAGCGGAGGGCCTGAATAGGGCAGGAGTTTTCGTGCCGGGATTTGGCGCTCACAGGCGGTCAGGAGCTGCCAGAAAATCAGGTAGGGGGAAGCTGCCAGAAAAGACGGTCGAGACGCGGACTGAACAGGGAGCGGGTCATCAGGAGAGACACTCAGAAAAGGGATCCTGGAGTCCGACAGCGCGGACGACGCGAGGCGGTTGTATGTCAAAAAGTCGATTCTTGTACGCACAACGTGCGAGCAAAAAAGGCAGGAAAAACCACCGAGCGGAGGAAGGCTCCGCGCTCGTCGGGCACAAGGATTTTAAGGCTTTTCGAGGGGGAAGGAGGGAGCGGTTATACGAGCGAAAGCGAGAGAGTCAGGAAGAACCACCGACCGACGCGGGACCCGCTCGAAAAGCCTTGCTGCCCTTGATTTAACAGCTTTTCTGCGTGACAACGGGGCGGGAAGCCCGGAGCGGTTATACGAGCGATAGCGAGAGAAGGCGGGAAGAACCACCGACGGGCGCGGGACCCGCCCCGATGGCGCGCGCTGCACTCAGAAACGCTGTCCGGCGCTCTGGTCTTACGGTCAAGTGCCTCTGCTGGCCAAAAAAAAGACCGTCATCCCGGAGCTGTCTTTGATGTGAAATGCGGTGCGCATTCTATGACGTATACCATATCGCATGGCGTACGCATGAAATCGGCATCCGATAAACCAGTGCGTCCCATGCGCCATCATTCTCACATGTCATGCGGTACGCCATATGACACGACGTGCGCAACCATCTTCCTCTATCACGACATCCCGCACCGCATACGCATACGGTATGACATGCCGTGCACATACCGGGTTTATCATGAGATGCGGCACCGCATTGCGCACGGCGTACGCATGAGATACGTAATGCCGTGCAATGCATATCCCGTGCCGATTCGGTGTGCAGGAAAATGCTTATCGTATCCAGCATGACATACGGCACGGGATGCGGCACGTCATACGCATCGGTTTCCGTCGCATGGTATATCACATGCCGTACGGTCCTGTTCACATGAGATGGGCATCTGCTGACAAAAAAACGAACTCACATGAGTGAGTTCGTCAGGTCTTAAATCGAAAGTCCTTTCAGCAAGAGCTTTTTCTGTGCGGAGGCCAAAACGCCTGCTTCCAGGCTGTCCGGGTCGTTTTGGATGCATGAGTTGCTGTATACCCTTACGGGATGCATCCACTTTGACAAAGCAGTCTTAAATGTTGCCCTGCGAGAAAAGTGTATCTACCACCAGCATACCCGAGAAAGATTAATCCATAAGAGAAAGTAGGTCATTCAGCGAACTTTTGTAGCTTTTAAGATGCGAGCTTGTCTTATTCTTGCTTACGTTGTCCAAAATGTCATGAAACGCGTACAGTTCCGGCCGGATGGTCCTTGTGGTTTAGTTGTGTTCAAACTCTGGTTGCATGGCTACGAAGAGGTATGGACCTTATTGCACCCCATCAGCTTCTTAAATCAATCGACTGAACTTTTTTTACCAAAGCAATCCTAATACTCATATTAGAAATCTTAGATTATCTCACTTGTTTTTTCTCTTTTTATTTTAATTATTTCTGGTGAGCCAAGAGATGAATAAAATAACGAATCTGGGAGTAATAAATTATTTTTTAATATACTTTGATAAGCAACCTCTAATTTGTTATGTTTGGAGAATATTTCTTTATAAATAACATCTCTATTTCGTAATCGCTCTACAAAATCATAAATTTTTCTATCGTCAGACAATTGCATAAATTCCGCTAGCGGGTCTTCAATATAGTTTTTTAAGCGACTACCTCGTTTAATCAAATACGAATCCATAGAATGAATAGGCTCTAATAAATAATGAGCCCTATAAGTTTGTAAAATTATATCATTCCATTGCTTAAAATAGTTTGCTGGAGCAGTGCCATTCAAAGTGTTAACTAAGTTTCTGATAAGACCACTAATAAAACTAAAAGCTTTCAATCCATCAATAGGAAAAAAAGTTCCCAATACGGATACAGATAGATTTCCTAAAAATAGTGAAGCTGTGTTCATATGGGTACCATGAAGAACTTGTGTTTCACACGCACCTAGTATTGTGATGAGTGGATTATGTTCAATTTTTTCAATTTCCACAGATGTAATATACTCATTACTTATATGTAGTTTGCCTATATCTTCAATAGCATCATATGAACCGTGACCATAAAATATCAGAATTACAGGTTGAATTTCTTCTATTATAGAAATAAAGTCATCCTTAGTTGATGCTTCTTTGTAAACACAATTTCTATCAATCAGTTTCAAATATTTATCTACTTCTCTTTTTAGACCAATCCCTAAAGGATATAGCTGGTCATTTTTATTTAACGTATTTACTATTAGGATACTTAAATTATCCTTTGAGATCACATACTCATTATTTAATACATAGGAGTGAGAAATTAATCCATTTCCTGGTGTGATTGGAACTCTACTAAATTTCTTTTCAACGCATAATGGCAGCCCTCTATAATTTGCCCATTCAACTGGCATATCCGACAGAACTTTTATATGATTTCCATGATTTAAAATTATCTCCCACTGCTCATCAGGAACCACATCCGTTATAATGGAGCTCAATTTTTTAAAAGTTCTTACAAAGTCTGAGATCTTATTTCTCTCTTCCATTTTTTCCGAGTACCGAGAAAGAGCATAGGTTTTTCTGTAGAATTCCTGAGAAGGTACATTTCGTGTTCGAATAAAGGGGATTTGCTTACCCAATGAAAAAATTGTGTGTAGACTACTAATGAGTGCAAGTTCTTTAGCCCTTTGTGAGCTAGTATAATAAAATGTAGCAAAATTAAAATCTTTTCGGTTATCACTAGCACCATCAAGTATAGTTGAATCAAACGACTGATAATAAGAAGACGAATTATATAATAACCGTAATATCTTTTTGGGTAATTTATTTTTTCCTGCCATTCCATTAATTTTCATTAATAGATGGTAATTTATAGATGGGAAACAAAGTACCATATTTGTCTTAAATTTAAGCGATTCAAAGTTAGATGAGATTCTAGACACAATTTTATGATAATTAGATTCATCCTTTTGTTCGTATAAATCTTTAATTTCTTCTTTTCTCACTCCAAAATTAGAAAGTATTCGCTCATCATTGCTGTCAAAACTACCTTCAGCAAAAAAGCCAACTGTCAAAGTTACATATTTCTCTATTATCAGTTGCTTTAAAGCTCTTACTATTTCCTCATCAGCTTCTGCTTCCTTTTTATCATAATTTTCTGGACTCAAAGGTTCTGGGGTATATAATCCATTATTTAGATCCTGATTTAGCCCTCTCAGACGATTTATCGTATTATGCAATGGTCTAATGAAATTGGTAGACAAGGTTGAGTAACCATTGATTGAATTCAATCTTTCTAAATTAAAGTAATCTTGTAACTCGTTTTCGTTAGAAACATTATCAAATATTTCTTTCGTTGATTTGCTCCAATAACTATATAAATTTGAAATTAAATCTCCATTGTATTCTATCGTCATTGTTATTTTCTTATTGCTTATAACCGGAAGTCTAGTGTACTGTCTAATTAGTTTAATTGTCTTTATCCTTACTTCATCTAAAATAAAAAAGGCACCATATATGTAGGGATAAAATGAGGATAATAGTTGTGGAGTTAGCTGCCTTTCATTTAGATATATAATATTATGGTTAAATCCTGTGGCTGTTAAAGGCCATTCCTGTATTAGTTCGTTAAATTCAACTGGTAATTTAGCAATAGTTTCTAAAAAATGAATAGATTCTATAATATTGTTGTCAAATCTATTAAATAACGTATCGGGAACATTCTGAGTTTCCGAAGTAACAATAATATATTTAAAATTAAATAGTTTTATTTTTTGATCGTACAAGCTATTTCCTCCTAGCCCCTTACAGAAGCATCACAATATTTTTTAAAATTATCCATTGCATTTTATTCAAATTATTCTATATAATTTTAATTTTTAGAAAATATAAAATATATCTTTTTTTATTAGGGTGATGCGGCCGTATATGATATCAAGAATTACAAATCAGAAGAACGGAGGGTATAAGTAAGAATCTTTAAACTAAATCCATCCCTTTTCAAAACTAAGAATCATTTTAATAGAACTATATGTTTAAACATCTATCTCTATACCAAGTCCATCAATTATCCTTTTTAATACTTTTGTATTCTCGACAATTCCCCTTATAATTTCATTTTTAACACATTCAATTTTTCCAATGACACTTGTAATCTCTATATCTATACTCTCATCTAACGCATCCCCTACATTACCATCTTCATCAAACTCCAGATATCCATAATTTAAAGTAATCCTACCATCTTCAATTTTCCGATTATTCATATAAAATTCAATGAAAATCAAATCTGTTCCCGCATCATTAGGATTTAAACCACCATTTATATCAATTCTAAATTGGGAACCATCAAAACCTTTAAACTCTGCTAAAGTATTATTCAATCCAAAAAAGTCTTGATATTTAATCATTTCATCAATTTGGATTTCATCACTGTTGTAACAAAACTTATGAACAAGTGAAAAGATTTCATTCACAAGATCAGCTTCATCTTTGCAACCTTCTGTATCAAATTCTAGTAAAAGCTTTTGACGATTGAAATTGGATATTAAATTCATTATTTCTTCGAAATGTCTATTACCTAACTCCTCATATAATGAGAAATAGAGTTCAGAATAGGTCTCATATTCACCTACAAGCTCTACCTTAAAATTTTCAAGATTATCTAACAAATCTTGAATTTCATTAAGCTCTCCTATTCTTTCTTCAAAATCTGCATTTAATGATGACAGACCTCCGGCTTCTCTCCTTATTTCTATTTCAAAGTCTTCACTCTCATGGATTTGTCTATCTTGTTCCCATTTTTCTTCTGCTTTTAATTCTTCAATCAGCCCAACGTGTTCTGTTTCGTCTTTAAAATCCACTAATAATGTTCTTGTAAATAATATTCTGTAATGAATTTGATCATGGATTTGTTTTGATCCTAGGCTTGAACTAATATCCTTATGTAATAGGTTATTATTATCCTCCGCAGAAAAATCTTTGGTATTTCGTGACAGGAAATATATTCTATCGTCATTATTAAAAGTCATTAAATCTTCGATGTTAATTAATGTTTCAATTATAATTGAGTCAGCTATTGAATCCTTGTCTTTTCCATAATGAAAAGGCCGTAACTTATGTATTCTACGTTGAGTAGCCTTAAAAACTATATTCTCTGTCTCATCTATTATAATTGTGTTTTGATGTTGGAATAGTTTGTTAAATAAATCCTTTGAGTCTTCCTTGTATCTCTTTTTATTTTTTTCAAATTCATCGTATAAATTATTTATTCCCATTCTAACTGGTTTAAGTTTTTCGTTGAATTGTTCTATCTCTTCAATTTTGTTTACCCAGTAAAGACTGTTAATATTACTTTTAATTCCATTGATTACTTTTTCGATTTTATCAATTTCATTTTCAAGGTGTCTAAATACTTCTGTTTTTACAATTTTAGGAACAATTAGTCGAATTTCGCCATAATTTAAAAAACTCATTAAATGATTATATGACTCAGGTTTATGGGATTGGTTTCTAGCTACAATCATATCAATATATATATTTGTATCAATCATCAAATACTTCATAAGTAGTCACTCCTTTTTTTATTGTAATTATAAAATTGGCATCAGTATTATTCATTCTAGAACAGGGAAAAGTAAAAGGAGGTTCAATCCACTAATTGGAAGTTTGAAATGGAGGAAGTGTAGTGGATAGAGCGTATGGTTAACGATCCTATACTCTACATAATAGCAAACACGGATCTAATAGAAACTATGTATTAATATTGGATGATATATTAGAGCTGAAAAATTTCCTTTATATAGCCTGCCAGCGTATTTTATTTCAGCTACCTTTTGAATACCCCTTGAATACCCTTTGCGAAAAATCAGTAACAACCCCGCAGGACATAAAATGGGGAAAACGTTGATTTAATACGGTTTATCAATTGTTAAATAATGGTAAATTAACTCACCTCTGAAAGAGCGTAAAAAATACGGACTTAAAGGCGCACGCCGTGCACCTCAGTTCTCAAAACGTTAATATACTTGGTATATCAATGTTTACCCTCTTTGCTCCTATGGAGCGAGGAGGGTTTTTTCATGTCTGAAGATGGAAATGAATACCCCGAGATAAAATCTCATATACTTCTCCGCTGTCTTTCCTTTCGCTTCTTTGATTCGATGTACGTTACATACTTACGACAACGGTAATGGCTGGGGAGATGTCAAGGTGATTCCAGGCTATATTTGAGTGACTCGCGTTGTACCATGACGAACCTGTGTTTTTATCTGTTAATACATATCCATTGATTGGCAGCCCAATCAAGTGATTTCAACTCAAATGAGGGCAGCGTCAGGAAAATGCAGATTTAAAACGATAAGGAAATTCCAAATTAAAAAGCCCGGCATCTCTTCAAATCTGAATAGAGAATTTGAGCTTTTCAGTACCTTCATTTACTTATTGAGTTCATTAACTGGAAGAAGTATTCAGGTTTATGTGTCTTATTTAGGCTATACCATGATTGTAATGCATCCGGTGTAAATACATCTATTTTTTTCAGTACCTCCATTGCAAATTCGAGGGGCGCTATTCCTGATGCAGTAACTAAATTTGCATCAGATACCGCAGAACCGAATTCAAAGAACTTTTCCCCTTTATAGTCGGGACATACCATTTTAGTGAATTCCAGATTGTTGCTTGTATGCTTTCTAGTATCTAAGTATCCCATATTCGCAAGGGCCTCAATTGCACCGCAAATTGCAGCAACAATTGTGCCAAGCTTTAAAGCTTCGCCAATTCTTTCTAAGACAGGCTTATGAATTTCTTCACTCCAAGTAGTCCCTCCTGGCAAGATTAAAAGATCTTTACTCTCAAGAGTGCATTCATCAAGTGAAAGATCTGGTTTTATGCTCAGTCCTCCCATAGTAGCAATCATTTCTTTATTAGCTCCTACTGTAATTACTTTTAAAGGTGCTAAATCTTTTTTGAAATATCTTCCTGAATTTAGTTCAGCGATTAAATATCCATATTCCCAGTCCGACATTGTATTAAATACATATAGAAACGCTTTTTTTGTGTGCATCCAATAACACTCCAATCACAATTGATATAGCTTATTATAATAAAACTTCCCTGACAGTTAGCGTCAGGGAAGTTTTCATACTTGATGAAATTTTATTAATTCCGATAGAACTTCAATAATTCTTTTCTTAAGACTTATTGGCTCAATAACTTGGATAGATTTACCGTACGGTAAAAGTAAATAAGGGACATATTGATGGATTGTATCTTTATCAAGAAGAAATACCGCTTGATTTGAAGTCCGTTCTTGTAAATAATGCCCTAAAAACCAATGTTGGCAAATATCATCCAACGTCCTTGTATTTCCATTCATAACTAAAGAAATGATTGCTTCCTTATCTTCTATAGCTGGAAGAAGGTTTTTCATGAAAAAGTCACGTGCTGAAAAATTTTCCGGCCGGTTAAATTTGTTTTCGGTCAGCATCAGACTTTGAATTCGATCTACTCTAAAACTGCGGATTTCATTTCTAAGATGACAAAATCCAATCACATACCACTTATTATTCCAATAGATAATTCTATACGGATCGAATATTCTGTACGCTGATTTTTCTTCGGCATTTTTATTGTATTGAATCTTTACAGTATGTGCATCAGCTACGGCTTTCTCCAACTCACTCAAGAAAGGATCCCTGGAAAGAGAATTTAATCGGCTTATAACCTCAAGACTGTTTAAATGATGGTTTATCTTCGTTTCCTGCTCCTGATTTGAATAATTCCTTAGCTTTGAAATAGCCCTGTTTAGAGCTTCACCACCATAATATCCGGCTTCTTCTGCAAAAACAGCAGCATGATAAAGTGAGATTTGCTCTTCATAATCAAAAAATAGAGGAGCTTCAATATAATTGTCTAATAAAGTATATCCACCGTTATGTCCTGATTCTGAGATTATAGGTACGCCGCTTATTGAAAGTGTATCAATATATCGATACACAGTCCTTATATTCATTTCTAGCTTTTCTGAAATCTGTTTTGCTGTGATTTTTTCACCAGAACGAAGCATCCATAGAATAGCTAATGTATTGTCAATTTTAGGAATGTGACTCCACCTCTATATAAATTATTCTCCACCCTATTTAAAAATTTTCAGGATATAAAATGAGACCCCAGTCACATATGTAAGTACACGAAATTGATTTCCATTCATATAAACCGTCATCCCGTGTGTACTATTTCCTGAGCTTCCTAAAAACCTTAGTTCTGCACTTTAGTGGTGCTGGTTACTAAAATACATCTCCTCTAGTGATTAAGTCAATAATCAAATCCATTCCAACTCAATCGATTTCTCATCACATTCATACTGGAGAGGCTGCTTCCGTCTGTCGGTGAATAGCAAATTGCAATAGATCACTTATGTGTTTCCTGAATGTTAGGCATTCGTCAGTCCGCGCAATTCACTTCAGAGAGACTTCAACATTTCCTGAAAACATATAGATGAATGAAAGCGGGTATTGAACCCCGTATTCAACGGAGACCGGACGATAAGGGGCTGAAAAAAAGGGGGACTGGGCATGGATCGCAATCACCAAATAAAGCTGTTCAACAAACAAGCTAAAGCTTACAGCAAGAGGCTGAAGAAAAATACGAGAGATCATAAGCTGCGGGAAAGGCTCTTCGAGTTTGTTCACGGAAATGTATTGGAGGTATCCGTCGGAGCGGGAGCGAATTTTAGGTATTACCATAACGCTTCCGGGATAACGGCTTGTGATTTCAGCCCGGCCATGATTGAGAAAGCAAGGGCGGAAGCTTTAGAGCAAGGTCTCGAAGTGGAGTTGATTACAGGAAATGCAGAAGAGCTCGTTTTTGAAGAGAGGGCCTATGATACCGTCGTTTCTACATTATCGCTATGCGCCTATCCTAACCCTGAAAAGGTTTTGCATCGTTTAGCGCATTGGTGTAAGGATGAGGGGCAAGTCCTTCTTTTTGAGCACGGGATCAGTAAAAATAAGATGTGCGCGCGTCTGCAGCAAATGGCGGATAGATGGCTGGAGAAAAGAACGGGCTGCCATATCGATAGAGATATTATCGGGCTGATTGAGGAAAGCCCTCTTGAAACGGTAAGGATTGAGAGTTATATGCTGGGCTCTCTTCATCTCGTTTGGGCAAAACCGGGAGAAGAGATCTGCGGAAGGACGGAGTGAACTGTTGAGAAACGTCCTTTAATTCGTTACATTGAGTAGGAGGTGATAAGCATGGGAGGAACACTTGAAGAGCTTCGCAAAGCGATCAGGGAAAACAGATGGACACGCTCCACCGCCGGTCTTGCAGATGGGTATGTACAAACGAACCTGGTTGTTTTAAAAAGGCAGCTGGCTTTTGATTTTTTGCTGTTCTGCCAGAGAAATGAAAAAGCCTGCCCTGTTTTGGATGTGACGGATGCCGGCTCCTTTATTCCGGAATTAACGGCACCTGGAGCGGATTTGAGAACCGATTTGCCAAAATACAGAGTGTATGAAAGAGGAATTCTCGTATCCGAACCAGATTCGATTACAGACCTGTGGGAGGAAGATTTCGTTGCTTTTCTGCTTGGCTGCAGCTTCACATTTGAAAGAGCGCTTCTTGCTCACGAGATCCCGGTACGGCATATTGAAGAGGGGGTAAACGTGCCGATGTTCCATACAAATCTTCCATGCCGGCAAAGCGGCCTATTTAAGGGAACGATGGTTGTCAGCATGCGTCCAATTCCTGCAAACCAAGCCGCAGCTGCTGTGCAGATTACAGCGAGATCGCCTAAGTCGCATGGCGCTCCTGTTCATATAGGGAACCCGGAGCAGATTGGCATTCTTGATGTGAATAATCCTGATTTCGGGGACAGGGTTACGATTAAAGCAGATGAAATTCCTGTATTCTGGGCGTGCGGCGTCACCCCCCAGGCAGCTGCCATCGCATCAAAGCCCGATTTCATGATTACCCATGCTCCCGGCCATATGTTCATTACTGATTTAAAAGATACTGACCTTGAACTTTGACCCGCCTGAGGCGGGTTTTTTATTGCACTCAATGAATGCCGGCGCCTTGTAAGCAGATACTACCTGTAAAGGGGGCCGCATGATGAGCAACATGGTTTTTCTTAAAGATAAAAGACGGGAAAAGCAGATGAAGTATGAACGGAGCATGCTGAAAGAGGTGTCGGTGAAGGAATTAAAAAAAGGGATCCACATCCACTTTGCCACCTTCTTTCATTATGGATTGTTATCGAAATGGAGCATTGAAGAAGGGTGTGCCGATTTTGCAATCGAATCCTTTTTACTTGGAGCCAAGTACAGCAAATTTGGTTTCAGAGGAGAATCCATGACCTGTGTCCAAAACCGGTCCGGCAAAGAAGAAACAAGGCTGACAGCTGATTTTTATGACTACATCATCAGCTGGGGCTGTCCAAACGAGAGCGTCATCTGCCATGAATCTCTTTACATAGCCTCGGAGTGCTTTATGCAGCATTGGTGGAAAGAGGGGTTTTTAAGAGGGCAGAAGCGGTATAAATTACGCCTCCATTAATCATAATCCCTGACCCTGTCCCATATAGTGAAGTAGGAAAGGGCGGCGGGGAGGAAGAGGCGTGAAAAGAATTAAGCTGAGGTGGATCGCTTTTGCAGCGGGATTTATTGTATTGCTGCTGCTGTTTCAATTTCAATTTGCAAACGATGATTCCTGGGAGTCCTGGAATTTGCCATTAGCCGGTAAAGTCATTTACCTGGATCCGGGTCACGGCGGACCGGATGGAGGGGCCGTCGGCACAAAACTTCTGGAAAAAGATGTGACCCTCGAAATTGCCAAACGAACCAGGGATTATCTGCAGGAGCAGGGAGCCCTTGTTCTTTTAACGAGAGAAACGGATATCGATCTGTCTTCCATCGGCACAAAAGGATATAGCAGGAAAAAGGCGGAGGATCTCCGCAACCGGGTGGAAATGATCAATTCATCTTCAGCTGATATGTATTTAAGTCTGCACTTAAATGCTTTGCCGCAAAGACAATGGCGAGGCGCACAAACCTTCTATGACGGCAAGTTCGAAGAAAACGCCAGAATGGCAAAATTTATTCAGGATGAACTGAGGAGCAATCTTGAAAACACCGATCGAAAAGCAAAGACGATCCATGGCATCTATTTAGTGAAATACACAAATAAACCCGGTGCCCTCGTGGAAGTCGGGTTCTTATCAAATGGAGAAGAGGAGAAGCTCTTTTCTGACCCTGACTATTTAGATAAAGTGGCCGGATCGGTATATAAAGGGATTTTAAGATATTATACGGATAAAACGGAGCCTCCTGAGTAAAGGAGGTTCTTTTTCCGCTAGGGAAGCGGGGCGGACGGCAGGCTGAGGATGCGTCGATGCAGATCAGGAATCCAGTCCAAATTTACTGGATATGTTATACTGTTGTAAACGAATTCAAAGAGGGTGAAGCACATGTTGCAGGAAGAAAAATTGAGACAGATAGCAGAACAAATCCAAGAGCCTTTTTTACATATACCGCTGAAAGATGTAAATGGGATTAAAGAAGTGAAGGTGAAGGCGGAAAAAAACCATGTCAGTCTGAAAGTCGCCATTGCCAAGCTTAATACTCCAGAGCAAATGAAGCTCCAGCAGGAACTTGTCGCCAGACTGAAGGAGGCTGGAGCGGAAACTGTCGGCTTGCGTTTTGAAGAGCTGCCGCAGGAAGTTGTCGCATCTCTCCAGCCAAAGCAGGAGTCTTCAGCAGGTCTCATGGCTGGAGGAAAAGAACCAACGTATATCGCGATAGCCAGCGGAAAAGGCGGCGTAGGCAAATCCACGGTATCAGTTAACCTTGCAGTGGCACTTGCCCGAATGGGGAAAAAGGTCGGGCTTATTGATGCCGATATATACGGCTTCAGCGTGCCTGATATGATGGGGATTACCAATCGGCCGGTCCTTCGGGGAGATTCCATCATTCCGGTAGAACGGTTTGGAGTAAAAGTTATTTCAATGGGCTTTTTTGTAGAAGATAATGCACCGGTTATTTGGAGAGGCCCGATGCTCGGCAAGATGCTGAACAACTTCTTCCAGGAGGTTGAGTGGGGAGATTTGGATTATCTGCTTCTTGACTTGCCTCCTGGAACAGGGGATGTAGCGCTTGACGTTCACTCGATGCTTCCGGCCTGCAAAGAAATCATCGTATCCACTCCGCATCCGACTGCAGCATTTGTTGCAGCCCGTGCAGGTGCGATGGCATTGCGCACAGACCATGAAGTCATTGGAGTAGTAGAAAATATGGCGTATTTTGAGAGTCAGACAACCGGGGAGAAGGAATATGTATTCGGCAAAGGTGGAGGCGATAAGCTTGCAGAAGAATTGCAGGTGCCGATTCTTGGACGGATTCCTCTCCGCCAGCCGGATTGGAATGAAAAGGACTTCGCTCCTTCGGTTTATGCACAAGATCATCCGACTGGGAAAATTTACGAAACAATGGCAGAAAAGGTGGCCAGCCTGGTGCCGACAAGTATTAGCTAATGAAAAAAACGCCCGATCACTGATTGGGCGTTTTTTCTGATTTACTGACCTCCAGAGCCGCCGGATTCTCCTCCACCCCCAGATGATCCGCCCTGCTCCTGGCCGCCGCCGCTTGAGCCGCCGCCTTGCTGCTGCTGTCCCATTTCCTGCGCTGCCTTCAAAAGAGCGTCCTGCATTTTTGTTTTATAAAGCGGGCTTGATAGGGTTTCAGTAATGACTTCCTGAATGTACTTCCTTGATTCCTGGCTTTGGATTACGGTCCCAATTTGTTTTTCCATTTCGGGATTTTGAAGGATTTCAATCATCATCTTTTGATAGTCTGGATCTGCCATCAATTGCTTGATTACCTTTTCATGTTCCTTCTGCAGGCTCATGGCGAAGGCCTCTGAAAATTGAGGGTCTTCAAAGATCTTTGTCCAAAATTTTGCGCCTTCTTTGGATGTAAGGGTTTTTTTGATCGTTTCTGATACCATCTTCTGGTCCATGACGAGAGCCTGTTTCATTTCTTCATCTTTTAAAACTTCCTGCAGAGCGGTTTTGCCTTCATCTGTTTTTAATATATCGACAACCATTTTTTTCGTCTTTTCATAATCCATTTCACTTGCGCCCTCCGCTTTAGGAGCACAGCCATTCAAACCGATAGCAAGCGCACTAATCGTGAGGAGCAGGATAAATTGTTTCATGATTAAAGGGCTCCTTTCACAAGTTCCTATCCTTAATATGGGGCACAGGCTTTTTTTTATGACTGAAAAAAATTCCCTGTATAGCAATTTTAAAGGAGGCTTGATAAAATCAAAGCAGAGAAATGGGATGGGGGAGCGTTAATGAAAAGCAGGGACTGGGTACGTTTTTTCTTTTCCGGCTTGCTCGTGGGAGCGGCTGCAGCTATAGCATCCGGCATGATCATTAATTGGGAGCAGCAGTCTGGTCTGCTTGCATCAGGGCAAATAGATGAAGTCCTCGCTTCCTTAGTATGGTTTGTCGGAGTGGGAATGATGTTCAGTATAATCAGCCAGATGGGCTTCTTTGCATATTTGACGCTGCATCGCTTTGGAATGGGAATCTTTGGGTCACTTTGGAATCCGGTTCAGATGGTTTTAATTGTGTTTGTTCTATTTGATTTAATTTATTTCCGTTATCAGGCATTCGGAGAATCAGGACCGGTTCTTCCATATATTTGGCCGGCTGCCGGATTCTTTTTTGTAAGCCTTATCATCGCTTATATTAAGCAAAAAGATACAAATAAAGGAGCTTTTATTCCCGCGCTGTTTTTTATTTTCGTCGGAACAGCTGTTGAATGGTTCCCTGCCCTTAGGGAAAATGATCAAAACTGGCTGTACTTTATGCTTATATCCTTACTGTGCTGCAATGCTTTTCAGCTGATTATGCTTCCGCGCTTCAGCGGGTCTGCTGCCAGGAAGACGGAGCGGCGGAAAACCGCGGAGGGCTGAAAGCTGTGCAATACTGCTGTTTCGTATCGGAATGCGGTCCAATAAAAAGCCCCAGCCTGAGCAGCTGAGGAAAGGATAAAGCTAGTTCACTTCTTTGGACCGGGATTCTGTATTGGCTACGAGCTCATTGACGGTTACATTTCGGTAGCCTTTCTCTGTTACATTTTTAAGAATTTTAGGGATAGCATCTTTCGTTTGCTTAGCAGAATCAGAAGCGTGCAGCAAAATGATGTCGCCTCCGCCGAGGTTGCCCGTAACATTTTCTACAATTTTACTCACCCCGGGATTAGTCCAGTCGTTCGAATCGATGCTGTAGTGGACAACGGACAGTCCGTAAGCAGAAGCAATATCTAATACTTGCTTATTGAAGTGTCCAGTCGGAGGACGCAGGTATTGAATCTTTTTTACATTCAGCTGATCGAACGTTTTTTGTGCAAGCATCAAATCTCTCCTGATTTCTTCAGGCTTTAGATTCGTATAGTTTTTATAAGAGTAGCCCATACTTCCGATCTGATGCCCATCCTTAACCATGCGTTTTACAATGCCCGGGTGGCGCTCAGCCCAGGAAGCGGAAATAAAGAATGTAGCGTTCGTTACATGGTTTCTTTTCAGTGTATCCAGAATGGGCAGGGCTTTTTCATCACCCCAGCTGATATCAAAAGTCAGCGCAATCTTTTTGCTGCCGGCTTCTCCTTTGTAAATGGCCTTTGGTCCGGTGACAGAGGAAAATACGGGGTATTGAACAACATTTTCTACATATAAAATTCCGGCGGTAAATAGAGCGGCTATCGCTATTATAAAGACTTGCTTAATTTTTTTTGCCCGGAAGACGTAAATTCGATTCATGCCAGCAGGCCTCCTTGTCCAGTATCAGTCTTGTCTTATAGATATGCGAAGGACAGGAATTCCATGAATCAAATCAGATTTTCGGATAAGGTTTATATGAATGAATACAGCCATCTGAACATACAGGAAAGTGAAAAGGACTGTGTAGGTTCTGGACGCCCATTGAAAGCGGGAGTACGGAGATCCCCCAAGGGGAAAATAGGCACCCCATTTTAAGAAGGGCACGAAAATTTAAAAGAGTATTGACGCTGATATTTCAGCGTGGTATATTTATTTGCGTCGCTGTAAACAACTAAATGTGTTTAAAAAAACATTTAAAGAATTTGTTGACTGCGATGGAACATCATGTTATATTATTAAAGCCGCTAAACGAGGCGGTGCAAAAAATGATCTTTGAAAACTAAACAAATCGAAGTGCCAACGTTAATTCTAAAGTTTTAAACAAGAGCTAGTCAAACTACTTTTTGGAGAGTTTGATCCTGGCTCAGGACGAACGCTGGCGGCGTGC